>NZ_LKBR01000044.1:0-17658 GCF_002723595.1 Pseudomonas sp. ICMP 460
TTGATCAATTTTTCAGGCGATGGCGCGCCTTGCTGTTGCTGCAGCGCGCCTTTGTCATCCAGGTAGAAAATCGCCGGCGTGGCCGACAACTTCAGTTCCTCCATCAACTTCATGTTGGCATCAAGCTTGGCTTCGATAGCAGCCGGGATCTTGTCCAGTGCCTGCAGTTTGCTGGCTTTGCCGGCGGCTTCGTGTTCTTCCAGGGCTTTTTGCGGGTCTTTGGCGGCGAGCAGTTCGGCCGACTTGCCGGGGCTGTCTTCGCGGATGATGCCGACCATCTGCGTTCGGCCATCGTGGTTTAACGGGGCGCTTCTAAGATCAAGATCACAAAGATCACAATCAAAAGCAGGCGGCCCGAAAGCCGACCCAATCTCCCAAGCAGAATGTGGTCAAACTGTGGGAGCGGGCTTGCTTACTTCGGCCCCATGATTTTGATCAATTTTTCAGGCGATGGCGCGCCTTGCTGTTGCTGCAGCGCGCCTTTGTCATCCAGGTAGAAAATCGCCGGCGTGGCCGACAACTCCAGTTCCTCCATCAACTTCATGTTGGCATCAAGCTTGGCTTCGATAGCGGCCGGGATCTTGTCCAGTGCCTGCAGTTTGCTGGCTTTGCCGGCGGATTCGTGTTCTTCCAGGGCTTTTTGCGGGTCTTTGGCGGCGAGCAGTGCGGCCGACTTGCCGGGGCTGTCTTCGCGGATGATGCCGACCATCACGTGGCGCAACTGTACCTTGCCGGCGTTGACCCATGGCCGCGCCTGTTGCCAGAACATGTTGCAGTACGGGCAGTTGGGGTCGCTGAACAGGTAGACGGTGCGCGGTGCGTTTTTATCGCCGTCCTGAATCCAATTGCTGTTTTCCATCTTGGCCCAGACTTCCTTGGCCATTGGCGCGTACACCAGTTTTTCCAGCGGCGCGTTGCTCAGGTCATTGCCTTGGGCGTCGTAGAGGTTACCGGCCAGCACGCTTTTGCCGTCGGCGGTCAGGTACAGCGCCATGCCGCGGTTCTGGTACTGCGCGGCGTAGCCGGTAAGGCCGCTGGGCGCGTCGAACTTGCCGAGGATTTTGGCGCCCTTGGCTTCGATCTGTTTGATCGGTGCCGGCCAGTCTTCGGCCTGGGCCTGGGTGGCGGCCATGCTCAGTGACAACAGGCTCAGAGGCAGCAAGGTCAGCAGGTGGCGGAGGCTTGGCATGTAGGTTTCCTTGTTGGGGCGGTGTCGAAGGGTTCCATGGCACGGGCCAGGCTGGCTTGGGACAGTTCACCGAGGTGGCTGTTGATCAGGCGCCCATCGGCTTGGTAAAACAGCGTGGTCGGCAGGGCCATCGAACCCACGGCTTGGCCGAGGCGGCCGCTGGCGTCAAACAGCACGTTGTCGAGCGTCAAACCCTGGGTGGCGAGGAAGGTACTCACGCTTTGCATGCTTTCGGCCTGGTTGACGAACAGGAAGGTCACGTCGGGCCGCAGGTGTTGCGCGCGCTCCAGCACCGGCATTTCCCGGCGGCACGGCGGGCACCAGGTGGCCCACAGATTTATCACCAGCGGCCCGCCGCGATAATCGGCGAGTTGCACCACCTCGCCATTGGCGTTGCGCAGCGTGATGTCCGGCAGTTGCGAGCCCTTGTCATACAGGCTCAGGGACACGCTGGTCATGCCCCAAAACACCAGCCCGGTGACCACCGCCGCACTCAGCGGTTTGCGCAGGGCAGGGCGCCGCCAACCGTAGGCCAGCGCGCCGAGTACCAGTGCAATCACGCCGGGCCAGGCGAGAAAACCACCGTCGCGCAGGTCGACCATTTGCAGCGGGTCGTGCTTGTATTCGTCCCAGTACATCAACACAAAGCTGACGCGCGCGGCCAGCAGGCCCAGCAGGAACAGGCTGAACAACACCGACTCCGGGTTTTCACCGCCACGCTTGGCCACGCGCCAGCCGACCACGGTGGCGAGAATCAACGCGCTGATCAGCAGGATGTGATTCAGCGCGATGGCGAAGGTGCCAATGGTCAGGGTCAGCATTAGCGCGCGTCTCGGGTTTGCGTCCAGCGTTGCAGGAAGGCGTCGGCACTCACTTCGCCGGTGATGCGCTGGGCGCGGCGTTCTTCACCGTCCGGGCCGACCCACACAAAACTCGGTGGCCCCGGCACTTGGTAATGGCCGAGCAGCGCGCGGCTGGCGGCGTTGTCGTCGGTGACATCGAGGCGCAGCAGGCGCACGTCTTTCAATGCGGCCAACACCTCGGGTTTGCCGAACACTTGTTTTTCCATGATTTTGCACGACACGCACCAGTCGGCGTAGTAGTCCACCAGCACCCATTGGCCCTTGGCTTTGGCGCTGTCGAGCTGGCGTTGCAGTTCGGCCGGGTCGTTGATCGTGATGAACGCGTCGTGGGCGCTCGGCGCAGCGGCAAGCGTTGAGCCGCTGTAGACCTTCAAGGGTTGCCACAGGTCGTCGCTGCCACCGGCCGCGCCCACCACCAGCAGCGCGCCCCACAGGCCGAGCACCAAAGACATGGCGCCAAACAGCTTGGCCGCCAGCCCGTATTCACGCGCAAGACCCCAGCCGCAGTACGCCATCACCAGCGCCAATGCGCCCCACAAACCGAGCCACAGGCTTTGATCCACCACAGGGCGAATCATCAGCACCGCCGTGCCCAGGAACAGGAAGCCGAAGATGCCCTTGAGGATGTTCATCCAGGTGCCCGGTTTGGGCAGGAAGCGGTTGCCCACCGTGACCAGCAGCAACAGCGGAATACCGATGCCGATGCCCATGGCGAACAGGATCAGCCCGCCGTGCAGCGCATTGCCGCTTTGCGCGATATACAACAGCGCACCGGCCAGCGGCGCGGTCATGCACGGGCCAACCAGCAGGCCGGACAGCGCACCCAGCACGCCTGCGCCCACCAGGCTGCCGCCGCTTTGCCGGCGGCTGACGTTATCCAGGCGGTCACGCACGAAAGCCGGCAGTTGCAGCTCAAAGAAACCGAACATCGGCAGCGCGAGCATCACAAACAGCGCAGCGAAACTGCCCAGAATCCACGGCGTTTGCAGCAGTGCGGCCAGGTTGCCGCCGAGCAGCGCGGCGAGTACGCCGAGCGCCGCATACACCAGGGCCATGCACACCACGTAGCTACTGGCCAAGGCAAACCCGCGACGCGGGCTGGCACCACTGCCGACCACCAGGCCTGCCAGAATCGGCAGCATCGGCAGTGAACACGGGGCGAATGCCAACAGCAGGCCGAGGCCAAAGAACACCAGCAGGCTCCAACCCAGGCTGCGCTGTTGCAAGCCGCTGGCCAGGCTTTGGTCCTGAGCCTGCGCTGTGCCGGCAACGGCGGGGTTACCGCCCAAATCTACGGTGATCGACTGCGGCGGGTAGCACAGGCCAGCATCTGCGCAGCCCTGCCAACCGAGCTTGAGCTGGCCGGTGGCACCCGCGGGAATCTTCACTTCCAGGCCTTGGCGATACACTTGCTGCTCGCCGAAGAATTCATCGCTGTGCGCTTCACCCTGCGGCAATACCGGCTTTTCGGCCAGGCCGTCGAACTTCATGCGCTGTTGGTACAGGTAATAACCATCGGCAATTTGCCAATACAGCTGGGTCTCGCCGGACTCCAGGCGCTCGGAGGTAAAGGTGAAGGCTTTGCCCACCGGCAGGAACTCGGGTTTGGTCTCGAAAGGATTACCCGGCGCAGCCTGGGCAAACCCTGCGAATACCACCAACAAAAAGGTAAACAAATACCGCATGGTCAAGCCTTAGTTTGATGCAAGTGAGGCACACAATGTGTGGCGTTGATTAACCGATGATTAACCGGCAGCTATTCTAAAGTGAAGGCGGTGACAGAGCGCGCCTGTTTTCACGGCATAATCTGCGCTTAATCCGCAGCCCCTTTAATCCCCGCATCTTTCATGAAGGGTTCACCATGCACGTACTGGTCTGTGAAGACGACGAACTGATCGCCAGCGGCATCGTCGCCGGGCTCGGCGCTCAGGGCTTTACCGTCGAGCGCGTGGCCACGGCCGCTGCCGCGCGGGCGATGCTCAAGGCGGCGACGTTCGACATCATGGTGCTTGACCTCGGGTTGCCCGATGAAGACGGCCTTAAACTGCTGCAGCAACTGCGCAGCCAGGGTTTGGAAATTCCGGTGCTGATTCTCACCGCGCGCGACTCGGTGACCAACCGCGTTGACGGCTTGCAAGCCGGTGCCGACGACTACCTGCTCAAACCTTTCGACCTGCGCGAACTTGCCGCCCGCCTGCAAACCCTGCTGCGCCGTGTGGCGGGGCGCCGGGTTAACCTGATCGAACACGGCCAACTGGCCTACGACCCGAGCAGCCGCGAAACCTTCCTGGCGGGCCAGCCGGTCGACCTGTCGCGTCGCGAGCAGGCGCTGTTGCAGGCGCTGTTGCACAACAAGGGCCGTGTGCTGTCCAGCGAACAGCTCAAGGACAGCGTGTACGGCTTTAACGACGAGCTGGAAAGCAACGCCCTCAACGTGCACATCCACCACCTGCGGCGCAAGCTGGGCAATGGCATCGTCGAGACCGTGCGCGGCTTGGGCTATCGCCTGGGTTCGGCGGATGCTGGCCCGGCGGATGAAGCAGAGCACCTGTCGTGATGAGCCTGCGCCTGCGCCTGACGTTCAAGCTGGGCGCTGCCTTTGTGTTGATCTGGGTGCTGGCGGCGGCCTGGATGCTCAACGATTTGCGCAACCAGATGATGTTCTCGCTCGATCAGCGGCTGGTGGCGTCGGCACGCATGGTCGCCGGGCTGACCGAACAGATGCCGGGCTTGGCCAGCGTCAGCGGCGGCACGCATTTGCGCACCGAACAACTGAATGTGCCGGGCGGCATGGCCTGTCAGGTCAGCTCCTTGCGCGGCGAAATTCTGGCGCGCAGCCACACCACACCCGATGAAGGCCTGGAATCGCGCAAAAGCGGTTTTCGCGACCAGGTGATCGACGGCGTGGGCTGGCGCAGTTTCACCCTGTCACGCGGCGACCTGTTGATCACCACCGCCGACCGCCAGGTTGAGCGCGAGGCGCTGAACCTGTCGATATTGCTGGCGGCTTCGGTGCCGGTCGGCGTCGCCTTGCTCGGGTGTTTGTGCCTGCTGTGGCTGGGCATCGGCCAGAGCCTGTTGCCGCTCAACCGCATGCGTGATGCATTGATGCGGCGCAGTGCCGACTCCCTCGAACCGCTTCAGATTCACCCGCTGCCCAGCGAATTGAAACCGTTGCTCGACACCCAGAACCAACTGCTGCAACGCATCGCCAAGACCATCGAGCGTGAGCGCCGCCTCACCGGCGACGCCGCCCACGAACTGCGCAGCCCGCTGACGGCGATCAAGACCCACCTGCAAGTGGCGCGCATGACCGACGGCGCGGCCCGCGACCAGTCGCTGGCGCATGCCGAAGAGGGCGCCGACCGCCTGCACCGCACCCTTGAGCAATTGCTCTTGCTGGCGCGCGTGGAGGGCAGCCTGTCGTTCGACGATGGCCTGCAGTCGAGCGCCGAACAAGTCGCGCGGCTGGCGATACAGGACGCGAATGCGGGTGATAACCGCCGTATAGATTTAGTGCTGGCAGGCAACCTCACCGAAACCCCGGTGGAGATGCCGGTCGCCCTGGCCGTGGCCGCCCTGCGTAACTTGCTGGATAACGCCCTTCGTCACACCCCGCACGACTCGCGCGTGGAACTGAATGTATTCACCAGCGCCAACACGGTGGTGTTCCGCGTGCGTGACCATGGCACGCAGATCTCCAGCGAGGACCTGCAATACCTGACTCAACGCTTCTGGCGCAATGGCAACAGCGAAGGCTGCGGGCTGGGCCTGGCGATTGTGCAGGCGATTGTGCAGCGCTGTTCCTGCTCATTGAAATTCGACAGCCAGCCGGATGGCTTGCGGGTCGACTTGGGCATGCCCTTGCGGCGCTGATCACTTTTCTTCAAACGCTCATAAATAGCTACCGCCCACCTGACGCTCAGCGCGTCAGGATGGCGGTAATTATTTGCGTTTGAACGGGCTGAATGACTCGGCCTGTACTGAAAAGGACGGTTCTTATGTTGGTTATCGATAGCAGTTTCCCCGCCAGGGATTTCAACGAGCGCAACGGCGAGCCCGTGCGGCAGGTGATCCTGCATTACACCGCGGCAACCTTCGCCTCGTCGCTGCGCACCCTCACCCAAGACGGCGTCAGCGCTCACTATTTGCTGCCCGATCCGGATGACGCCGGTTACCGCGCCACCGGGTATGACGAGCTACGGGTGTTCCGGCTGGTGGCTGAAAATAAGCGTGCCTGGCATGCCGGCGTCAGCCATTGGGATGGGCGGGACAACCTCAATAGCCGCTCGATTGGCATCGAGATTGTCAATGTGGCCCGCGATGATGGCGGTGTATTTACCTTTCCAGCGTACGCACAGGAGCAGGTCGATGTGTTGATTGCCCTGCTGCGCGACCTGCTTGGGCGCTATCCGCAGATTGCCCCGGTCGACGTGCTTGGGCATTCGGACGTGGCGTATTGGCGCAAGAGCGATCCGGGGCCACGCCTGCCGTGGCGCTGCTTGTTTGAGGCAGGCGTGGGCGCCTGGTTTGAAGAACCGACGCGGGCGATGTATCAGCGCAGGTTTTGTGTCGGGTTGCCGCCGGAGGTGGAGGTAGAGCGGGCGTTTCAGCGGTATGGGTATAAACCGGCCTGGAATCGTCAAGCATTCGAGCAGCGCACCCGGGCGTTTCAAATGCACTTTCGGCAGAGCGATTACCGTGGGCTGCTGGACGGTGAGACGTGTGCGATTTTGTACGCGTTGAACGAGCGGTATCGCGCCGGGTGAGGTTGCCATGATCGTTCCCACTCAGAGCGTGGCAACGATCTGCTCGGGCAGGCACCGGATCAAAAGCGACCAAACGCCTAAATCGCCCCAGCGCTGGTACGTCTCCAAAACATCAATCCGTGCGCCTGAGCCACACACACGCACACGGATCAGCAGTTTGGTCACCACCACCAGCGTATTGAGGGATCGAGAGATGTCAGTCGCTACCAGCCGTATCGAAGCCCCCGAGGTGTACACCACCGCGGCGCCCACGGAAACGCTCTACGAGTTTGAAGAAAGCCCATTGCTGGCCCGCCAACGTCAACAGGAATCGAATGCCCGCAGCTACCCGCGGCGCATCCCGCTGGCACTCAAACGCGCCAAAGGCATCTACGTGGAAGACGTGGAAGGCCGCCGTTTCATCGACTGCCTGGCCGGCGCGGGCACTTTGGCGCTGGGCCACAACCACCCGGTGGTGATCGAAGCGATTCAACAGGTATTGATCGACGAGCTGCCGTTGCACACCCTCGACCTGACCACGCCGGTCAAGGACCAGTTCGTGCAGGACCTGTTCGGCCTGTTGCCGACCGAGCTTGCCCGCGAAGCGAAAATCCAGTTCTGTGGCCCCACCGGCACTGATGCGGTCGAAGCTGCGCTGAAATTGGTGCGTACCGCCACGGGGCGCAGCACGGTGCTGTCGTTCCAGGGCGGTTATCACGGCATGAGCCAGGGCGCGCTGAGCCTGATGGGCAGCCTGGGGCCGAAAAAGCCTTTGGGCGCACTGCTGAGTAATGGCGTGCAGTTCTTGCCGTACCCCTACGACTACCGTTGCCCATTCGGCTTGGGCGGCGCGCAAGGCGTGCAGGTCAACCTGCATTACCTGCAAAACCTGCTCAACGACCCGGAAGCCGGGGTGTTGTTGCCGGCGGCGGTGATTGTTGAAGTGGTGCAGGGCGAGGGCGGCGTGATTCCGGCTGATCTGGACTGGCTGCGCGGCCTGCGGCGTATCACCGAGCAGGCCGGCGTGGCGTTGATTGTCGATGAAATTCAGAGTGGTTTTGGCCGCACCGGCAAGATGTTTGCCTTTGAACACGCCGGCATCATCCCGGATGTGGTGGTGCTGTCCAAAGCCATCGGCGGCAGCTTGCCGCTGGCGGTGGTGGTGTACCGCGACTGGCTCGACACTTGGTTACCGGGCGCGCATGCCGGGACGTTTCGCGGCAATCAGCTGGCGATGGCGGCGGGTTCGGCGGTGATGCGCTACCTCAAGGAACACGACGTGCCCAGCCACGCCACTGCGATGGGCGAGCGCCTCGGTGAGCACCTGCGTATTTTGCAGCGTGACTTTGCGCAGTTGGGCGATATTCGTGGCCGTGGGCTGATGCTGGGCGTGGAACTGGTTGACCCGCAGGGCCCGCTCGACATCCAGGGCCACCCGCCGGTGCATCGCCAACTGGCGCCGCTGGTGCAGCGCGAATGCCTCAAGCGCGGGCTGATCCTGGAACTCGGCGGTCGGCATGGCAGCGTCGTGCGTTTCTTGCCGCCGCTGGTGATCACCGCTGCCGAGATCGATCGCGTGGCCGAGATCTTCGGGCGCGCCTTATCGGCAGCGGTTGCCCGCCTCTAATTTTTTGCACGCTTGGTACGTTTCTACAGATATAGCGCTGCGCGTGGTGCGCAGCCAGCCTTTGAGCGACGGAGAACCGCAATGACCTCAGTATTTGACCGCGACGACATCCTGTTTCAGGTAGTGGTCAACCACGAAGAACAGTATTCCATTTGGCCAGACTACAAGGCCGTGCCGGAAGGCTGGCGCACCGTGGGCAAGAGCGGCATGAAAAAAGAATGCCTGGCCTACATCGAAGAAGTCTGGACCGACATGCGCCCGTTGAGCCTGCGCCAAAAGATGGACGGCGCCACCCTCGCAGGCTGACCCTGCAAGACCGCTAGCCACAGGGGGTTGTGCTGGCAACACCACAACCCGCCACTTCACGCACCGCTCTCTTTCTCCAACCCCACCACGCCCGCCGTCACCACCTGCACACTCAGACGCGGCGTAGCCAAATCCAGCCCCGCCTCATCCAGGTGGCGCTTAAGCGACAAGTTAAACGCCCGCGACACCTCCCACTGCTTGATCGGCGCCGTTTTAAAGCGTGCGCGCAAAATCGCGCTGCCCGACTCAAAACTTTCCACACCCTGAATCTCCAGCGGCGACCAGATATTGCGACGTTGCAGGGGGTCGTTACGCATTTTCTGGCCAACGTCGCGCATCAGCTTGATCGCCTCGTCGATCTCCATGTTGTACGGAATCGCCACCCGGAAAATCGCATAGCCGAACTCCCGCGAGTAGTTCTTGATGCTCTTGATTTCGCTGAACGGGATGGTGTGCACAATGCCGTCGATGTCGCGCAGGCGCACGGTACGGATGGTCAGCCCTTCGACAGTGCCGAGGTGGCCGCCGACGTCCACGTAGTCGTCGATGGCCAGCGAGTCTTCGATGATGATGAACAAACCGGTGATCAAGTCCGCCACCAGTGACTGCGCACCAAAACCGATGGCCAGGCCGATCACCCCGGCACCGGCCAGCAGCGGCGTTACGTTCATGCCCATGTTCGCCAGGGCGACGATCGCGGCGATGATAAAAATGGTCACGAACAGCACGTTGCGGATCAGCGGCATCATGGTTTGCGCACGCGCGTTGGCCAGGCCTTTGCGCGAGCGGGTCAGGGCATGGTGGATCGCCGTGTCGCTGAGAATCCAGATCAGCCAGGCAAACAGCAACGTCCCGGCGAGGCCGAACAACTTGACGCTGACTTCATGGCCGTCGCCCTCGGTAAAGCGAATCAGCGACAAGCCCCAGACGCGCAAGCCCAGTTCGATAAACACCAACCACACCGCCAGGTGGGCCAGGGTGTACACGAAGCTTTTCAGGCGATCGGAATACAGCGCGTGGCGTTTGTGCCCGCGTTGCGGCTTGAGTGCGTGGCGCCGCACCAGGCCGTTGATCACCATGCACAACACCAGCAACACCGTGCACAACAACGACTGACGCAGGGCGGTGCTGCTGTCGCCGGCGGAGAGGAAGGTGGCGAACAACGAGATGCCCACCAGCAGCAGCGCCGGCAAGTACCAGAAGGTGCCGATGATCGACAGGGTGTCGCTGAGGGCGCGGCGCGTGAGGCGACGAGACAGCGGCTGGTTGCGGATCAAGTGGGCGATCGGCCTGCGGAAGCGCAGGATAAATACGCCGGTCGACAAGGCTGCCATCACATTGGCCACGGTCGCCGCTGTGTGGGCCAAGTGCTGGCCGAGCGCCGCGACCAGCCGTGGGTCGCTCAGGGCCTCGCCAAAGGCGGCGAAGCTGCCGATCCACCACAGTGGCCGAAACGCCTGGTGCCGCAGGATATACAGCGCGCGGTGGCGATGCGGGCCGTCCAGCAGGGAGAACGCGATGACGCAAATGGCCGAAAAGCAGGTGCCGACCACCAGTGCATACGCCAGCACCATCGCCAGCGATTTGCCCAGCGATGAAGGCAGCGCGTAGCTGAGGTAAACCGTGATCACCAGCGCGATCAACCACGGCCCCAGTTTGCGCAGGGCGAAGCGCAGCATGTCCCAGGTGCGCGGGTGCTGCGGCAATTCTTCGGGCAGGCCGAACCGCACGCGTACGCGGTGGCCGAGCCAGATCAGCGCGGCGGCCAACAGGCTCCACACCGCAAGGATCACGGCAAAACCGAAAATGATCGGCAGCCATTCGGCGGCCGGCAGCATCAAGGCGCTGAACTCATCCTTGGCTTGCTCAAACTCATTGGTCCAGCGCCCGAGCGGGCTGTCGGCACCGGAGAACTGCTGCTCAAGGCCCGACAGCGTACTGCCGATCAAACCCAGTACGCCCTGTTCGGCAGCGGGTTGGGCTTTTTGCGTGGCTTCGCGGAGTTTTTTCAGGTCGCTCAGCAACTGGGTGCGCTGCTGGTCGTTTTCCAGGGTCTTGATCACCTCGTCCAACGACTGCCCCAGCGGCACGTCGGCCTGGGGTTGGGAGGCGTGGGTGCCGCCCAGCAAACCGGGCAAGCCCACGGCTTGGGCGGACGTGAGCGGGAGCAGCGTCAGCAGGGCGATCAGGCAGTAGCAGGGCAGGGCAAACAGACGGGAAAGCACGAGGCGGTCAACCTTGGAAACGACGAATTGACCGAGTGTACGAGGCCGCTATGCCCAATGCGAGTGCATTTGTCATTCCGCCAGTTTGGCGAGGATCTTGTAAACCATCGTGCCGAGGATCAGCAGCATGCCGATCCACATGCCAAACACCGCCACGGGCTTGTCGCGAAAGTTGAAGCCAACCATCAGCAGGCACATGCCGATCAGAATGGGGATAAGCATTGTGTGAAAAGAGGACATGGAGATCATGGTGCGACGGCCTTGTCGGAGTCGGAATACTGACAAGTTTAGGCCCGATTGCGGGAAGTGCAGATGACGCAGATCACCTGTACAGCACCCGACCGCGATCAACTGTGGGAGCGGGCTTGCTCGCGATGGCTTCAACTCGGTGTGCCTGATGCTCCGAGGTGCCTGCATCGCGAGCAAGCCCGCTCCCACAAAAGCTCCGTCTCACATTTTTTAGTGTGGGCTCAGGGCAAATCACGGCTTGCGTAGAACGCGCCCAACACCTTCACCAGGTGCGCCAGGTCGTGGCTGCCGCAGAGTTCACGGATCGAGTGCATGGCAAACGTCGGCAGGCCGATGTCCACGGTGCGCACGCCCAAGTGGCTGGCGGTGATCGGGCCGATGGTCGAGCCGCAGCCCATATCACTGCGCACCACAAAGCTTTGCACCGGGACTTCCTGGGCCATGCACAGGTGGCGGAAGAACCCGGCGGTTTCGCTGTTGGTGGCGTAACGCTGGTTACTGTTGACCTTGATTACCGGGCCTGCGTTGAGTTTTGGACCGTGGTTGGCGTCGTGTTTTTCAGCGTAATTGGGGTGCACGCCGTGGGCATTGTCTGCAGACACCAACAGTGATTTCTGAATGGTGCGTACTAATTCATCACCCTCCGGCAACAAGCGGCGCAGCGTCTGTTCGAGCATCGGGCCGTCAGCGCCGCACGCCGAGCAGGAGCCGACCTCTTCGTGGTCGTTGCACACCAGCACGCAGGTTTCGTCGGTTTCGCTGGTCAGCAAGGCTTGCAGGCCGGCGTAGCACGACAGCAGGTTGTCGAGGCGCGCACCGGCGATGAAGTCGCCGTTCAGGCCGATCACCGCAGCGCTTTGCGTGTCGTAGAAGCTCAGCTCGTAGTCGAGCACCACATCCGCGTTCAAGCCGTGCTCGCGGCCCAGTTGCTCGGTGAGCACGGCGCGGAAGTCCACGCGCTCGTCACCGGCAAACTGCGCGAGAATCGGCGGCAGCTCGGTTTGGGCATTGATCGCCCAACCCTGGTTGGCTTCACGGTTCAGGTGAATCGCCAGGTTGGGAATGATGGCGATGGGCAACTTGAAGTCAATCAACTGGCTTTCGACCTTGCCGTCGCGGCGGAAGGTTACGCGCCCGGCCAGCGACAGGTCGCGGTCAAACCATGGGGCCAGCAGTGCACCGCCGTAGACTTCGACGCCCAATTGCCAGAAACCCTGGCGTTGCAGCTCCGGTTGCGGTTTAACCCGCAAGCATGGGCTGTCGGTGTGGGCGCCGACCAGGCGAATGCCGCCTTGCAACGGCGAATGGCGGCCGAGTTTGAAGGCGATGATCGAGGAGTCATTACGGGTGACGTAGTAACGACCGTTGGCCTCGGTGGCCCAGGTTTCACGTTCGTCGAGACGCTGGTAACCGGCCGCTTCCAGGCGCTGGGCGAGGGCGGCAGTGGCATGAAAAGGAGTAGGGGAGGCCTTGAGGAAGTCGATCAGGCCTTGATTCAACGCTTCGCGCATAAATAGCTCCAGACAGCAATGTGCGGAGTTTACCGTTCGAGGGCGCGAAGTGCACAGAACAAATGTGGGAGCGGGCTTGCTCGCGATGGCATCAACTTGGTATGCCTGCTGGACCGAGGTGCCTGCATCGCGAGCAAGCCCGCTCCCACCGTAGAGGGGGTTTGCACCTCAAAAGGGTGCGGGGCACTCAAAGCGCAAACGCTCGCCACTCTGCGGGTGCGTAAAACTCAACATGCTCGCGTGCAGGCACAACCGCGGCCAAGCGGCCAGGGCTTGTTCATGCGCGTAAAGGCCATCACCGAGCAACGGATGGCCGATCGACAACATGTGCACACGCAGCTGGTGCGAACGCCCGGTGATCGGCGTCAGCTCCACACGGCACCAGTCGCCGCAACGCTCCAGCACCTTCCAGAAGGTCAGCGCATGTTTACCAAATTCATGGTCGACCACGTGGCGTGGTTTGGTCGGCGGGTCGTAGCGCAGGGGCAAGTCGATACTGCCGCTGTCGAGTGCCGGCTGGCCCCAGGCCAACGCGGTGTAGGCCTTTTCGGTTTCGCGGTCATGAAACTGGCGGGACAGTTCGCGATGGCTATCGGCGTCGCGGGCCAGCAGGATGATCCCTGACGTTTCCCAGTCCAGACGATGCACGATGCGCGCTTCGGGGTAGCCGTTTTCCTGCAGGCGGGTGATCAGGCAATCCTTGTTGTCGTCGGCGCGACCGGGCACCGAGAGCAGCAGGGTTGGCTTGTTCACGACCAGGACAGCCTCGTCCTGGTGAAGGATATGGATATTCGACAACGGCATTAAACAGCCTCGTAACAAACGCCAACGGCGGCTCGCTCACCGCGTTCCCGAAACGGGATCAAGGTGACCGAGCCGCCGTGGCGACCGCCTGTTCGATTAACGATCAGGCAGGGTGATATTGAGTTCCAGGATCGAGCAACTGCCGTCGTTTTCCAGCGCGACATGCACATCGTCGTTGCCGATATTGACGTACTTGCGGATCACCTCGACCAGTTCCTTTTGCAAGGCTGGCAGGTAGTCCGGCGTGCTGCGTTGGCCGCGTTCGTGCGCCACGATGATCTGTAGACGCTCTTTCGCTACCGACGCGGTACTTGGCTTTTTGTTGGCCCGAAAGAAGTCGAGAAATTTCATTGTTTAGTTGCCTCCAAAGATACGCTCGAAGAATCCCTTCTTCTTAACGTCGAGGAAGCGATGTTCCACGGTCTTGCCCAGCAAGCGATCAACCGCGTCGCTGTACGCCTGGCCTGCGTCGCTCTGGTCGTCAAGAATCACCGGAACGCCCTGGTTGGAAGCCTTCAGCACTGCCTGGGATTCCGGAATCACGCCCAACAACGTTACGGCGAGGATGTCTTTGACGTCCTCAACGCCGAGCATTTCGCCATTGCTGACGCGCTCAGGGTTGTAGCGAGTGAGCAGCAGGTGCTCCTTGATCGGGTCTTCACCTTTTTCGGCACGCTGGGATTTGCTCGCCAGCAGGCCGAGCATGCGGTCCGAGTCACGTACCGAAGAAACTTCCGGGTTGGTGACGACGATGGCTTCGTCGGCGAAGTACATCGCCAGGTGCGCACCGGTTTCGATGCCAGCCGGCGAATCGCAGACCACGTATTCGAAGGTTTCTTTCAGCTCGGCGAGTACTTTGCCCACGCCTTCCTTGGTCAGCGCGTCTTTGTCGCGGGTCTGGCTGGCGGCCAGTACGTACAGGTTCTCAAGGCGCTTGTCCTTGATCAAAGCCTGTTGCAGGTTGGCTTCGCCGTTTACCACGTTGACGAAGTCGTACACCACGCGGCGTTCGCAGCCCATGATCAGGTCGAGGTTACGCAAACCGACGTCGAAGTCGACGATGACTGTTTTGTGGCCGCGCAAAGCGAGGCCGGTACCGATAGCGGCGCTGGTGGTGGTCTTACCCACACCACCCTTGCCGGATGTAACCACGAGAATCTTGGCCAAGGTGTTTCACCCCTAAGGAAAAAGGACTTTTCAGTCCCTGAAAAACATCTCTTGAAACTCGCGGCATGCGGACAGTCTCTGTAGGAAAAAGATGTGGTTCCCGTAGGGAAACGCCAGCTTTCAGTTGTTCCTACACAAGTTTTGCCGGTTTCGCTGTGCTATCAGAGTCTAGAGATGCTTGGAAAATGCGGCAGTATCCGTTAAAGACGGGTGATGTTCAACACATCGCCCGACAGGCTGACTTGAACCGAGGCGCCCCACAGCGGATCGCGGCGCAAATCTTCTGCAACCTTGTACTGGCCTGCTACGGACACTAGCTCAGCGGTCAACTGCTGACAAAAAATACGCGCCTTGGTATCACCCTTGATGCCGGCCAAAGCACGACCGCGCATAGGGCCGTATACATGGATGTTGCCATCGGCCAGAAGTTCCGCGCCCGGGCTGACCGAAGCGATCACCACCAAGTCGCCGCCCTGGGCGTAAATTTGTTGCCCACCGCGTACGGGGGAGGTGATGATCTTTGTAGGCTTGACGCTGGGCTCCGGCGGTTTTGCCGGGGCTTTCTTCACTTCACCTTCGCTCTGCTCAAGCGGCCGCTCGCGCGCACCGGACGGTGGCAACACGGGCAGTTCAATGGCGATTGCGGCGGCGATGTCTTCGATACGGCTGGCGCGAATGGCCAGCGTGCGCAAACCATGCGAGCGGCAGACGCGCATCAGGCCGGGCAAATCAATCAAGCCCTGGCCAGCCGGCAGTTTGTCCAACGCGAGCACCAGCGGGGCATTGTTGAAAAAATTCGGCGCCAGGGCGACCTTGGCGGCCAGTTGGCGGTCGAGGGCGTCGAGGTCATTGCGGGCCAGTTCCAGCACGGTAATGGCGAGCATGCTGCCTTTCAGCTGGAACACGGGATCTTGGTCTAGCGGTTCGGTTTGGCTCATGGTCGGCAAAAGCGGCTTGTCACGAAAAGTGTCGAGACTTATAACGAGAACATCCACGGGCCGCAAGCCGAGTCGAACCGTTGTAGAATGCGCGGCCCTGTCTTTACCGGAATCTGTAATGGATCGCCCGCGTTTTCGAGCTGTATTTTTTCATCCGCGTTTTTGGCTCTTATGGCTGGGGCTCGGCCTCTTGTGGCTGATCACTCAATTGCCATACCGGGCACTTTTGACCATTGGTCGTTTATTGGGCGCGGGCATGTACCACGTGGCCGGCGACCGTCGGCGCATTGCCGCGCGTAACCTGGAACTGTGTTTCCCGGAAAAGTCCGCGGCCGCGCGTAAAAAGCTGCTCAAGGAAAACTTCGCGTCTACCGGCATCGCGTTTTTTGAAATGGCCATGAGCTGGTGGTGGTCGCGTCAGCGCCTGGCACGCCTGGCGCATGTCGAAGGCCTTGAACACCTCAAGCAGGCGCAGTTGGATGGCAAGGGCGTGATCCTCATGGCCCTGCATTTCACCACCCTGGAAATCGGCGCGGCCTTGCTCGGCCAGAAGCACACCATCGATGGCATGTACCGCGAGCACGCCAACCCGCTGTTCGACTTCGTTCAGCGCCGTGGCCGCGAGCGGCATAACCTCGACTCCCTGGCGGTTGAGCGCGAAGACGTGCGCGGCATGCTCAAGCTGCTGCGCGCCGGCCGCGCGATCTGGTATGCGCCGGACCAGGACTACGGCGCCAAGCAAAGTATCTTCGTGCCGCTGTTCGGCGTGCAGGCCGCCACGGTGACCGCCACCAGCAAGTTTGCGCGTTTGGGCAAGGCGTTGGTGGTGCCGTTTACGCAGGAGCGGCTGGCGGATGGCAGCGGTTATCGCTTGGTGATTCACCCGCCGTTGACGGATTTTCCGGGTGAAAGCGACGAGGTTGATTGCCTGCGTATCAACCAGTGGGTTGAAACCTCGGTGCGTGATTGCCCCGAGCAGTACCTGTGGACGCACCGGCGCTTCAAGAGCCGGCCACCGGGTGAGCCCAAGCTGTACGAAAAGCGTCGTCGATAAGCGCTGCGATTTTGCTTTGTGTGGCTGCATCTTTGATGTAGCGCTGTCGCGCGGGAAGCGGGCTTGGGGTGTTCTTTGGATTTTCTTATATATCTGTTATTTGGGTGATGGGTTGTATCGGTTTCGCTCTTACAGCGAGTCACTTTTGATAGAGCGCAAAAGTAACCAAAACGCTCTCGCCCCACCACTCGGTGCCTCGCTATTCGCTCTTACAGCGAGTCACTTTTGATAGAGCGCAAAAGTAACCAAAACGCTCTCGCCCCACCACTCGGTGCCTCGCTTAGGCTCGGCATGCCCGCCCGCAGGCTTGAATCCGTGGGCCGCCGCGATGGGCCATCCTTGGCCCAGCGCGGCTAACCCGGCGTCCTGCCGGGTTACCCACGNAAGCCTGCGTGCGGCCATCGTGGTTTAACGGGGCGCTTCTCAGATCAAAAGCAGATCAAGAGCAAGAGCACGGCGGCCTGAAAGCCGACCTGAGTGGTTGAAGCGGATCAGAAGCAGATCAAGGGCGGATTTTGCATACACAGTAGATCCGCTTTTTTTGCTTTCTGTGGGAGGGGGCTTGCTCCCGATAGCAGTTTTACAGTTGATACATGAGTTGACTGATACACAGTAGATCCGCTTTTTTTGCTTTCTGTGGGAGGGGGCTTGCTCCCGATAGCAGTTTTACAGTTGATACATGAGTTGACTGACCCACCGCAATCGGGAGCAAGCCCCCTCCCACAGTTGACCGAGTTCTGCTTGAGGGATGATCGTTCCCACGCTCTGCGTGGTAATGCCGCTCCGGACGCTCTGCGTCCCGCTTTTTCAGCCAAAGAATCTCCCACATTTGGTCGCATTCAGCATGTGAGATTGGGCCGGCTTTCGGGCCGCCTGCTTTTGATTGTGATCTTGATCTAAGGCGCCCCGTTAAACCACGATGGCCGAACGCAGATATTACGGAGCGGGTAAACCGGCAGGACGCCGGTTTAGCCGCG
>NZ_LKBR01000045.1:0-12667 GCF_002723595.1 Pseudomonas sp. ICMP 460
CCCTCAGCGTATTGATGAAACAGGCCAGCCGTCATCCACAGCACATTGACTGCTTCAACACTGAGCAAATCGGCAAATGCCTGTTGCGACAGCAGCACGTCATGATCGACGATGATGACCGCGCCGCCATTCAGCAGCGGTGCCCACACGTCGAGCGTGCTGGCGTCAAACGCCGGGTTTGAAGCGAAGGCTACGCGGTCATGTTCATTGAACTCGGCGTAGCCGTTGTTGATCACCAGCCGCGTGATTGCACGGTGCGGCACCAATACGCCTTTCGGCGTGCCAGTGGAGCCGGAGGTGTACATGATGTACGCCGCTGTCTCGGCTGATTGCTCGATTGCCGGGTTGTGATTAGGCGATTGGCTAAGGTCCAGCGTATCCAGGTCCAGACGATGGGCGCCCTCGGGCACCTCAATCGACGTCGCCGTGAGTAACCAATGCGCGCCGCTGTCCTGAATCATGAAGCCCTGACGCTCGGCGGGCGCGTTAACGTCCAACGGCACATACACCGCTGCACACTTGCTGATTGCCAACTGACTCACCAGCAAATCGACAGAGCGCTCCAGCAAAACCGCCACGCTGTCGCCCGGCACTACGCCCAAACCGATCAGGTGATGCGCCAGTTGGTTGGCGCGCAGGTTCAACTGCGCATAGCTCACAGACCGCTCGCCATGCACAACCGCCAGTGCATCCGGCGTGGCAGCGACACGCGCCTCGAATAGCGCATGAATCGCTTGCGTATCGGGGTAAACACGCGCCGTCGCATTAAATTCGCCCAGCACTTGTTGGCTTTCTGCCGCCGGCAACACGGCCAATTGGTCCAGCGGCGTATTCGGCGCCTGTTCAAGTGCCTGCACCAACTGCTCCACCGTGGTCAGCAGATAGTCGCACATCCGTTGGGCACCGATCGGCGACACCACCAATGCACTGAGATTAAATTGCTCACCCAAGTCATCCACGCTCAGCGTGATCGGGTAGTTGGTGCGCTCCTCGGCATGCAAAAAGTACATGCCGTGCCACGCCTCGTCCGTTGCAGCGGCGGCGTCCGCCACGGCGCTGTGCCGGTAGTTGAGCAACGCGCTGAACAACGGCGTGCTGGCCGGCACGCCGCTGCAACGCTGGGCCAACGCCAGCGAAGCATGCTCGTGCCCGAGCAACGCCGTGAGGCGCGCATGCGTGGACTTGACCGCTGAACGCACGCTGGCGGCATCGACATCCACGCGCAGCGGCAAGGTGTTGATAAACATCCCCAACGCGCGGTCGGCGCCTTCACCGCCTTGCATGCGGCCCAGCAACACGGTGCCGAACACCACGTGCTGGCGGGCCGACAAGCTGCCCAGCACCCGCGCCCAGGCCAGGTGAAACAGGCTGGCGGCACTCACGCCTGCCAGGCGCGCTTGCTCTCGCAGACGCAGGCTCAAGCCGACCTCCAACAAATGTGTGGCTTCGCCTACGCCATGCCCATCGCCCTGCACGTCCTGCATACCGAACGGCAAGGTGGGTTCGTCGATATCGCCGAGCATCTCGCTAAAGAACCGCTCATGCTCCGCGTCCGTGCTGCCCAACCGCGCCTGCGCCACGTAATTGCGGTACGGCACCGCCTGGCCCAGTTGCTGCGCCTGCCCGAGCAGGAACAGGCGCATTTCCTGTTGCACCACGTCCAGCGCGGTGTGGTCCATGACCAGGTGATGGAACATCAGCAACGCAACCACACGCTGGTTGGCCTGGTCGTGGGCGTAGTGGATGCGCATCAGCGGCGCCTGGGTCAGGTCGAGGCGATAATGACGCGCATCAAAGCGCTCGCGTAACTGCGTCACGACGTCCGCGCCCGAGCTGTCGGGCAGCATTTCCTGGACCGCCAGGCGGGCCTTGCGCCAGACCACTTGCACCGGGTTTTGCAGGCCTTCCCAGACCAGGCTGGTGCGCAAGATGTCGTGGCGGTCGATTACTGCCTGCAGCACCTCGGCGAACGCCTGGAAACGCTCAAGGTTGTCAAAGCCATAGCTCGATTGCAGCAGGTACGGGTCGCCGCTTTCGGCACGGATGTGGTGGTAGAGCACGCCTTCCTGCAACGGCGCCAACGGGTAAATATCCTGCACATTCGCCGCACCGCCGGGTACTTGCGCGACGATATGCTCGATGCTCGCCTGGTCCAGGCTGACCAGCGGCAACAGCTCGGGGGTGATGCGCTGGCACTCAGGCGTAATCAGGTTGGCCGGCACCGTCACTTCGCGGCCACTGCCCACCGCCGCCGCGAGGGCCGCCAGTGTGGGTTGGCGGAACAGCACACGCACGTCGGCGCTGAGGCTGGCCTGGCGCATGCGTTCGATCAGGTTAACCGCCAACAGCGAATGGCCGCCGAGTTCGAAGAAGTTGTCGTGGCGACCGATTCGCTCGATCTTGAGTACGTCCGCCCATATTTCTGCCAGAACGTTTTCAACTTCACCTTGTGGCGCTTCGTAACCTCGGCTGAGTAGCGCGTCTTGATCCGGCAGCGGCAGCACCTTGCGGTCGACTTTGCCGTTGTTGGTCAGCGGCAGGTTGTCCAGGCGCACATAGGCGGCGGGCACCATGTAATCCGGCAACTGCGCTTGCAGATGGTCGCGCAGTGCTTCGATTTCAACGTTGGCACGCTCGGTGAAATATGCTACCAAACGTTTGTTTCCTGGCTCGTCTTCACGCGCCAGCACCACCACGTCCCTGACCTGCGGGTGTTCGCCCAGCAGGGTTTCGATTTCACCTAGTTCGATGCGGAAACCACGGATTTTTACTTGCTGGTCGTTGCGTCCCTGGTACTGCAAGGTGCCGTCGGCACGCCAGGCTACCAGGTCGCCGGTGCGGTACATCAGGCCAGCGGCGCTGAACGGGTCGGCGAGGAATTTCTCTGCCGTGAGGTCTGCACGGTTCAAATAGCCCAACGCTACACCTTGGCCGCCGATATACAACTCGCCGGTGACGCCCACCGGCACGGGTTGCTGGCGCGCATCCAGCACGTAGGCGCGGCTGTTGCCGACCGGGCGCCCGATAGGAATGCTGCCCTCGTCTGCCCGCGTGATTTCATAGGTAGTCGAGAACGTAGTGGCTTCGGTCGGGCCGTAGCCGTTGAGCAAGTGTTGCGGTGCGCCGTCTTTGAGCACCCGGGCGATCACGCTTGGGTCCAGCACGTCGCCGCCCACAATCAAGTAGCGCAGTGCCGAGAAAATCGGTAACAAACCCTCAGCGTATTGATGAAACAGGCCAGCCGTCATCCACAGCACATTCACTGCTTCAACACTGAGCAAATCGGCAAATGCCTGTTGCGACAGCAACACGTCATGATCGACGACAATGACCGCGCCGCCGTTCAGCAGCGGTGCCCATACGTCCAGGGTGCTGGCGTCGAACGCCGGGTTTGAAGCGAAGGCTACGCGGTCATGTTCATTGAACTCGGCGTAGCCGTTGTTGATCACCAGCCGCGTGATTGCACGGTGCGGCACCAATACACCTTTCGGCGTGCCAGTGGAGCCGGAGGTGTACATGATGTACGCCGCTGTTTCGGCTGATTGCTCGATTGCCGGGTTGTGATCAGGCGAGTGGCCAAGGTCCAGAGTGTCCAGGTCCAGACGATGGGCGCCCTCGGGTGCGTCAATCGACGTCGCCGTAAGTAACCAGCGCGCCCCGCTGTCCTGAACCATAAAGCCTTGACGGTCGGCGGGCGCGTTGACGTCCAACGGCACGTAAACCGCTGCGCACTTGCTGATTGCCAGTTGGCTAACCAGCAAATCGACAGAGCGCTCCAGCAAAATCGCCACGCTGTCGCCCGGCACTACGCCCAAACCGATCAAGTGATGCGCCAACTGGTTGGCCCGCGTATTCAGCTCGGCGTAGGCCACGCGTTGCTCGCCCTGCACAACGGCCAGTGCCGCCGGTTGTGCGCTCGCGATTGCTTCGAAAATCGCGTGCACGGTCTTCGCTGCCGGAAACTCCCGAGCCGTGGCGTTAAAACCCTCCACGACCTGCGCGCGCTCATCCGCAGGCAATATCGCCAGTGAGTGCAGCGGCGTATTGCACGCTTGCTCCAACGCCTGCACCAACTGTTCCAGTGCCTGCTGTACAAACCCGCACACGCGTTGTGCGCCGACCTGTGCAAGGGTCAACACCGTCAGGCTGAAACCGTCGCCCCACTCGTCAACGTTCAAGGTCAGCGGGTAGTTGGTGCGCTCTTCGCCGCCGAGCCCTTGTATGCCTTGCCAGGCTTGCAGCGCCGGCGTCGAGGGGTTGCCGGCGTGGCTATGACGGTAGTTGAGCAACGCACTGAACAGCGGCAACGGCGCCGCCACCTGGCTGCAACGTTGCGCCAGCGCCAGCGACGCATGCTCATGGCCGAGCAATGCGCTGAGGCGCGCATGGGTCTGGCGCACACCTGCACGGGCATCGCGGCTGTCCACATCAATGCGCAACGGCAAGGTATTGATGAACATGCCCAACGCGCGCTCAGCGCCTTCACCGCCAAGCATACGGCCCATCAACACGGTGCCGAACACCACGTTTTGCTTGCCAGTCACACCGGCCAGGACCTGCGCCCACGCCAAGTGAAACACGCTGGCGGCACTCACCCCCAAGTGACGCAACTGGCTGCGCAGGCGCCGGTTCAGTTGCGGGTCAATCGCCAGGCGCGCCTCTTCGATAGCCTGCGCGTCGCCCTGCACATCTTGCAGGCCGAACGGCAAGGTCGGTTCTTCGATGTCGCCCAATACGTCGCGGAAGAACGCCTCGTGCTCCTGCTCGCTGACGCCCAAACGCGCCTGCGCCACGTAATTGCGGTACGGCACTGGCTCCGCCAGTTCAGCGCTCGGGTCCAACAGATAGGCCTGCATTTCCTGGCTCACCACGTCCAGCGCGGTATGGTCCAGGGCAATGTGGTGGAACAACAGGATCGCCGCGATACGCTGGTTGGCCGGGTCCTCGGCATACACCAGGTGCATCAGCGGTGCCTTGGCCAGCGCCAGGCGGTGGTTACGCGCCCCGAAACGCTGCTCCAGTTGCGCCAGCACGTCGCCATCAGCCGGGTCCAGCGGCACGCTTTGCACGCCCAGCTCGGCCTTGCGCCAAACCACTTGCACGGGTGATTCGAGGCCTTCCAGCACAATTGCCGTGCGCAGGATGTCATGCCGGTCAATCACGGCTTGCAAGGCCTGCACAAACATCTGCAAACGTTGCGCGTCGGCAAAGCTGAAACGCGCTTGCAACAGGTACGGATCGCCCTGCTCGGCGCTGAGGTGGTGGTAAAGAATGCCTTCCTGCAACGGTGCCAGCGGGTAGATCTCCTGCACGTTGGCGGCACCGCCCGGCACCGTGTCGACAACCCGGTCGATACTCGCCTGGTCCAGTGTGATCAACGACAGCAACGACGGGGTAATGCGCTGGCAACCTTGTTGAATACGGTTCGGTTCTACCGTGACTTCGCGGCCTTGGCCAACGGCCGCAGCCAAAGCCGCCAGCGTCGGTTGGCTGAACAGCACACGCACGTCGGCGTTCAAGCCCGCCTGGCGCATGCGGCTGACCAGGCTCACCGCCAACAGTGAATGCCCGCCCAATTCGAAAAAGTGGTCGTGGCGCCCCACGCGCTCAACCTTGAGCACCTCGGCCCAGAGCTGCGCCAAGGCGGTTTCGACCTCGCCCAGCGGTGCCACATAATCGCGGCTGAGCAGTGCTTCCTGGTCGGGTTGCGGCAGCGCCTTGCGGTCCAGCTTGCCGTTGGCGGTCAGCGGCAAGCTGCCCAGGCGCACGTAGGCGGCCGGCACCATGTAGTCCGGCAGTTGCGCCTGCAGATAGCTGCGCAGGGCCTCGATGTTCAGCGCGGTGCGCTCGGTGAAGTAGGCGATCAGTCGCCCGTCGCGGGCCAGTACCACCGCTTCCTTGACTTCGGGGTGTGCGCTCAGGCAGGTCTCGATTTCGCCGAGCTCGATACGCACGCCACGGATTTTCACCTGGTCGTCGTTACGCCCCAGGTAGTCCAGGCTGCCGTCCGGCAGCCAACGCGCGAGGTCACCGGTGCGGTACATGCGCGCGTTCGGCGCGCTGCTGAACGGGTCGTTAAGAAAGCGTTCGGCAGTCATTTCGGCGCGGTTCAGGTAACCACGCGCCACGCCGGCGCCGCCGACATACAGCTCGCCGGCCACGCCCAACGGCACCGGTTTGAGTTGCGCGTCGAGCAGGTAGGCCTGCGCGTTGGCCACCGGTTTGCCGATGTGCAAGGTGTGCCCGGCTTCGATCACGCCGGAAGTCGCGACCACCGTGGCTTCGGTCGGGCCGTAGTTGTTGACCAGGGTAAAACGCTGCGCCTGGCTGAATTGACGCAGGCGATCGCCGCCGATCAGCAGGGTCTTGAGGGTCGGGTGCTGCAGGTTCTGGCTGAAGGCGTACTCGGCCACCGGCGTCGGCAAAAAGCTCACGTCCAGCGGCTGGGCCAGCCACCAAGCGAGTAAGGCATCAATGTCTTCGTTGCCTTGCGCAGCCGGTGGCAAGTGCAGCGTTGCGCCCGCGCACAGTGCCGGCCAGACTTCCCAAGCCATAGCGTCGAAACCGAAACCGGCGACGCTGGAGGTGTGGCTGCCCTGCTCCAGGGCAAACGCTGCGCAATGCCAGTTCACCAGGTTTTCCAGGGTCTGGTGCTCGACCATCACGCCCTTGGGCAGGCCGGTGGAGCCTGAGGTGTAAATCACATACGCCAGGTGCGCCGGGGTCAGGTCGGTGATGTGCGGGTTGTGCAGCGCTG
This sequence comes from Pseudomonas sp. ICMP 460, assembly GCF_002723595.1. Taxonomy (NCBI): domain Bacteria; kingdom Pseudomonadati; phylum Pseudomonadota; class Gammaproteobacteria; order Pseudomonadales; family Pseudomonadaceae; genus Pseudomonas; species Pseudomonas sp. ICMP 460. The sequence goes on from NZ_LKBR01000045.1 coordinate 6,758, forward strand.
CGTGTTGCAACAGGCGGCTGTCGAGTGGCAGCACCGGCACCTGCAAGGTCGGCAAACGCTCGGCCAGATCGGGCTGAACCAGCACCGCAACCGGGGCGCTGTCTTCGAGCAGATAGCCGATACGGTCCAGCGGGTGCGCCGGGTCGACCGGCACATAGGCGGCGCCGGCCTTGAGAATGGCGACCAGGCCAACCAGCGTTTCGAGGCTGCGCCGCGCGCAAATCGCCACACGGTCATCCGGCTGCACGCCGAGCTCGATCAGTTGGTACGCCAAATGGTTGGCGTGTTGGTTGAGTTCGGCATACGACAGCGCCTGCCCGTCATACACCACCGCGAGCGCCTGCGGGCTACGCAGCACTTGCTGCTCGATGCGCTGGTGGATGGTCAGCCCGCGCGAGTAGTCGGCCTGGGTCTGGTTAAACCCTTCGAGCACCTGTTGACGCTCAGCCGCAGGCAACACCGGCAGTTGGTTGACAGGTACTGCCGCGCCCTGCTCCAGCGCTTGCACCAGATGCTCAAGGGCGGCGTGCATGTACGCACAGAAACGTTGCGCGCCGAGCATCGGCAGTGCCAGCACGGTGAAGCTAAAGCCGTCGCTGAGTTCATCGACACTCAGGGTCAGCGGGTAGTTGGTGCGCTCTTCGGTGTGGAAAAACTCGATGCCGCGCCAGGCGCTCTGTGCCTGCTCGGTGGCCGCGGCCGCCGCGCTGTGCCGATAGTTGAGCAACGCACTGAATAGCGGTTGTGGCGCGGCGACCGCGCTGCAACGTTGTGCCAGTACCAGCGGCGCGTGTTCATGCCCAAGCAAGGCCGTCAGCCGGGCATGGGTTGCCTTGACGGCGGCCTGTGCAGTTTGCTCGGCGATGTCGACGCGCAGCGGCAGCGTGTTGATCAGCATGCCGAGGGCATGCTCGGCGCCTTCGCCGCTGTCCATCCGCCCGAGGAACACCGTGCCGAACACCACCCGCTGGTTGCCGGTCACCGCCGCCAGCACCTGCGCCCACGCCAGGTGACACAGGCTCGCGGTGCTCACACCTTGCTGCCGGGCCTGAGCGCGCAGGCGCACGCCCAGCGCTGCCGGCACTGCCAACGAGGCTTCTTGCAGCACGTTGCCATCGCCCTGCACGTCCGCCAGGCCCAACGGCAGTGTCGGCACGTCGACGTCGCCGAGCATCTCGCGAAAAAACGCTTCATGCTGCGCTTCGCTGACACCCAGGCGCGCCTGGGCCACGTAGTTGCGATACGGCACCGGCTTGCCGAGTTGCGCAGCCTGACCCATCAGGTACTGCTGGATTTCGTGCTGCAACACCGCCAACGCGGCGTGGTCGGAAATAATGTGATGAAGCATCAGCAAGGCCAGCCAGCGACCGTTGGCCGGGTCTTGCGCGCAGGCAATGCGAATCAGCGGGGCCTGGCTGATGTCGAGGCGGTAATGCCGGGTGTCGAAACGCTGTTCCAATTGCTCGCGAATATCGCCATCGGCCGGGTCCAGCGCCACCTCTTCAACCGCCAGGCGGGCGTGGCGCAACACCACTTGCTGGGGTTCTGGCAGCCCGTCCCAGAGCACCGCAGTGCGAAACGCATCATGCCGATCGATCACGTGTTGCAAGGCCTGGTTGAAGTCTTCCAGGCACTCGCGGTTGTGCATGCCGATCATGCACTGCAGCACGTACGGGTCACCCTGCTGCGCGGACAGGTGATGGAACAAGATGCCCGATTGCAGCGGCGCCAGCGGGTAAATGTCCTGCACGTTGGCGGCACCGCCGGGGATGCTTGCGACGATGCGCTCGATGCTCGGTTGATCCAGCGTCGCCAGTGGCAGCATGTCCGGGGTGATGTGCGTGCAGTCAGCGGGGATCAGGTTAGGCGGTATGCTGACCTGGCCTGCGCGTTCGGCGTGGTACTCACCGGCATTGATCAGTGCGATCAATGCGGCTTTGTGCTCACGCAGTGACGCCAGCACGGCGGGCTCCTTCAGCGCCTGCTTGTTGCCCTGCACAACGAGTTGATCACCCTTGACCGAAAGCTGTACGTCTTTTTCTTTCAATGTCGCCAACAGTTCGAGAACACTCACAGGACCATCTCCATTCTTTCTGTAATTTCGGCGTATTCCCAGAGCGTGGGTTGCTCGAACAGCGCCTTGACGTTCGCATCGATGCCTTCCTGGCGTAACCGCCCGATCAGGCTGACGGCCAGCAATGAGTGGCCGCCCAGTTCAAAGAAATGGTCATGCCGGCCAACCCGGTCAACGTTCAACAATTCGGCCCACAGCGTGGCCAGCGAGATTTCGGTGTCACCCACCGGCGCCTCATATTCACGGCCGCTCAACGCCGCCATGTCCGGCGCCGGCAGTGCCTTGCGGTCGAGCTTGCCGTTGGGGCTCAACGGCAGCGCCGCCAGGTGCACGAACACCTGCGGCACCATGTAGTCGGGCAATTGCGCCAGCAGGTGCGCACGCAGCGCCGCAGTCTCGGCCGGTTCGCCGGTGTAGTACGCCACCAGACGCTTGTCGCCCGGCACGTCTTCGCGGGCGAGCACCGTGGCTTCCTTGACCTGCGGGAATTCGCCGAGGCGCGCCTGGATTTCCCCCAGCTCGATGCGCAAGCCACGGATCTTCACTTGGTCGTCGTTACGGCCCAGGTATTCAATGTTGCCGTCGGGCAGGAAGCGCGCCACGTCACCGGTGCGGTACAGGCGGCCAGTGCTGAACGGGTCGTCGAGGAAGCGTTCGGCGGTCAGCTGGGGACGGTTCAGGTAGCCACGGGCAACCTGCACGCCGCCGATAAACAGCTCGCCGCTGACGCCCAGCGGCACCGGTTGCAGGTGTTCATCCAGCACGTACAGTTGGGTATTCGCGATGGCTTTGCCGATTGGCGTGTTGTCCGGCGTGAGCGGCCCGCTGCAATCCCAGGCGCTGACGTCGACCGCGGCTTCGGTGGGGCCATAAAGGTTGAACAGGCCGCTGGCCGGCAATTGCTGCTTGAAGCGGCGTACCACACTGCCCGGCAACGCCTCGCCGCTGCACATCACGCGCAACAGCCCGGCGGCCTGGCTGACATCACCGTGGGCCAGGAACACGTCGAGCATCGACGGCACAAAGTGCAGCGTGGTGACGCGTTCGGCCTCGATGATCTCGCACAGGTAAGCCGGGTCTTTGTGGCCGTCAGGGCGCGCCATGACCAGGCGCGCGCCGGTGAACAGCGGCCAGAAGAACTCCCACACCGACACGTCGAAGCTGAACGGGGTTTTCTGCAGCACTGTATCGCTGGCATTCAGGCCGTACGCGTCCTGCATCCACAGCAGGCGGTTGACCACCGCGCTGTGTTCGTTGATCACGCCCTTGGGCTTGCCGGTGGAACCGGAGGTGTAGATGACGTAGGCCGCGTGTTGCGGGCGCAACTCGGCAACCCTCGGGTTACTGGCAAGATGGTGCTGCCACGTGACCTGATCCAGGTCCACCACCGGCACGCCGATGTCACCGAGCACATCACGCGTGGCACCCTCCAACAGCACCACCGCCGGGGCGCTGTCTTCGAGCATGTAGGCCAGGCGCTCCGGCGGATAGGCCGGGTCCAGCGGCACGTAGCTGCCGCCCGCCTTGAGAATCGCCAGCAAGCCCGTGACCATCCGATGGCTGCGCTCGACGCAGATCGCCACGCGTGAATCCGGCTGTACGCCGTGTTCGCGCAGGTGATGGGCGAGCTGGTTGGCGCGTTCGTTAAGCTGCCGATAAGTCAGGTGTTGCGCGCCCGCCGACACCGCGACGGCGTCCGGCGTGCGTAAAACCTGCGCCTCAAACAGGCCGTGCAGGGTCTGTTGCAGCGGATAATCGCGGGCGGTGTCGTTGAACCCCGCCAGCAAGGTTTCGCGCTCTGCGGCCGGTAGCACCGCCAATTGCTGCAACGCGCTGTGCGGCGCGTGTTCCAGCGCGTGCACCAGGTTTTGCAAGGCCTGTTGCACATAGTTCAGCACACGCTGGGCATCCACCGCGACGGCCTGTACGTTCAAGCGGAAGCTGTCGCCTTGGTCATCCACGTTCAGGGCCAGCGGGTAGTTGGTGCGTTCTTCGCTGGCCAGCGTTTCGATGCCCACCCACGCATCACGGGTCTGGTGCATCACGCCGTCACTGGCGCTGTGACGATAATTGAGCATCGCGCTGAACAGCGGCGACGGCGCGACCACGCCACTGCAACGCTGCGCGAGCGAGAGTGATGCATGCTCATGCCCGAGCAATGCCGACAAGCGCGCGTGGGTAGCACGCACGCCCTCGCGCACGCTGTGTTGATCGAGGTCGACGCGCAGCGGCAAGGTATTGATGAACATCCCCAGCGCGCGGTCGGCCCCTTCGCCGCCCTGCATGCGCCCCACCAATACCGTGCCGAACACCACGTTGTGCTTGCCCGACACAGCACCCAGCACACGTGCATAGGCCAGGTGGAACAGGCTCGCCACGCTGACACCGAGGGTGCGCGCCGCCGCCCGCAGGCGCAGGCTCACGTCGGCCGGCAGGGTGTGCGTGACTTCCGCAACGGTGTTGCCGTCGCTCTGCACATTCTGCAAGCCGAACGGCAGCGTCGGCTCATCGATGTCGCCGAGCATCTCGCGAAAGAACGCTTCGTGTTCCTGCTCGACAGCCCCAAGGCGTGTCTGGGCCACGTAGTTGCGGTAAGGCACCGCAGGCGCCAGCGGTTCGGTCGAACCCAACAGGCTGGCGGCCATTTCCCAACTGACCACCTCCAGTGCGGTGTGGTCCAGCGCCATGTGGTGGAACAACAGCACCGCCACCGTGCGCGCGTTGCGCTCATCAACGGCATAGGCCATGCGCATCAACGGTGCCTGGCTGACATCCAGGCGGTACTGCCGCGCATCAAAACGCGCGTGCAGTTGGCGCAAAATGTCGCCGTCAGCCGGGTCAAGGCTGACCTCCTCCACCGGCAACCTGGCGCTGCGCACTACCACTTGCGCCGGGGTGCTCAGCCCTTCCCAGACGATGGCGGTGCGCAGGATGTCGTGACGGTCGACCACGCCTTGCAACGCCTGAACAAAATGTTGCAAACGCTCAAGACTGTCGAACGCCATCTGCGATTGCAGCAGATACGGGTCGCCCTGCTCCGCCGTGATGTGGTGGTAGAGGATGCCTTCCTGCAACGGCGCCAACGGGTAAATATCCTGCACGTTGGCCACGCCGCCGGGTATTTGCGCAACGATATGCTCGATGGCTGCCTGGTCCAGGCTGATCAGCGGCAACAGCTCGGGCGTGATGCGCTGGCACTCAGGCGTAATCAGGTTGGCCGGCACCTTCACTTCACGGCCACTGCCCACCGCCGCCGCGAGGGCCGCCAGGGTGGGTTGGCTGAACAACACGCGCACGTCGGCGCTGAGGCTGGCCTGACGCATGCGCTCGATCAGACTCACGGAGAGCAGCGAGTGGCCGCCCAGTTCAAAGAAGTTGTCGTGGCGCCCGACTTGCTCAACCTTGAGCAGGTCGGCCCAAATCTGCGCCAGCAGGGTTTCCACTTCACCTTGCGGTGCTTCGTAACCACGGCTGAGCAGCGCGTCTTGATCCGGCAGCGGCAGCGCCTTGCGGTCGACTTTGCCGTTGTTGGTCAGCGGCAGGTTGTCCAGGCGTACATACGCGGCGGGCACCATGTAATCCGGCATCTGTGCTTGCAGATGGTCGCGCAGTGCTTCGATTGCAACCGCATCGCGTTCCGTGAAGTACGCCACCAAACGTTTGTTTCCTGGCTCGTCTTCACGCGCCAGTACCACCACGTCCTTGACCTGCGGGTGTTCGCCCAGCAGGGTTTCGATTTCACCGAGTTCGATGCGGAAACCACGGATTTTTACTTGCTGGTCGTTGCGTCCCTGGTACTGCAAGGTGCCGTCGGCACGCCAGGCTACCAGGTCGCC
>NZ_LKBR01000046.1:0-229000 GCF_002723595.1 Pseudomonas sp. ICMP 460
TTACCACGCAGAGCGTGGGAACGATCATCTAAGCCGAATGAGGTCAAACTGTGGGAGGGGGCTTGCTCCCGATGGCGGTGGGTCAGTCAATTCATGTATCAACTGTGAAACTGCTATCGGGAGCAAGCCCCCTCCCACAAAAAGCAAAAAAAGCAGATCTGCGGTGTATGCAAAACTGCTTTTGATCTGCTTCAACCACTCAGGTCGGCTTTCAGGCCGCCGTGCTTTTGCTTTTGATCTTTGTGATCTTGATCTGAGAAGCGCCCCGTTAAACCACGCTGGCCGCACGCAGGATAGCGCTTCTCAGTCCAGATCACTCGCCGCGTGCCGCTCGGCCAACTGCTCGGCAGGTTCACCGGAGACCCGGTTCACCCGACGCCCGCGCTGCACCGCCGGGCGTGCGTCAATCGCGTTCGCCCAGCGCTGTACATGCGTGTACTCGTGCACCGCAAGAAACTCCGCCGCGTCGTACAATCGGCCTTTGACCAGCCCGCCGTACCACGGCCAGATGGCGATGTCGGCGATGGTGTATGCATCACCGGCGATGTATTCACTCACCGCCAGGCGCTTGTCCAGCACATCCAGCTGACGCTTGGCCTCCATCGCAAACCGGTTGATCGCGTACTCCATTTTGCTCGGCGCATACGCATAAAAATGCCCAAAGCCACCGCCCAGGTACGGCGCACTGCCCATCTGCCAGAACAACCACGACAAACACTCGGCACGCGCCGCCGGCTCGGTCGGCAAGAACGCCCCGAACTTCTCCGCCAAGTACTGCAAAATCGCCCCTGACTCAAACACCCGAATCGGCGTATCACCACTGCGGTCCATCAGGGCCGGAATCTTCGAATTCGGGTTAACCGCAACAAACCCGCTGCCGAACTGGTCACCGTCGCCGATCTTGATCAGCCAGGCATCGTACTCAGCGCCGCGGTGACCCAAGGCCAACAGTTCTTCCAGCAGGATCGTGACCTTTTGCCCGTTCGGCGTGGCCAGCGAATACAGTTGCAGCGGGTGTTTGCCGACCGGCAGCGCTTGCTCATGCGTGGCGCCAGCGATGGGCCGGTTGATGCTGGCGAAAGTGCCGCCGTTTTCGGCCTCCCAGTTCCAGACCTTCGGGGGTACGTAGTCGCTCATGCTTACTTTTCCTTAGTGTCAGTCGTGTTCCGCCGGCAGGCGCAGCGCTTCGCAGTCTAGACCCAACCGCCGTCGACAATAAAGTTTTGCGCCGAACACATCGCTGATACATCGGAGGCGAGGAACAACGTCATGTTGGCGATGTGTTCCGGCAGCACGCTGCCGGGCAAGCACTGGCTGCGGCTGATCAGTTCCCTGGCCGCGTCGTCGACCCACATCTCCAGTTGTTTTTCGGTCATGACCCAGCCGGGCACCAGGGTGTTGACCCGAATGCCACTGGGGCCGAGTTCCCGCGCCAGCGCGCGTGTCATGCCATGCGCGGCGGCTTTGCTGGCGGCGTACACCGGGTAGCCGGCAGACGCCATCATCCAGCCGACCGAGCCGAGGTTGATGATCGCCCCGCCGCCCGCCTTTTTCATCATCGGCACCACCGCCTTGGCGGCAAAAAAGGCGTGTTTGAGGTTGACTGCGATCAGCCGGTCGAACATCGCAGAATCGACTTCTTCGAGGGTGTGACGCACGTCATTCGCGGCGTTGTTGACCAGCACGGTGATGGCGCCCAGCGAGTGTTCAAAACGCTCGATGGCTGCCTTGAAGGCGATTTCATCGGTGATGTCGCAGCACACGAATTCAACGCGATGCCCTTGCGAACTTAAAAGCGCCGCCAAGCGTTCGCCCTGGCTTTGCGCACGGTCCACAAAACCGACGTTGGCGCCCTGCGCGGCGAAGGCGCGCACCATGAATTCGCCGATGCCGGAGGCACCACCAGAGACCAGTACGGTCTTACCCTTGAGGTCGGGATAAACGGCCTGTTCAGTACTCATATAACGGTTGCCTCGATCAATTAGTCTTATTTTATTTTACGTAATCGGCGTTAAAGGCTATAAATTCGCTGTCTACTCGACAAAATATCGCACATTAGTAGAACTATTCCACTCAAAACAACAAAAGGAAGTTCGACCATGAAGCACCCCAGGCATCTGCTGTCCGGCCTCGCTTTGTCCATGATGATCGCCAGCGGCGGCGCTCACGCCGCAGGGCTCACCAGCGAGCATAAACCCTTCGGCAAAACCAATGACGGCACCGCCGTCGAGCAGTACGTATTGCGCAACAGCCATGGCATGCAAGCCACGGTGATTACCTACGGTGGCGTGTTGCAGTCACTCAAAGTACCGGACAAAAACGGCACAGTCGAAGACGTGGTACTTGGCTTCGATGATGTGCAGGGCTACCAGGCCGGTACGGCGTTTTTCGGCGCAACCATCGGCCGCTTTGGCAATCGCCTGGCCGGCGGCGCCTTTGAACTCGACGGTAAACGCTACCAGGTTCCGCTCAACGATGGCCCCAACTCGCTGCATGGCGGCGCGCAGGGTTTCGACAAACACGTGTGGCAGGCTGAACCGGTCAAGGGCAAGGACTCGGTCGGCGTGAAGCTGAGCTACCTGTCCAAAGACGGTGAGATGGGCTTCCCCGGCAACCTGAAAACCGAAGTCACTTACAGCCTCAACGACAAAAACGAACTGCACATTGATTACACGGCCACCACCGACAAACCGACGGTGCTCAACCTCACCAACCACAGCTACTTCAACCTCGCCGGCGCCGGTAACGGTGACATTCTCAAGCAAGTCGCCACCTTGCACGCCAGCCATTACACGCCGGTAAATGCGACCTTGATTCCGACCGGCGAACTGGCCCCCGTCAAGGGCACGCCGATGGATTTTCTAACGCCTACCGCCATCGGCCAGCGCATCAAGGATGATCATCCGCAGCTCAAATTCGCCGAGCCAAAACAAGGCGGGTTCGACTTCAACTGGGCGTTGGACACCCAAGGCAATATCAAGCAACTGGCCGCCGAAGTGCATGACCCGGCGTCTGGTCGACGCTTGCAACTCTATACGACGGAGCCTGGCGTGCAGTTCTACACCAGCAACTTCCTCGACGGCACGGTGAAGGGTAAGGCTGGCAAGACCTACCAGCACTGGAGCGGTTTCACGCTGGAAACCCAGCATTTTCCGGATGCGCCCAACCAGCCCAAATTTGCCTCGACGCGGTTGAACCCTGGGCAGACGTATGCTCAGCACACGGTGTTTAAATTCTCTGCTGATTGATGAGGCTGCGAGCCCGCTTGTGTAGCGAGCGGGCTTGCTCACCACAGGGGCCCGCTCGCGACACAACTCTATCCGCGTTGCTTCATGCGGTCGATCACCACGGCCAACAGCAAAATAGAACCGCGAATCACGTATTGGTAGAAGGTATCGATGTTCTTCAGGTTCATCGCATTTTCAATAATCGCCAATATCAACACCCCGGCGATCACGTGCCGAATCATGCCCACCCCGCCGCTCAACGACACCCCGCCCAGCACACAGGCAGAAATCACCGTCAGCTCAAAACCCTGGCCGATCATTGGCTGGCCAGAGGTCATGCGCGACGCCAGAATCACCCCGGCCAACGCGCCGATCACGCCATGGATGGCGAATATCAGGATCTTCGTACGATCAACATTCACCCCAGCCAGCAGCGCCGCTTCGGGATTGCCGCCAATGGCCATGGTGTTGCGCCCGTAGGTGGTGTAGTTGAGCAGCCAGCCGAAAAACAAGAAACACAGAATCGTGATCAGGATCGGTACGGGCACGCCGAACAGTTGGCCGTTGCCGAAAATAAAAAACTGTTCCTGCGACACGCCAACCGCTTTGCCATTGGCAAAGATATACGCCAGGCCGCGCACGATCTGCATGGTCGCCAGCGTGGTAATCAACGCGTTGACGCGCAACTTGGCGATCACGATGCCGTTGATCAGCCCCACGATCAGCCCCATCAGTAACGCCGCGCCGATGCCCAGCATCACGCTGTCGGTATCGCGCATGACGATCGCTGCCACCACCCCGGCGCAGGCAATCACCGAGCCCACGGACAAGTCGAAATGCCCCGACGCCAGGCAAAACAGCATGGTGCAGGCGGCGATGCCCACCGTCGAAATCGCCAGGCCGAGCCCGCGCATGTTCAGCGGCGAGAGGAAGTTATCGATCAGCAAGGCGCAGAGTAAAAAGATACTCACGGCGGCCAGCAGCATCGCCCAGTTGTCGAGCAGCGCGCGCAGGTCGAGGGGTTTGCGTGCCTGCGGCAACGCGTTGTGTTGGGTCGTCATAGTCGTCTCTCAGTTCGCCGGGCCGCGCGGCAAGGCCAGCTGCAGCAAGTTGGATTCAGTCGCGTGTTCGCGGCGTTCTTCGCCGCGCAGGGCGCCTTCGCACAGCACCAGGATGCGGTCGGAAATACCCATCACTTCCATCAGGTCGCTGGACACCACGATCACCGCAATGCCGCTGGCCGCCAGGTTATGAATGATCTGGTAGATCTCGGCCTTGGCGCCGATATCGATGCCCCGAGTCGGCTCATCGAGCAACAGCACCTTCATCGGCATCGACAGCCAACGGCCCAAAATGGCCTTCTGTTGATTGCCACCGGACAGGTACATGATTTTCTGCTCTGCGTTTGGCGTTTTAACTTTCATCGCGTTGATTTGCTGGTCGGCATTGCCCTTTTCCCAGCCTTCGCGCAGCAGCCAGCCAAACGCTGCATGCGCGCCTCGCGCACTGATATTGATGTTTTCGGCGACGCTTGCCAGCGGAATAATGCCCTCTTTTTTGCGGTCTTCCGGGCACAGCAGCACGCCCGCCGCGATCGCATCGCGCGGTGAGCGCAGTTGCAGCGGTTGCCCACAGAGGTGCAACTGGCCGGCAGTCGCGCGCTCCAATCCGCTGAGCAGGCGAAACAGCTCGGTACGCCCCGCACCGACCAAGCCGAACAGGCCGAGAATCTCGCCTTTGTGCACCTCAAAACTCACCGGCTCACGCAAGCCAGGGCCGAGTAAACCCTCAACCTTGAGCGCAACCTCGCCGTGGTCGCGTGGGCGATAATCGTAAATATCCTGAATATCGCGGCCGACCATGCAGGTGACCAACTGGTCGTGGGTCAGCGCGTGCATGTCGTCAAAGGTGCGCACGTAACGGCCGTCCTTGAACACGGTGACGGCGTCGCAGATGCGGAATACTTCCTCCATGCGGTGCGACACGTAAAGCACCACTTTGCCCTCGTCACGCAGGCGCGTGATGATCGCCATCAGCCGGTCGATTTCGCGCGCCGACAAGCTGCTGGTCGGTTCATCGAAAGCAATCACATGCGCGCCACGCGACAGCGCCTTGGCGATTTCCACCAGTTGGCGCTGGCCGAGTGACAGCCGGCCGAGCTTTTCCTCGGGGTCGATTTCATCCGCCAGGCCTTTGAGGCAGGCCAGCGCCTGCTTGCGCAGCACGCCGCGATTAACCACGCCGAAGCGCGACGGCAGATGCCCGAGAAACAGGTTTTCGGCCACGCTCATTTCCGGCACCAGGTGCAGCTCCTGGTGAATCACCGCGACGCCGCTGGCGATGCTGTCGGCAGCGCATTTGAAAGCCATGGTGTGCTCGCCGATCTGCAACGTGCCGCTGCTGGGGATGTAGGCGCCGCCAAGAATTTTCAACAGCGTCGATTTGCCTGCGCCGTTCTCGCCCATCAAGGCGTGCACCTGCCCCGGCTGGGCGGTGAAGCTGATGGCGTCGAGCGCCTTCACGCCGGGAAAGGTTTTACCGATGCCGTTGAAACTCAAATGTGCACCGGCATTATTATGTGTTTGTAATTGCGCGTGCATAACCACCTCGTCACACCGATCAGGCGGCCCCGTTGCCGGGGCCGCCAAGCAAAACCATCAGTTCCACAAACCGATTTTTTCCAGTTCCTGCTTGAAGTTCTCGCGGGTAATCAGCGTCACTTCATCCATGGCGGTGTACTTCGGCGGCTCTTTGCCGGTGGTGACCCAGTCGAACATCATCTTCGCGGTGTTGTAGCCCTCGATGTGCGGGCTAGGCAGCATCGAGCCGAAGAAGCCGCTGTTGGGCTTTTTCAGTTCACCGATGGCGTCGGTGCCATTGATGCCAATACCGATCACATTGGCAGCGGCAAACCCTGCGCTTTCGGTGGCGCGTACGCCGCCCAGCACGGTGTTGTCATTCATGCCGCCGATGATCAGGTTTTTTGCGCCGCTGGGCAGTTTGACCAGTGCCGAGTTAGTCGCGTCCATGCTGCCGGGTACGTCGAGGGTCTTGGCGGCGGTGAAGAGAATGTGGTCCTTGGGAATACCGGCTTCTTCCAGCGATTTAACCGAACCGTCGGTGCGTTTCTTGCCGGTGTCGAGTTCGTTGAAGGTGTTGATCACGGCGTAGGTGTCTTTCCAGTCCCAGCCGCGTTTTTTCGCTTCAGCCGCCATCGCGGCGCCCTGCTTCTGGCCCACTTCGAAGGCGGCCATGCCCAGGTAAGGCACGTCCTCCATGAAGTTGCCCTTGGCATCGACAAAACGGTCATCCACCGCGATCACTTTCAGGCCGTTGGCCTTGGCTTTGGCGACGATGGCCGGGCCGAGCGACACGTCCGGCGGGCAGATGACAAAACCCTTGGCGCCATTGGCCGCAAGGCTGTCGATGGCCGAGAGGGTTTTTTCACCATCGGGCACGGCGATCTTGATCACGGTAAAGCCATGTTCCTTGCCAGCTTTTTCGGCAAAGGCCCATTCGGTCTGGAACCACGGCTCTTCAGCCTGCTTGACCAGAAAACCGATCTTCACTTCCTCTGCGGCCAGCAACAGGCCGCTCAAGCTTAAGGCTGATACCGCCACAGCGGCGCAGCACAGGGAACGGATACCACGACGACGATTCATACGGGTGACTCCTTGTTGTTGTTGTTCAAGTCTTGGGGTTAACCGGCAAAGCGGTGACAGGCGGTGCCTGGCACGTCAACCTCGATGGCCAACAGCGCTCCATCCAGGGGGTGATCAAGTGGGCTGGCGGCGCTGGTGATGTACAAGGTGTTGAGGTTGGGGCCGCCGAATACGCAACTGGTGGGGCGGCTGACCGGCAGTTCGATGATACGGTCGACCTCACCCGAAGGTGTCAGCCGCAGCAGGCAACTGCCGTCCCACCGCGCGTTCCAGATATAGCCTTGGCTGTCCAGCGCCGAGCCGTCCGGCCCGCCGCGCGCGTGCGCGCCGAACCACACCTGCGCCGGGCCGAGTTGGCCGTCGGCCTGGATCGCATGCCGATACAGCGTGCCGTCCAGGCTGTCGCCAAAATGCACGTGGCCGCCGTCTTCGCTCCACAGCAAGGTGTTGGGAATGCCCAGGCCGTGCAGCAACGGCGTGACCTGCGCATCGGCATCGATGCGAAACAGGCCGCCGGAACGCCGCGTGACGGGCAGGTCTTGACCCTGCTCACCGATATTGTTTTGCATGGTGCCCAGCCACAGACGACCCTGGGCATCGCAGCGTGCTTCATTGCCACGATTGCCCGTTTGCGGGTCGGCCACGCAGAGCAAGGTCAAGGCTTCGGTGGCGAGGTTCAGCCGGTAAACGCCGCTGCACAAGGTCACCAGCGCGTCACCGCTGGCACACGGAATAAACGCCGAGACGTGCTCGGGCAACTGCCAGATTTGCAGCTGCCCGCCCATCCAGCGCAGCGCCTGTTTGCCGATGATATTGACCCAATACAGCGCCTGAGTGGGCGCGTCCCAGAACGGACCTTCGCCCAACTGTGCGCGGTGCGGGGTAACGGCGATACACGGCATATGGCCTCCTGGATTATTGTTTTTTTCAGGTGCGTGTTTTCAAAGCAGTACTACAGCGAATCGCGCGACGGCGTGCCAGCCACCAGCCGCTGGATACGCAACGGGTTGGCGTTTTTCAACGCGTCCGGCAGCAGGCTGTCAGGGTAGTTCTGGAAGCACACAGGGCGCAGGAAGCGGTCGATGGCCAAAGTGCCAACCGACGTGCCGCGCGCATCAGACGTCGCCGGGTACGGCCCGCCGTGCACCATCGAATCGCAGACCTCAACGCCAGTTGGGTAACCGTTAAGCAGGATGCGGCCGACCTTTTGTTCCAGCAGCGGGGTCAGTTCGGCGAACTGTTCGAAGTCTGCCGGCTCGCCAATAATCGTCGCCGTAAGTTGGCCGTGCAGGCCGTGCAACGCGGCGCTGAGTTGCGCCTGATCGGCGACTTCGACAAACACCGTAGTCGGGCCGAACACTTCTTCTTGCAGCACTTCATCGCCGTCGATCAGCAAGCGCGCATCGGCCTTGAACAACTGCGGCTGCGCCTGGCTGCCGGCTTGGGTGCTACCGGCCAAATGCTCAATGCCAGGGTGCGCCAGGAGCTTTTGCAGGCCCTTGCCGTAACTGCTCAAGGTGCCGGCGTTGAGCATGGTTTGCGCCGGTTGCTCGCCGATCAACTGGGCGACCTGTTGGGTGAATGCGCTGAATTCAGGCGATGCGATACCGATCACCAAGCCTGGGTTGGTGCAGAACTGGCCACAGCCTTGCACCACCGAAGCGGTCAAGTCGCGGGCGACGTTTTGCGCGCGCGCCTGCAAGGCGTGGGGCAACACGATCACCGGGTTGATGCTCGACATTTCGGCAAATACCGGGATCGGCTGCGCACGTGCCGCCGCCATGTCGCACAACGCGCGGCCGCCCTTGAGCGAGCCGGTAAAGCCGACCGCCTGGATCGCCGGGTGCTTGACCAGCGCTTCACCGACGCCACCGCCGAAGATCATATTGAACACACCCGCCGGCATCTCGGTGGCTTCGGCGGCGCGCATGATCGCGTCAGCCACCTGCTCAGCCGTCGCCATATGCCCGCTGTGAGCCTTGAACACCACCGGGCAACCCGCCGCCAGCGCCGCCGCGGTGTCGCCGCCCGCAGTGGAGAACGCCAGGGGAAAGTTGCTCGCGCCGAACACGGCAACCGGGCCGAGGCCGATGCGGTATTGGCGCAGGTCCGGGCGCGGCAGAGGCTGGCGATCAGGTAGCGCTTTGTCGATACGTGCGCCGTAGAAATCACCGCGACGCAACACCGTTGCGAACAGACGCATCTGGCCGCTGGTACGCCCGCGCTCGCCCTTGATACGTGCGGCGGGCAACGCGGTTTCGCGGCACACCAACTCCACAAAATCGTCGCCCAGCGCGTCCAGCTCGTCGGCCACCGCGTCCAGGAACTGCGCGCGGCGCGAGGCACTCAAGGCGCGGTACGCCGGGTAAGCCGCTGCAGCCGCCGTGGCGGCTGCGTCGACTTCTTCGGCGGTAGCCTGGTAGAAATGCTGCGGCAAGGCTTCGCCGGTGGTTGCGTCTACGCTGTGCAAGGTAACGCTGCCGTTGGCGCTGCGCTGGCCGCCGATGTAGTTGTGGCCGAGTAACTGGGTCATGTGGCTCTCCTTAAAGGGTGATGACATTGCCGGGTTCGAACACCGCGTCAGCGCTGCCGACCGTGTTGATCAGCGGTGCGCCGAACTCGGCTTGGCTGATCTCGAACACATCGCCCGGTTGGGTACGTATACCGTCGGCGAATGACAGCGTAGCGGTGCCAAAGAAATGAATGTGCACATCGCCCGGCGTGAGGAACTGACTGTACTTGAAATGATGGTATTCGAGGTTTTCCAGGCTGTGGCACATATTCGCCTCGCCACTGAGGAACTGGTTTTCCCAAATAACCTTGCCGTCACGCAGGATGCGGCTGGTGCCCGCCAGGTGCTCGGGCAACTCCCCCACGCGCAGCTCCGGGCCGTAGCTGCAACTGCGCAATTTAGAGTGGGCCAGGTAAAGGTAGTTCTTGCGTTCCATAACGTGGTCGGAGAATTCGTTGCCTACCGCATAACCCACGCGATAGGGTTTGCGGTCGTGGCCGATCACGTACAGGCCGCCGATTTCCGGTTCTTCACCGGCGTCGTCGGCGAACGGCGGCACCGGGAATGCCTGGCCTGGGCGCACCACGGTGCTGCCGTCGCCCTTGTAGAACCACTCCGGTTGCACGCCCGCCTGGCCGCTGGCAGGTTTGCCGCCCTCCACGCCCCATTTGAAGATGCGCATGGTGTCGGTCAACGCGCTGTCATCGCCGGCCTGGTGCATTTTGTCGCGCGCCGAAGCGCTGCCCAAGTGGGTCAGGCCGGTGCCGCTGATCAGCATGTGCGCAGGGTCCGGGTGGTCGAGTGGCGGCAAAATTTTCAGCTCGGCCAGCAATGCAGCGTAGTCATGGCTATCGCCCACGCCGAGGCTTTCAACCTGTTGTTGCAGTTTGACGCCGGCCTCGATGGCGGCCAGCGCCAGCTCGCGCACCGTCTGCACGCTCTGAACTTCGCGCAGTTGCGTGCCTTCGACAACGCCAACCCGACGCTCACCGTTAGCCAATTCGAACTGAACTAAACGCATGAAACTTCTCCTCGATTAAGTGCGTGTGGCGCCGCGCGCGCTGGCGGCAAACTGGTCGGCGGGCAATACGTGCTTGCGTTCCAACACACGATAGACCACGCCGGTCAGCAGCAACCCGAACACCATCACGGCGGACAAAAAGTACAAACCCGACGCCATGTTGCCGGTGTATTCCTTGAGCGCACCGATCACGAACGGGCCGATGTAGCCGCCGAGGTTGCCGACCGAGTTGATCAGCGCAATACCCGCCGCCGCACTCGCGCCGGCAAAAAACCGCCCCGGCAAGGTCCAGAACACCGCGGTGCAGGAAAACAGTGCGAACGCCGCCAGGCACAGCGCCGCCATTTGCAGCACCGGCACACTCAGCCAGGCACTGAAAAACAGGCCGATGGCGCCGAGCACATAGAGCACGGCGAGGTGGCCATAGCGGTCATTCAAACGGTCGGAGCTGCGCGGGATGATCAACAGCCCGATGATGCCGAAGATATACGGCACGGCGGACACGAACCCGGTGGTCAGGTCACTGCCGCCGAACTGCTTGATCAGGGTTGGCAGCCACAGGCCAAGCCCATAGATGCTCAAAGTAACTGGCAGGTAGAACAACGCCAGCAGCAACACACGCGTATCTTTCAGCGCATGCAGCGGGTTGCCGTGGCGGGTTTGGCCATAGGTTTGCAGGTCCTTCGCCAGCTCACCGGTGAGCCAGGTTTTTTCGTCCTCGCTCATCCATTTGACCTGCTTGGGGCCGTCCGGCAGGTAGCGCAGCACCGGCCAGGTCAACAACAGTGCCGGGGTGCCGATCACAATAAACAGCCACTGCCAGCCGTGCAGGCCAAGTATGCCGTCCATACCCAGCAGGCCGCCGGACACCGGGCCGGTGATCATCATTGCGATGGGTTGCGAGAGGATGAACAGCCCGAGAATCTTGCCGCGATGGCGTATCGGAAACCACTGGGTGATGTAGTAGAGCACGCCCGGAAAGAACCCGGCTTCGGCCGCGCCAAGCAGAAAACGCATCACGTAAAAGCTGTGCGGCCCCTGCACAAACGCCATGCCGATGGTGATGGCGCCCCAGGTCAGCATGATGCGCGCAAACCAGCGCCGCGCACCGAAACGGTCGAGCATCAGGTTGCTGGGGATCTCAAACAGAAAGTAGCCGATAAAGAACAGCCCTGCCCCCAGGCCATACGCCGCGTCACCGATACCGACGTCGGCGCCCATGTGCAGCTTGGCAAAGCCCACCGCCGAGCGATCCACGTACGCGATCAGGTAGAGCAAGATCAGGAAGGGAATCAGTTTCAGCGTAATGCGCCGTATAAGCCGCAGTTCCTGGCTCATGGAGTCGATCTCCGATTGTTGTTTTTATAGAAGCTCGGGGGATGCCTCTGGCGAAAATACGCCAGGGTCATGCCGAAGATGAGATTGACTATATAGTAGTACTATTTAGCAAACAACACTTCCAAACAGAAGATTTTGCGCTTATGTTTAGCGGCATAGAGATCATATAGTCATACAATAAGAGAGACCATCATGCCTGACAAAAAGCCCGGCCTACGCTCCGCCCAGTGGTTTGGCACCGCCGACAAGAACGGCTTCATGTACCGCAGCTGGATGAAGAACCAGGGCATCGCCGACCATCAGTTCCATGGCAAACCGATCATCGGTATCTGCAATACCTGGTCAGAGCTGACGCCGTGTAACGCGCATTTCCGCCAGATCGCCGAGCATGTAAAACGTGGCGTGATCGAGGCGGGTGGCTTCCCGGTGGAATTCCCGGTGTTCTCCAACGGCGAATCGAACCTGCGCCCTACCGCCATGCTCACCCGCAACCTGGCGAGCATGGACGTAGAGGAAGCGATTCGCGGCAACCCTATCGATGGCGTGGTGTTGCTGACCGGCTGCGATAAAACCACCCCGGCGCTGCTGATGGGCGCGGCCAGTTGCGACGTGCCGGCCATCGTGGTCACCGGCGGGCCGATGCTCAACGGCAAGCACAAGGGCCAGGACATCGGGTCGGGTACGGTGGTGTGGCAGCTCAGCGAACAGGTCAAGGCGGGCACGATTACCCTGGATGATTTTCTCGCAGCCGAAGGCGGCATGTCGCGTTCGGCGGGCACCTGCAACACCATGGGCACCGCGTCGACCATGGCCTGCATGGCCGAGGCACTCGGTACGTCGCTGCCGCACAATGCGGCGATCCCGGCGGTGGATGCGCGCCGTTACGTGCTGGCGCACATGAGCGGCATGCGCGCGGTAGAGATGGTGCGCGAAGATCTGAAACTGTCGAAGATTCTGACCAAAGAGGCGTTTGAAAACGCGATCCGCGTGAATGCGGCCATCGGCGGCTCGACCAACGCAGTGATTCACCTCAAAGCAATTGCCGGGCGCATCGGCGTCGAACTCGACCTGGATGACTGGACCCGCATGGGCCGGGGCATACCGACGATTGTCGACCTGCAACCGTCGGGGCGTTTCCTGATGGAAGAGTTCTACTACGCCGGTGGCCTGCCCGCCGTGCTGCGCCGCTTGGGCGAAGCCAACTTGATTCCGCACCCCAACGCACTCACCGTGAACGGCAAGAGCCTGGGCGAGAACACCAAGGACTCGCCGATTTATGGCCAGGACGAAGTGATCCGCACGCTCGACAACCCGATCCGCGCCGACGGCGGTATTTGCGTGCTGCGCGGCAATCTTGCGCCGCTGGGCGCAGTGCTCAAACCCTCGGCTGCGAGTGCCGAACTGATGCAACACCGTGGCCGCGCGGTGGTGTTCGAGAATTTCGACATGTACAAGGCGCGCATCAATGACCCGGAACTGGAGGTGGATGCCAACTCGATCCTGGTCATGAAAAACTGCGGCCCCAAGGGTTACCCAGGCATGGCCGAAGTCGGCAACATGGGCTTGCCGGCCAAACTGCTGGCGCAGGGCGTGACGGATATGGTGCGTATTTCCGACGCACGCATGAGCGGCACCGCCTACGGCACCGTGGTCTTGCACGTGGCACCCGAAGCCGCTGCTGGCGGGCCGTTGGCCACGGTGCAGGAAGGTGACTGGATCGAACTCGACTGCGCCAATGGCCGCTTGCACCTGGACATATCCGACGCAGAGCTGGCGGCGCGCATGGCTGACCTTAAACCGCCGCAGAACTTGATTGTCGGTGGCTACCGCCAGCTGTACATCGAGCATGTGCTGCAGGCGGACCAAGGCTGCGACTTTGACTTTCTGGTGGGTTGCCGTGGGGCGGAAGTCCCGCGTCATTCCCACTAATTGGGATGCTATGATGCCGCCTATTTAGCCAGAGCCTGCCTTTCGTTATGGATCACCAGCCGCCCAAGCCGCGCAAGAGCATGCATGCCCAGATCGTTCAGGACTTGGGCATGCACATCGTTTCCGGCCGCTTCAAACCCGAAGAACGGCTGCCCATGGAGGCCACGCTCTGCGAGGAGTACAAGGTCAGCCGCTCGGTGCTGCGCGAGGCAACGCGAGTGCTTAGCGCCAAGGGCCTGGTGTATTCCAAACCCCGCGTGGGCGCAGTGGTGCGGCCGCGCTTGAAGTGGCATTTGCTCGACCCGGACGTGTTGTCCTGGTTGATGCAGTCCACGCCGCACAGTGAATTTTTCAACACGCTGGCCGGCGTGCGGCGCATCCTCGAACCGGAAATCGCCGCCATGGCAGCGACCACCGCCACCGACGAAGACATCGCTACCATCGAGGCTGCTTACCTCGGCATGGAAACCGCGAAGACCCACGATGCGCTGTTACAGGCCGACCTGGACTTTCACCGTGCGATTGCCGACGCCACCCGTAACGACTTGCTCGCCTACATGTGCAACATGCTGTCGCTGCCGCTGCGCGAGTCGATCAACATCACCAACCGCCGCCCGGATATTCAGGGCCTCAGCCTGCCCCGCCACAAGGCGATCCTCACGGCCATTCGCAACCGTGACGCCCTCGGCGCGCGGCACGCCTCGCTGGTGCAACTGGATGACACGCGGGTGGCGCTGGATACCGTGATGAACGTGCTGACCCCGCTGTAAGGCAGGGCCAGTCGGCTGCGCGTCAAAGCGTGTAGGCAATGCCTGCTTGCACCGTCCTCGGTTCACCCGGATACGCATACACGTTACCGAACGCGCCCTCTTCATAGTCACGGTTGAACAGGTTCTTCACCTCCAGGTTCAGCCGCACATGCTCGTTGACCTTGTAGTAGCTGAGCAGGTCGACCACGCTGTAGGCGCCCATCGAAAACGGCGTGTTCGAGGTTTGGCCGACCCGCTCAGCCACGTACTTGCTGCCCGCGCCGAGGCCCAAACCCTTGAGCGCGCCGTCCTGGAACTCATACACGTTAAGCAAGCTAAAGCTGTTGCGCGGGATGTTGGCCAAACGCGAGCCGACGCGAATGCTGTTGTCTTTGGTGACCTCTGCGTCAACAAAGGCGTAGCCGCCGATAACGCGCCACTGCGGGGTGATATTGCCGGCGATGTTCAAGTCAAAACCTCGGCTGCGCACCTGGCCTGCGGCAACGCTGAAGGCCGAGTCGACGGGGTCGGTGGTCAGCACGTTGCTCTTGTCGATCTGATAGATCGCTGCATCCACGCTCAGCGCTCGATCCAGGGCCTCCCACTTCACGCCCACCTCGTATGACTTGCCTTTTTCCGGCTGAAAACCACCGCCCTGGCGGCTGGCACCGGTGTTGGGCTTGAACGAGCGCGCGGCGTCGGCGTACACCGCCACGGTGTCAGTAAGGTCGTAGATCACGCCCACACGCGGGGTCAGCGCATTGTCGCTGGCTTGCCAGCTTTTGCCGCCGGCTACGTAGGTTTCATAGTCGTGCTCAAAGCGCTCGAAGCGCGCACCGGCCAGCACTTTCAAGCGTTCGGTCAGCGCTACTTGGTCCTGCACGAACGCGGCGTAGGTCTTGAGGTTTTCCTTGTCGTGGGTCGGCGTGCGCGTGAGGGTCGGGCGCGGCTGGCCATACACCGGGTTAAACAGGTCGATGGGGTAAGTACCCGCCGCGCCGCTGGAGCGTTGGATGATCGACGTGTAGTCGTAATCTTCAAACTCTACGCCGGTCAGCAATGTGTGATCAAAACCGCCGGTAGCGAAATGCCCGGTGAGGTTGAGCTGGGTGTCTTTGTCGGTCCACTCAAGCTTGCGGTAGTTGAAGTTGCGACTCAGCGTGCGCCCGTCGGCGGCCAGGCTGTTGGCTTCGATGGCGTTACCCTGCAAGGTGCCTTCAAGCCATTGAAAGCCGCCGCCGAGTGTCCAGTTGTCGTTGAGCACATGCTCGAAACGCAATTGGGCCATGTTGTTGTCGTTGTGTAATTTACCCGCGTCTTTTTCACCCCAAAAGGTGTCGCGCGAAGCCTTGCCGAGTTGATTCGGATAACGCGTCAGCCCGCGATCCAGCGGGTGATTGTTACGCATGAAGTCGCCTTCGAAGATCACCTTGGTGTCATCCGTAGCCTGCCAGCTCACTACCGGCGTCACGCCGTAGCGTTCGGTTTGCACATGATCGCGAAAGGTCTCGCCACCCTCGCCCACCACGTTCAGCCGGTAGGCCAGGCGGCCTTCTTCATCCAGTGGGCCAGAAGCGTCCAGCGTGCCGCGACGCATGCCTTGGTCATCCAACTGACTGCCCAGCGTCACGCTGCGCTGCGCCAGCGGCTGCTTGGAGACCACATTGAACGTACCGCCGGGATCACCTCGGCCGTAGAGCATGGTCGCAGGCCCGCGCAGCACCTCAAGACGCTCGATGGTGTTGGCGTCCGGCATGTTCGGGTAACCGCGGTTGATTGGAAAACCGTTGCGGTAGAACTCGCCGGTAGTGAAGCCGCGCACGGTAAAGGTGGTCAGCCCCTGCCCGCCGAAGTTGTTCGCGCGGCCTACGCCGCCTGCGTAGTCCAACGCGTCCTGTAAACGGGTAGCGCCGAGGTCTTCGACCACCGCCTGAGACACCACGCTGATCGACTGCGGCGTTTCATGAATCGACGTATCAGTTCGCGTCGCACTCGCCGAACGCGTGGCGTGATAGCCGTGCACCGGCCCCTGGGCCGTTTCATAGTCGGCAGTGCCGGTGATGCTGGTCGCTTGCAACTCTAGTGGGGCTTTTTCAACCGGCTCGGCGTCTGCCCAACTCAACGGGGAAAACGCCTGAAGCACACAAATCGAAACCAGGGTACGACGCATGGAAGATGAACCTAATCAAGAAGCCAAAGGAGGCAGCAAATCTGCCTGTTATTTTGGCGCGCAGGGTATACCAACACCCTAACGATTGATATGTATTCTCATTTGAGTTTTTTCGACAGGCCAAAAAAAAGCCACTCCTGAGAGTGGCTACAAGACTTGATGTTGGGGTTGCCTCGCCTCAGCGATAGCGTTCCAACCAATGCGCGTAAGGTGCCGGCAAGGTCCAGGACGCATTGTCGACGCCCAGCTCTTTGGCTGCAAAATACGCCCAATGCGGGTCGGCCAAGTGGGCGCGGCCCACCGAAACCAGATCAAGGTGCCCGGCTTGCAGGGCGCTTTCAGCCAGCTGCGGCGTACCAAAACCCCACGCCGAGGTGACCGGGATGCCCGCTTCGCGACGTACGCGTTCGGCGATCGGGCCCATGAAGGCCGGGCCCCACGGAATGTTGGTGTCAGGAATGGTGAAACCGACGCTGACACTCAGCAAGTCCAAGCCGCCAGCCTTGAAACGGCGGGCCAGTTCGATGGATTCAGTCAGTGTTTGTTCGTCACGGCCGTCGTATTCGATCACACCGAAACGTGCGGTCAGCGGCAGGTTCTCTGGCCATACTTCACGCACGGCGGCCAGGGTTTCCAGCAGGAAACGGCAGCGGTTGTCGAAGCTGCCACCGTAGGCATCGGTACGCTGGTTGGAATGCTCGGAGAAAAAGCTCTGCCCCAGGTAGCCGTGGGCGAAGTGCAGTTCGATCCATTCAAAACCGGCGTCACGCGCACGGCGGGCGGCATCGACGAAGTCCTGGCGCACGCGGGCGATGTCTTCCAGGGTCATGGCGCGCGGCACGTTAGGCAGGTTCGCACCAAACGCAATCGCCGACGGCGCGATGGTTTCCCAGCTGCGCGCGTCGGACGCGGGCATGTGGTCATCACCTTCCCACGGGCGGTTGGCGCTGGCTTTGCGGCCGGCGTGGGCAATCTGGATGCCCGGCACTGAGCCAGCAGCCTTGATGGCCTTGACCATCGGCACGAAGGCTTCGGCGTGTGCGTCGCTCCAGATGCCGGCGCAGCCTGGGGTGATGCGGCCTTCGGGGGCCACGGCAGTGGCTTCAACCACCAGCAAACCGGCGCCGCCACGGGCCATGCTTGCCAAGTGAACGTGATGCCAGTCGTTGACCATGCCATCGTCGGCTCGGTACTGGCACATCGGCGGGATTGCGATGCGGTTGCGCAGGGTAACGTCTTTGAGTTTGAACGGTTCGAACAAGGCTGACATCGTGGACTCCAGAAGCGAGTGAGTGATTCGATAGTTCGATGGTAATCGAACTATAGTATTCAACGATAGCCCCCTGTTATGATTCATTTCATGCGAGCTTTCAAACACCCGGCCATTGAAGACCTGACTCTCGAACGCGTGCTCTACGCGTTGAGCGACTCTGTGCGCCTGGAAATCGTGCGCTGTTTGGCCGGTGTGCCCGAGGCCACGTGTGGCGAGTTGGACGGCGGGCGGCCTAAATCGAGCATGTCCCACCACTTTCGCGTGCTGCGCGATGCAGGCCTGGTGCACACCCGCAGTGCGGGCACCACGCATCTGAATTCATTGCGCGGCGAGTTGCTTGAGAGCCGTTTCCCCGGGCTGCTGCAGAGTATTCTCAGCCAGCGCTAAAATCTGCATCAGTCGAGCAGCGAAACAAGCCGCGGCTCGATCGAGCTGCCCAGCACCTCAAGCACCGCCAGCGTCACCGACAATTTGAAGCGCCGCCGCCCCGCGCTGCCGGGGTTCACATACAAAACTGAGCCGCGCCACTCAATCAAAGGTTTATGCGAGTGACCGGTGATCACCAGCCGCGTCTGCGGGCCAAGTAAGGCAGGCACGTCGGCAATGTCATGCACCACCAGCGTATTCCAGCCGTGCACATCCAGGTGCAGATGGTCGGGCACCTGCTGCGCCCACACCGCGTCCTGGTCATTATTGCCGCGCACCACGTGCAGCGGCGCGATGCACGCCAAATGCTGAAGAATCTCCGCGCTGCCGATGTCACCCGCATGGATGATCTGTTCACACCCTTGCAGCGCCGCCACGGCTTCGGGGCGCAGCAGGCCGTGGGTATCGGAAATTACGCCAACTGTGTACATCAGGTGTCCTGTTTTGCAGAAGGCGGCTGATCAAGCAAATGCGCCCTGTAGGTGTTGTAAATCTGTTGAACCTCTGGGTTATCCAGATCTTCGTAAGTGATACCTTCCTTATCCAGCCCGTCCAGCCCTTCGATACCGCCAATCATTCCTGGCCATTCATCACGATGGTTAATATCGACCACGAAGGGTTTCAAGTAGCTGTTCAAGTGCCCTTTGAATGGCTCCCGAATCTCCTCGCCAAGTGCCAGAAGATACTCATCCTTGTTCGTTCTTGACCACTCAATGGCAAACTTGGCGCGGTAACATAGCTCCATGAAAACGAGCAGAATCGTACGACCATTACCATCAAGAAAAGGGTGCGCAAACGCCAGTTGGCCCATCACATCGCCGGGGTAATCTCTAAAACGTTGCGTGTTTGAGGCCAGTTCAAGTGCATATTCAATAGAACGCGCGCCGCTTTTCTTGAAGATAACTGCCTTGAAGTGCCAGGGTTTCCGATTTGCTCAGGACGCCCTTGCGCTTAAGGTTGACCAACAATTGCTCGACACCGTCCAACTCGACAACGTCGCCAGCCAAGCCGCTGATTGCCACAGCCATTCGGCTGATGCCATCACGTTCGGCGGTGATATGGTGAGCTTTGGCCATTCGGCGTACCTGGTTGGCAACACTGACATCGGCTGTTTTAGTCATCTGCAATCCCTCGATTAGCACATTAAGCATAGCATGGCGCTGATCCTGCCTATCAACCCGCCTCAAGGTATGCAGCAACAGCACGCAACTTAATCGATTCAGTCGCATGGCGAACCTTTACCCGCAAATCAGCGTCCGAGTGTAGGTATTCTTGCTTACCGCTCCCCGCGAGGTCCTCGTTTGAAAGCCGCCATCATCAAAAAGTATCGCCTGATCATCAAGACCATGGGTTATGTGGGTTGGGCGCTGTTCTGGCTATTGTTGTGGGATGTCGCCGTCACGGTGGACTTCATGCTGTTCCTGACCTCCAAGCTCAATTTACCGCTGATGCCCCTGACGCTGCTGGGTTCGGCGCTGGTGGTGCTGATCAGTTTTCGTAACAGCAGCGCCTATAACCGCTGGTGGGAAGCCCGAACCCTGTGGGGCGCGATGGTGAATAACTCGCGCAGTTTTGCGCGCCAGGTGCTGACGCTGCTGGATGACCCGGACGGCGAGGCGCACCCGATCAAAGCCACCCTGCTGCGCCGCCATGTGGCCTACGTAAACTGCCTGGCCGCGCAACTACGACGCAAGCCGTGCCCGGACGAGGTGCGCGCGTTTATCCCGGCCGAAGAATTTGCCCGCAATGGCACCACCAATAACTTCGCTAACGACATTCTCACCGGCTCCGCGACCCTGCTGGCCAAGGAATACAAGGCCGGGCATTTGGACAGCATTCGCCTGGCGCGGATCGAATCCACTCTGGTGGACTTGTCCAACTCGCAGGGCGGCATGGAACGCATCGCCAACACGCCGCTGCCCTACCCTTACGTGTATTTCCCGCGGCTGTTTATTTCGTTGTTCTGCCTGATCGTACCGGTCGGCCTGGTGGAGTCGCTGGGTTGGTTTACGCCGCTGGCGTCAACGGTGGTGGGCTTTATGCTGCTGGCGATTGAACGCATCGGCACTGACCTGCAAAGCCCGTTTCACTCCAGCGAACACCAGATCCAGATGGAAAGCATCTGCGAAACCATCGAGAAAAACCTGCAGTCGATGCAGCGCGATGCGTTGGGCAGCGACCGCATCGGCTAACCACCCGCCTTACTGCATCCTCCCGCCTCAAGTGCCTGCTGCCCCGGTCGATATACCGGGGTAAGCATGGACCGCTTCACCCAAAAAACACATGCGCCGCTCCCTCCAACCGTTTCCCCTTGCCATAACTATAAATACCTGCGGGAGAAGTAATGAATATCAAGCAAAAGCTGACGTGGGCGTTTGCGGCTGTCGCGTGCCTGCCGGTTATTCTGGTGGCCGTGCTGGTTGTGTTGAACCTGCGTGCGGGGGCCATGGCCAACTTCCTCGACAGCAGTGGCCGCGAGATCCGCCAGATCGACAATGGCATGCAGCAGTTCTTCGACGGCATCAGCCAGAACGTCGACTACGTGGCCAAAGACCCGCGCATTATCGCGGCCAAAGACCTGAAGAGTTACGCCGGTGCCGACGCCGCGCAAATTGCGCTTACGCCGACCAATAAAGAGCTGCTGGAGATGTTCGACCAGTTCGCCAAGACCCACCCCAGCACCGCTTACCTGTCTTTGGGGTTGAAAGACGGCGGCTACGCCAGTTGGCCTGACGACACCAAACTCAACAACTACGACCCGCGCGTACGCCCCTGGTACCAGGCCGCTCTGGCCGCGCCCGGCACCACCGTACGCACCGGCGCCTACTACTGGGCACCGGACGATGTGTCACTGATCGGCACCGTGCACACCGTCGCCGACGCCACCGGCAACATACTGGGCGTGGTTGGCCTGGACGTATCGCTTAAACAACTCACCGAATTGGTGCGCAACATCAAGCTCGGCGAGAGCGGCTACCTGATGCTGGTGGAAGCCAACGGCAACGTGCTGGTGGACCCCAGCGATGCCAAGCACAACTTCAAGCCCCTGGCCGACCTGGGCGCGCATTACGCCGAGCTGGCCAAGCGTGGCGACGGCGTCACTCAGGTCGACATCAATGGCGTGACCTACATGGCCAACGTGGTCAGTTCCAAGGGCTTGGGCTGGCGCTTTATCGGCTTGATCAAGCGCGATGAAGTGATGGCGCAAGCCTCAAGCCTCACTTGGCTGATTGCCGCCATCGCGGCGGTTCTGGCGGTGATCTTTGCACTCGTCGGCGCAAGCTTCGCCCGCGTCATCGTGCGTCCAATTCGCGGGGTCGCCGAGGGTTTGCAAGAGATTGCCGAAGGCGAAGGCGACCTGACCCGCCAGCTCAAGGTCGAGGGCAAGGATGAAACCGCCAGCCTGGCGGGCTGGTTCAACCAGTTCCTGAGCATGATCGCGCAGTTGGTGCAGCGCATCGGCAACGCCTCTACCGACCTGCAAGCGGCCGCCGCCGATACGCGCGACGTCGCGCACAACATGAACCAGGCCGCCGGGCGCCAGCGTGAAGCGGTGGAACTGGTGAGCACCGCCTTCAACGAAATGCTCGCCACCGCCAACGAAGTGGCCCGCTCGTGCAGCGCCGCCGCGTCGAGTGCCGACGCAGGCTATCGCGATGTGCACGACGGCCAAGCGCACATCGGCGAAGCCACCGGCAGCGTGCTCAAACTCAGCGAAGACCTGCAAAAGTCGACGCAGACCATGCAGTTGCTGGAGCAGGACAGCAAGAACATCAACACCATCCTCGACACCATCCGCTCGATCGCCGAGCAGACCAACCTGCTGGCCCTCAACGCCGCTATCGAGGCCGCCCGTGCGGGTGACCAGGGCCGTGGTTTTGCCGTAGTTGCCGACGAAGTCCGCGCCCTGGCCCGGCGCACCGCCGACTCCACCGGAGAGATCGACAGCCTACTCGGCAACCTCGCCCGCCGCACGCAAGACGTCACCCAACAGATGCAGGCCAGCCTGACGGTGTCGCACACCAGCGTGGAACGTATCCAGCAGGCCCGCGACAGTTTCGACAAGATTCGCGGCTCGGTGGATTCGATTCGTGACCAGAACACCCAGATCGCCACGGCCGCCGAGGAGCAACACCAGGTGGCTGAAGAGATCAACCGGCACATCGCGCAGATTCATGCCGACGCGCAGTTGATTGAAGGCTTTGCCCACTCGGCGCAGACCGGGTCTGGCCGCTTGACGGATATTTCCGGCCAACTCAACGGCTTGGTGGGGCGCTTCAAGTACTGACGCGTCGGTGAGGCGGTGAGCATTCACCGCCTCACTGGGCTTGAAGACGCGGGTCTTGAGCACGTCGAACGCAGTGCATCATCGCCGCAAGCGTAAAAGACTGTTGCAGGACGGAATGTACTAACTGGTTACTTATGTTGCTAAAATCGCGTCTTTGCCCTCTCACCTTCGAGTCCTGTCGACATGAAAAGAGCATCGCGCGCCGCTGGCGCCTCAAAATATCTGCTGCTGGGGCTGGGCGTCATCATCGCCCTGCTCGGCCTCGCGCTGGCCATTGGCGGCGGCAAACTGGTCAGCCTGGGAGGCTCGTGGTACTTCCTGATCGGCGGTGCGGCGATGGCCGTCTCCGGCCTGTTGATCGCCCGACGCAACCCGGCGGGTGCGTGGCTGTTCGCGGCGTTCCTGGTCGGTACGGCGATTTGGGCGGTGGCAGACGTGGGCCTGGTGTTCTGGCCGTTGTTCTCGCGGCTGTTCATGTTCGCGGCCATCGGCGTGGTGGTTGCGCTGGTGTATCCGCTGCTGGCCGGCAAACCTGCGCGCGGGGCCTATGGCGTTGCCGCCGTGTTGGCGGTGGGCGTGGTGGTGGCGGCCGGCAACATGTTCGTCGCGCACCCAAGTGTGGCACCGACCGGCGCTGGCCCAGGCGTAACGCCGGTGGCCCCGGCCGATGCACAAAAAGACTGGGCGCACTACGGCAACACCGAAGGTGGCAGCCGTTTCGCCGCACTCGACCAGATCAATCGTGACACCGTTGATAAACTTAAAGTGGCGTGGACCTACCACACCGGCGACGTGGCTATCAGCGACGGCAACGGCGCGGAAGACCAGCTGACGCCGCTGCAAATCGGCAACAAGGTGTTCATCTGCACGCCGCATAACAACCTGATCGCGCTGGACGCCGACACCGGCAAAGAGCTGTGGAAGAACGAGGTCAACGCCAAGTCGGCGGTATGGCAACGCTGCCGGGGCATGGCGTATTTCGACGCGACCGCGCCGCTCGCCCAACCGAGCCAACCGAACAGCTCGCCGATCATTGCCGCCAGTGTGGCCGCCGGTGCGCAATGCCAGCGCCGCTTGCTGACCAACACAATTGACGCGCGCCTGATCGCAGTGGATGCCGACACCGGCAAATTCTGTGAAGACTTCGGCACCCACGGCCAAGTGGATTTGAAAGCCGGCTTGGGTAACGTGCCGGACAGCTACTACCAACTGTCCTCGGCGCCGCTGATCGCCGGCACTACCGTGGTGGTTGGCGGCCGCGTGGCCGACAACGTGCAAACCGACATGCCGGGCGGCGTGATTCGTGGTTTCGACGTGATCAGCGGGCAAATGCGCTGGGCCTTCGACCCGGGCAACCCTGAAGACAAGCAAGCCCCGAGCGGCGACAAGACCTACGTGCGCAGCACCCCAAACAGCTGGGCGCCGATGTCGTATGACCCGCTGATGAACACCGTCTTCCTGCCGATGGGCAGCTCGTCCACCGACATCTACGGCGTGGAACGCACCCAGCTCAATCATAAATACGGTGCCTCCGTGCTGGCGCTGGACGCCTCCACCGGCGCTGAAAAGTGGGTATACCAGACCGTCCACAATGACCTGTGGGACTTCGACCTGCCGATGCAGCCGAGCCTGATCGATTTCACCCCGCCAGGCGCCGACAAGCCTGTACCTGCGCTGGTGATCGGCACCAAAGCCGGGCAGATTTACGTGCTCGACCGCGCCACCGGCAAGCCGTTGACCGAGGTTAAGGACGTACCGGTCAAGGCCGCGAACATCCCCAACGAACCCTACTCGCTGACGCAGCCAAAATCGGTGGGCATGCCGCAGATCGGCGCGCAAACCCTGACTGAATCAGACATGTGGGGCGCCACGCCGTACGACCAGTTGCTGTGCCGCATCGACTTCAAAGGCATGCGCTACGAAGGCCTGTACACGGCACCTGGCACCGATAAATCGCTGAGCTTCCCGGGCTCGTTGGGCGGCATGAACTGGGGCAGTATGTCCACCGACCCGGTGCATGGTTTTATCTTCGTCAACGACATGCGCCTGGGCCTGTGGATTCAGATGGTGCCGTCGCAGAACAAAGCCCTCGCCGCGTCCGGTGGTGAAGCGCTGAACACCGGCATGGGCGCCGTACCGCTCAAGGGCACGCCCTATGCGGTGAACAAAAACCGCTTCCTCTCGGTGGCCGGCATTCCGTGCCAGGCGCCGCCGTTCGGCACCCTCACCGCCATCGACATGAAGACCCAGAAAATCGCCTGGCAAGTGCCGGTCGGCACGGTGGAAGACACCGGCCCACTGGGGATTCGCATGCACTTGCCGATCAAGATCGGCCTGCCGACCCTCGGCGGCACCTTGTCGACCCAAGGCGGCCTGATCTTCATCGCCGGCACCCAAGACTTCTACCTGCGCGCCTTCAACAGCGGCAACGGTGATGAAGTCTGGAAAGCCCGCCTGCCGGTGGGCAGCCAAGGTGGCCCGATGACGTATGTGTCGCCGAAAACCGGCAAGCAGTACATCGTCATCACCGCCGGCGGCGCGCGCCAATCCACCGACCGCGGCGATTACGTGATCGCCTACGCCCTGCCCTGACCCCTGCTCGCGCGGTGCCACCCGGCACCGCGCTTTGCGTTTGCTACCAATGCGTTTGGAAAACCCCGCATGCACCCCACTTCTCACACCTCTATTGGGCGCCTGTTGCTGGGCCTGGCCTTGGGCGCTGCCCTGCCCGTACACGCCGACGACACCCGCCTGAGCGGCGACTGGGGCGGCCTGCGCCGCGAACTCGACGAGCAAGGCATCCGCTTTACCGGCGACTACAGCGGCGAGACCGCCTACAACGCCAACGGCGGCCAGCACCGCGCGGCGCGCTATTCGCAAAACCTCAAGCTCGGGGTGCAGTTCGACCTCGGCAAGCTCTACGGGTTTAACCATGGCGACCGCGTCCAACTGACGATTAACGACCGGCGCGGCAACAGCGCCTCCGAAGACCTGGTGGGCAACCGCCTGCCGATTCAGGAAAACTACGGCGGCCTCTACACGCGCCTCACCGAGCTGAGTTACGAGCGCACGCTGTTCACCGACGCGCTGAACCTCAAACTCGGCTACATGGCGATGGGCAATGACCTCGGCGGCCTCGACAGCGGCATCCTGTGCAACTTCATGAACGCCGGTTTCTGCGGGCACCCGCTGAACATGTCCGGTGGCAGCGGCTGGACCAACTACCCGAATGCGCGTTTGGGTGCACGGCTGAAATACGACCTTTCGCCGCAGTGGCAACTGCGCGTGGCCGCGTTCAATGTCGACCCGTCGAGCAACGGCAACGCCAGCCGTGCCTGGCACCTGACGCCCAAACACACCACCGGCACCGTGGTGCCCATCGAACTGGTCTACACACACGCGGGCACGCTGCCGGGTGAATACAAGCTGGGTTATTACTACGACAGCTCCGATGTAAAGCGCATCGGCAGCCACCAGGACGTCAGCGGGCGCAGCGGTCATTACCTGCTGATTGACCAGGCCGTGTGGGCTTCCAGCGCCACCGCCGGCCGGGTGCTGCACGCCTTCGGCCAATACTCGGGCGCAAGCCTGGCCGCCTCGCCCTTCAGCAAATGGTATGGCGCGGGCGTGGTGCTGTACGCGCCCTTCGAAGGTCGCCCGCGCGACACCGTCGCCCTCGGTTATGGCCGTGCGGTGCCGAACCCGCGCAGTCGTGAGGTGCAAGAGTTGGCGGCGCTCAACGCCGGGGCAGACTACCCAGACCTGAACAATGCCGAGCAACTGGTAGAACTCAGTTATGGCTATCAGGCTACGCCGTGGCTGACCTTGCGCCCGGATGTGCAATACATCATCGAGCCGGGGGCATTTTCAGGCATGAACATCGACAACGCGCTGGTGCTGGGTTTGCAGGTCAAGGCGGTGTTTTAAGCCGCCCCACGCTCTCAAGCAGAATGCACTCAACTGTGGGAGCGGGCTTGCTCGCGATGGCCTCAACTCGGCAGGCCTGATGGTCCGAGGTGCCTGCATCGCGAGCAAGCCCGCTCCCACAAAAAAGCAGAGCGCGGTTAACCCACGCTGGCGGCACTTTGCTGATACTCGCGCGGCGTGCAGCCGAACTCGCGCCGAAACACGGTATGCAGGTACTGCGCCGATTTGAAGCCACAGCGCGTGGCGATGTCGGCAATCGCCAGGGCATGGTTTTCCAGGCCCTTGGCGGCGGCCGCGAGTTTGAAGCGCAGGATTTCGTCGTGCACGCTGCAACCGCGCGCCTTGCGAAAATGCGATTCCAACGACGAGCGCGACACGCCGACATACGCCGCCACTTGCGCGGTCTTGATGCCCTGGCAGGCGTATTGGCGGATAAACAGCAAAGCCTGCATCACATAAGGGTTGCCCAAGGGTTGATGCACGCTGGACGCCTGAACATTGATCGCATCCGGCGGCACCAGTATCTGCGTGCCCGCGCAGGGTTTGCCGTGCAGCATCTGGTGCAGCAGCGCGGCGGCGGTGCGGCCCATGGTCTCGGTGCCCTGAATCACCGAACTGAGTGGCACGCGCGTAAGCGTGCGCGTCAGCGGGTCATTGTCGATGCCGATCAACGCGACTTCTTCCGGCACCGCGATGCCGGCCGTGAGGCAGGCTTGCAGCAGTTGCCGGGCGCGGGCGTCGGTGACGGCGATGATGCCGATGGGTTTGGGCAGGCTTTGCAGCCAGGCGATTTGCTGCTCGACCGCGCTGTCCCACAGCGGTGCGCTGGTGCCCAGGCCGCGATACACCTCAACGTACAGGCCATCGCGTTGCAGCAGTCGCCGAAAGGCTTTTTCGCGCTCCTGAGCCCAGCGGTTGGCTTGGGCTTCGGGCAGGCTGAAACAGGCAAAGCGCGTCAGGCCAGCTTCGATCAGGTGTTCGTAGGCCAGCTTCATCAACGCGTGGTTGTCGGTGGCCACGTAGGGAATGCCCTTGGGGTAGGCGCGCGCATCCTGATAAGAGCCGCCCACCGCCACCACCGGCAGCTTGATGTCGGCCAGCGCCTCGCCGATCAGCGGGTCGTCGAAGTCGGCAATGATACCGTCGCCCTGCCAGCGTTCGATACCTTTGAGGCGGCACAAAAAGTCTTCTTCCAGGAACAAGTCCCACGACACACGCGTGCTGCTGAGGTAATTGCCGATGCCGGTAATGATGCCACGGTCGTAGATTTTGCTGCCGTTGAACAACAGCGCGATACGGTGAACAGGCGGTAGGGTTTTCATTATTTTTATCCAGGGCCAGTGCTCACAGACTAGACCTGACTGTTCAAAATCGCACTACGTCTTGGTGATTTTCATAATCGCAAGCCCACGTGCCGTTGCTAGTATCGAGACACCGCCAAGAACAATAAGGAAAGCCCCATGCCGTATTTCCCCGGTGTCGAGAAGGTTCGCTTCGAAGGCCCCAGCAGCGACTCTCCCCTTGCCTTTCGCCATTACGACGCCAACAAAATTATCCTCGGCAAACCGATGCGCGAGCACCTGCGCATGGCCGCCTGTTATTGGCACACGTTTGTATGGCCGGGGGCGGACATGTTCGGCGTGGGCACCTTCAAGCGCCCGTGGCAGCGCAGCGGTGACCCGATGAAACTGGCGATCGGCAAGGCCGATGCGGCGTTCGAGTTTTTCTCCAAACTGGGCATCGACTACTACAGCTTTCACGACACCGACGTGGCCCCCGAGGGCCAGTCGATCAAGGAGTACCGCCACCATTTCGCGCAGATGGTCGACCACCTTGAGCGCCATCAGGAAACCACCGGCATTCGGCTGCTCTGGGGCACTGCCAATTGTTTCAGTAACCCGCGTTTTGCCGCCGGGGCGGCCAGTAACCCTGACCCTGAAGTATTTGCCTACGCCGCCGCGCAGGTGTTCAGCGCGATGAACGCGACCCAACGCCTCAAGGGCGCCAACTATGTGCTGTGGGGCGGCCGCGAAGGCTATGAAACCCTGCTTAATACCGACCTCAAACGCGAGCGCGAACAGCTCGGGCGGTTTATGCGCATGGTGGTGGAACACAAGCACAAGATCGGTTTTAAGGGCGACCTGTTGATCGAGCCCAAGCCTCAGGAGCCGACCAAGCATCAGTACGATTACGACAGCGCCACGGTGTTCGGCTTCCTGCATGAATACGGCCTGGAACACGAGATCAAGGTGAATATCGAGGCTAACCACGCGACCTTGGCCGGGCACAGTTTTCATCATGAGATTGCCACCGCGGTGTCGCTGGGAATTTTCGGCAGCATCGACGCCAACCGTGGCGACCCGCAGAACGGCTGGGACACTGACCAGTTCCCCAACAGCGTCGAGGAAATGACCCTCGCCACCTACGAAATCCTCAAGGCCGGTGGTTTCAAGAATGGCGGCTACAATTTCGATTCCAAGGTACGCCGCCAGAGCCTCGACGATGTTGACCTGTTCCACGGCCACGTCGCCGCCATGGACGTGCTCGCGCTGGCGCTGGAACGTGCCGCGGCGATGGTGCAGAACGACCGCCTGCAACAGTTCAAGGACCAGCGTTATGCCGGCTGGGACCAGCCGCTGGGCAAGGCGGTACTGGCCGGTGAGTTCAGCCTGGAGTCGCTGGCTGAACACGCGTTTGCGCACGCGCTGGACCCGCAGGCAGTGAGTGGCCGGCAGGAGATGCTCGAAGGCGTGGTGAACCAGTTTATCTACCGCTGAAAAGCGGGCTTACTGCAGTGAGCCGTCTTACTGTAATGAGCGGGCTGTTGTGGCGAGCAAGCCCGCTCGCCACAAAAAGCCAGCTCGCCACAGGTACAGCCTTAGCCTGGAGTTGTTACACAGTGTCTTTCCAACAACAATAAAAGGACGCACAACCATGAACTCGTTCAAACGCAGCTTGCTCGTCACTGCCCTGTCCCTGCTCGCGCTGCCGGTAATGGCGGATTCCGCGCACCCGAAAATCGGTTTTTCGATTGATGACCTGCGCCTCGAACGCTGGTCCCGTGACCGTGACTACTTTGTCGCCGCCGCCGAAAAACTCGACGCCAAGGTGTTCGTGCAATCGGCCGATGCCAACGAGCAGAAACAAATCTCGCAGATCGAAAACCTGATTTCACGCGGCGTCGACGTGATCGTCATCGTACCGTTCAACGCCACGGTGTTGACCAACGCCGTTACAGAAGCCAAGAAAGCCGGGATCAAAGTCGTGTCCTATGACCGCTTGATCCCGAATGCCGACATCGACGCGTACATCTCCTTCGATAACGAAAAAGTCGGCGAAATGCAGGCCAGCGGCGTGTTGCAAGCGGCGCCCAAAGGTAACTACTTCCTGCTCGGCGGCGCGCCCACCGACAACAACGCCAAAGTACTGCGCGAAGGCCAGATGAAAGTGCTGCAACCGGCCATCGACAAGGGCGATATCAAGATTGTCGGCCAGCAATGGGTCAAGGAATGGAACCCCACCGAAGCCCTGAGCATTGTCGAAAACGCGCTGACCCGGAACAACAACAAAATCGACGCCATTGTCGCCTCCAATGACGCTACCGCAGGCGGCGCTATCCAGGCCCTGGCCGCGCAGAAACTCGCGGGCAAAGTGCCGATCTCCGGCCAGGATGCCGACCTGGCCGCGATCAAGCGCGTGATCGATGGCACCCAGACCATGACCGTCTACAAGCCGCTCAAACTGATCGCCACCGAAGCCGCCAAACTCTCGGTGCAACTGGCCCGTAACGAGAAACCCGCCTACAGCTCGCAATACGACAACGGCAGCAAAAAAGTCGACACCATCTTGCTCACGCCGACACCGTTAACCAAAGCCAATATCGACCTGTTGGAGAAGGACGGCTTCTACACCAAAGAGCAGATTGGCGGGCAGTGACCGCCATGTCCGACTACCTGCTGCAAATGCACGGCATCGTCAAAACCTTTGGCGGTGTCAACGCGTTGGACGGCATCGACATCAAGGTGCGGCCGGGCGAATGCCTGGGCCTGTGCGGCGAGAACGGTGCCGGCAAATCGACCCTGATGAAGGTGCTGTCAGCGGTGTACCCGTACGGCACCTGGGACGGTGAAATTGTGTGGGACGGCCAGCCGCTGCGGGCCCAGTCCATCAGCGAAACCGAGGCCGCCGGCATCGTCATCATTCACCAGGAATTAACCCTGGTGCCCGACCTCTCGGTGGCCGAGAACATCTTTATGGGCCACGAGCTGACGCTGCCCGGCGGGCGCATGAACTACCCGGCGATGCTGCACCGCGCCGAGGCGCTGATGCGCGAACTCAAAGTGCCGGACATGAACGTTGCGCTGCCGGTGTCGCAATACGGCGGCGGCTATCAGCAACTGGTGGAAATCGCCAAGGCGCTCAACAAGCAAGCGCGCCTGTTGATTCTGGATGAACCCTCCTCGGCCCTGACCCGTTCGGAAATCGAGGTGCTGCTCAACATCATCCGCGACCTCAAAGCCAAAGGCGTGGCCTGTGTGTACATCTCGCACAAGCTCGATGAAGTGGCAGCGGTGTGCGACACCGTCGCAGTGATACGCGATGGCAAGCACATCGCAACCACCGCCATGGTGGACATGGACATCGCGCAGATCATCACGCAGATGGTCGGCCGCGAGATGAGCAACCTCTACCCCACCGAACCGCATGCTGTCGGCGAGGTGATTTTCGAAGCGCGCAACGTCACCTGCTTTGACGTCGACAACCCCGCGCGCAAACGCGTCGACGACATATCGTTTGTGCTCAGGCGCGGCGAAATCCTCGGCATTGCCGGGCTGGTGGGCGCCGGGCGCACGGAGCTGGTGTCGGCATTGTTCGGCGCCTACCCCGGCCGCTACAGCTGCGAGGTGTGGCTCGATGGCCAACTGATCGACACGCGCACGCCGCTTAAATCGATCCGCGCCGGGCTCTGCATGGTGCCCGAAGACCGCAAGCGCCAAGGCATCATCCCCGACTTCGGCGTGGGCCAGAACATCACCCTGGCCGTACTCGACACTTACGCGCACCTGAGCCGCATCGACGCCGAGGCTGAGCTGGGCAGCATCGACCAGCAAATCGCACGCCTGCACCTCAAAACCGCCAGCGCGTTTTTGCCGATCACCAGCTTGTCCGGCGGCAACCAGCAAAAGGCCGTACTGGCGAAAATGCTCATGGCCAAACCGCGCGTGCTGATCCTCGATGAACCCACGCGCGGCGTGGACGTGGGCGCCAAATACGAGATCTACAAACTGATGGGCGCACTGGCGGCCGAAGGCGTGTCGATCATCATGGTCTCTTCGGAGCTGGCCGAAGTGCTGGGCGTGTCCAACCGCGTGCTGGTGATCGGCGACGGCCAACTGCGCGGTGACTTCATCAACCAGGGGCTCACCCAGGAACAGGTACTCGCCGCCGCGCTCGGCCCTAACAATAACGATCGGAAGACCGCGTAGATGAATCAGGTCAAATACCTTTTTACCCGATACAAAATGCTCGCGCTGGTGATTGCCGTGGCGCTCATCTGGCTGTTTTTCAGTTGGCAGACCGAGGGCGGGTTCCTGACCCCGCGCAACCTGTCCAACCTGCTGCGGCAGATGTCGATCACCGGGATTCTGGCGTGCGGCATGGTGCTGGTGATTATCAGCGGCGAAATCGATTTATCGGTGGGCTCGTTGCTTGGCTTGCTCGGTGGCCTGGCGGCGATTCTGGACGTGGTGTATCACCTGCCGCTGCTGGCCAACCTCAGCCTGGTGGCGCTGTGTGGATTGATGATCGGCCTGGCCAACGGCTACATGACCGCCTACCTGCGCATCCCGTCGTTTATTGTCGGTTTGGGCGGCATGTTGGCGTTTCGCGGGATTCTGCTCGGCATCACCGGTGGCACCACCATCGCGCCGGTATCGCCGTCGCTGGTGTACGTGGGCCAAGGGTATTTGCCGCACAGCGTGGGCGCAGGGCTCGGGGTGCTGTTGTTCGCCTTGAGCGTGTATTTGACCTGGAAACAACGGCGCAACCGCGCGCTGCATGGCTTGGCCGCGCACTCACGGATGCGTGATTCGCTCCGTGTGGTGCTGATCGGCGCGGTGCTGGCCGGGTTTGTCACCACGCTCAACAGCTACGACGGCATCCCGGTGCCGGTGTTGCTGTTGCTGGTGCTGCTCGGCGTGTTCAGCTACGTCACCAGCCAAACCGTGTTCGGCCGCCGCGTGTACGCGGTGGGCAGCAATATGGAAGCCACGCGCTTGTCGGGCATCAACGTGCAAGCGGTGAAACTGTGGATATTCGGCATCATGGGCGTCATGTGCGCCTTCGCCGGCATGGTCAACACCGCACGCCTCGCTGCCGGCTCACCCTCGGCGGGCAATATGGGCGAACTCGACGCCATCGCCGCCTGCTTTATCGGCGGCACCTCCATGCGCGGCGGCTCGGGCACCGTGTACGGCGCATTGCTGGGGGCGCTGGTGATCACCAGCCTGGATAACGGCATGTCGATGCTCGACGTGGACAGTTACTGGCAGATGATCGTCAAGGGCAGCATTTTGGTGCTGGCGGTGTGGGTGGACGTGAGCACGCGCGCAGGAAGACGATGAAGCGGCAAGCGAGCTTTAAGCTGCAAGCCGCAAGCTGCAAGCTGCAAGCTAAAACCAGGCAGCTTGAAGCTTGGAGCTTGGAGCTTGCAACTGCCCCTAGCTTATTGGGTTAGCGCCACGTCGCGCATCGGCGGGATGTAGCCGTAGTCGTACGCTTCCTGCACAAATGAGCGGTCGCCCTTCAGTACAATCCTCACCGTTGGCGCTTCGGTACCGCCGATACGGAAGTCGTCGCCGGTGGTCGGCACGCTGTCGATAAACGAGGTGACCAAACCATTCGGCATCACGCAGTGCGAATAGGTTTGAAACGGCTGCGACGGCGGGTTGCCGAGCACCAGGCCGGAGGCATTCATCGGCGTATAAGGGCCGAACAGGTGATCGCCGACAAACCCATACACGCCGTCCGGGCCGGTCAAGCCGTCAGCGTAGGTAAACTTGTGGCTGATGGTGAACAGGTAATACTTGTTGTCTTGAAATACATAGTGCGGCCGTTCGGTTTGATCATTCACCCCGACGGCAGTCACCAACGGCGGCAGAATTTCCCACTCTTCGCCTGTCAGGTCCTTGGCAACCGCTATACCGATACAACCGATTTGGAAACGCGCACCGCCGACATCTTCGTAACCGGGCGGCACCAGGCCGAGTTCATCCGGGCCAATGGTGTGGCTGCCGCGTTCTCCGCCAACATTGCCCTCAAACACCATGTACAACTTGCCATCTTTCGGGTCGATAAAAGGGCTGGGGTCGCGGAAGTTCCACGTGGCGTTCTGCGCTTCGGTCTGGTAATAGGTGCCGTCCGCAGAAAATAAAGATTTAACCTGTGTAAAGCCTTGCAGTTCAACGCCGGTGTCCGACGTAACAACTTGGCCCCTGACTTTAGCAATAGTGGCACCCGGTGTGACGCACGTGTAATACAGGTCAATGTCGCCATTGTTATTCAGCAGAATCGGGGTGCCCGCCCATTCACGTGTGGTCGGCGAGACGCCTTCGGCCATCACCCGGCCGCCGAAGATCCAGTCTTTGCCGGTGCGCGAGTACCAATAGCAAATACGCGCATGGCCATGACGGTCTTCCCAGTCGCGCTTGATGTCATAGCGGCCATCGGCATTGATGAACTGCGGGTCATGCGGGCGGCGGTCTGCTGTAAGGGTAAAAATCACCGACCAGCCATTCACGGATACCACAGTGCCATCAAGTTCGCGCAAGGGCATGGTGTCCCAGATAAACACGCTGTCGCTCATAACGGGAAAGTCGGGGCTCACTAACGGCTGCGTAGTCGTCGGGTCATTTTCATTAACTTTAAGCGCATCAGCCCGTGTCCAGCGAGTGGGTGTGTAATTCGCATGTTTCATGTTGATGTCCTTTTACTGACGCTCAGGTAACAAGCGAAGATTAAATAGCACATGACAGCCGACAACTAAGTGGCGACTGAAAAGAATGAGTCACGGTGGACTCTGAAAGTGCAGAACAAGGTTTAACATGGAACATCGCCTACCGCAACATGAAGAAATATTTAAACTATAAAGGCCATCACTGTATTTATGTCCTTGATATAAAAATAATGGCACTTCACAACTAAGCAATTAAATAGAAAGTTAGCTAATCAAGTATCTCTTGCTGAACAATGGCTGAACAATGGCTGAACGATGGCAAAAGAGCGGCACGGCAGTCACTTAAACAGTTGATACGTCTCAGGCGATACATGGATTATCCGCCGCATCCAACCCGCCCCGCCCCCTCTTGGAGAGACCTGTGACGCGTCCCACGTTATTCACCTGCCTGAAATTGACGCCAGCCCTCATGCGCGTCGTTGCGCTGTGCGGGTCGCTGCTAATACCGATGCTCGCCCACGCCGACGATGTACCCGACGGTTTCGCCAAGGGCGTGACAGGCGGCGGTACAGTCGCGGCCGTGCACCCGGCCAGCCTGGACGAGTTGAAAAATTTGCTCTGTGCAAGCTATGACTACTTTGGCAACTGCACGGATGACACGCCACGCGTGATCGCCCTGGACCACGTCTATGATTTTCGCGGCAGTGTGCTGCACAACGGCAGCGCCCAAACCGTTGAAAGCGGCTGCATGGTCAATATCTGCAAAAAGGGCGGCGGGCAATGGGCTCTCAATGGCGCCAACAATTTTTGTCAGTCGCGGCCGCCCGTCCAAGTGACCTATGACAATGCGGGCCTGGAGCGTTTGAAGGTGGGGTCGAACAAAACCCTGATTGGCGAGGGCGACCAGGGCGGTATCCAGGGCATGGGCTTATACATCGGCGGTGGCGCGCACAACGTGATCGTGCGCAACCTGAGCCTTTCAGACATCAACGCACGTGTGGTGTGGGGTGGCGATGCGCTGACCATCGACGGGGCCGACGGCGTGTGGATTGACCACAATCGGTTCGCGCTGATCGGCCGACAGATGATCGTAACCGGCTGGGGCACCGCTGCCCACGTGACCATTTCCAACAACGAGTTCGATGGGCGCACCGATTATTCAGCGAGCTGCGACGGCCATCATTACTGGGTGTGGTTGTTTCTCGGGCATCACGACACCCTCACGGTGGCCCGAAACTACGTGCACGACACCTCTGGCCGTGGCCCCCATTCCGGGGGTATGGGCGAGGCAGAAATCTTCGCGCATGTGGTCAACAACGTTTTCAGCAACCTCACCTATCAGGGCGCGATCATGTCGCGAACTGACACCTCCCACCTGTTTGTAGAAGGCAACGTGTTCGACCATGTGGCCCATCCGCTATTCAATTACCCGGTGCAACCCGGCACAGCATTTGCGCCGTTCAGCCCACTATCGCCTTCAGTCAACAGCACCTGCCAGCGTATTATTGGCCGGCCCTGCGCAGCCAACCAGGCGCAGGTGAGCGGCAACGATTATCGACCGCAGGATAGCGCTGCGCTTGAAGCGTTTCAGCCCTACCTAGACTACCTCATCACCCCGCTGTCTGCAGATGTCGCAATGACGCTGGTGCCCAGCGAGGCGGGTGTCGGCAAAATCGGCAACGCCCCTCATCCCAATTAAGGATAATTTCGGATGCCGCACCCTCTACTGATTCTGTGCTTTGCCTGCTTTGCGAGCATTGCCCTGCCCGCCTCTGCCCAAGCCGGCAATTTTGGCGCTACCCAAACCGGCACGCGTGTGGTGGTGGATACCGGCGCGGCGCTGGTGTTCAGCGTCGACACCCGCAACGGCGACCTTGTGTCGCTGCGCTATCGCGGTGACGAGTTGCAAACCCGTGAGTCGAAAAACTCGCAAATCGCCTCCGGCCTCGGCACCGCACGCGTCGACGTGAAAACTGTCGGCGAGGTGATCGTGGTGAGCGCGCAGGCGGGCAATTTGATTCACTACTACATTGCGCGCAAAGGTCGCGACGCGGTCTACATGGCCACGTACGCGCCAACCTTGCTGCCGATCGGGGAGTTGCGTTTCGTCACGCGGCTCGACGTCAACAAGCTGCCCAAGGCGGCCTATGGCACCGACTCGAATGTGGGCAGGGCGATCGAAAGCGAGGATGTGTTTTTGTTAGCGGATGGTCGCACCAGTTCCAAGTTCTATTCGGCAAAACCCATGATTGACGACCCCCTTCACGGGGTCAGCGGGCCAACCGTTGCCGTGTACATGCTGATGGGTAACCGTGAGCTGAGTGCCGGCGGGCCGTTTTTCAAGGATATTGCCACGCAGAAAACCGCGACCACCCACGAACTGTACAACTACATGTTCTCCAACCACACCCAGACCGAGGCGTATCGCGGCGGCCTGCACGGCGTGTATGGCTTGCTGTTTACCGGCGGTGCGCAGCCGAGCGCCACGCTGAGCGACGTGAGCTTTGTGAATGACTCATTGGGGCTCAAGGGCTTTTTGGGCAGTGCCGGCCGAGGCTCTGTTTCAGCGCATGTGTCCGGTGTTGCCGCAGGCCAGCAAGCTTTGATCGGCTTGAGCAATGCGAACGCGCAGTATTGGGCGCGTGCCGACGCGCGAGGTGATGCGCAATTGACGGGGGTGCGCCCCGGTCAATACCGCACCACGCTGTACCAGAACGAGTTGGAGGTGGCGCGCGGTTCGGTTGACGTCAAGGCAGGCAATATCGCCAATACAACGTTGACCGCGCAGCCACCGACTGGCCGCGTAAAATGGCAGATCGGCGTGCCTGATGGCACCCCTGCGGGCTTTCTTAACGCCAGCCGACTTGCCTCGTCACACCCTTCAGACACACGAATGGCTCCGTGGGGGCCAATCACCTACACGGTGGGCACCAGCCCGCTCGGCGACTTCCCCGCAGTGCAGTGGCGTGACATCAACAGCCCAACGCGCATCGACTTTGTGCTCGGCGCCAATGAGCTTCAGGACTACCACCTGCGCGTGTACGTGACGCTTGCGCAAGCAGGCGGCCGCCCCGGCGTCAGCCTCAACCAACGCTGGAACGCGCCGGTGCCCGCAGCCTCCAACCAGCCCGACAGCCGAGGTATCACGCGCGGCACCTACCGCGGCAACAACACGCTGATCGACATACTCGTACCCAAGTCGGCCTTGCAAGCCGGGCGTAATACACTGGAAATTGGCGTCGCCTCCGGCAGCGCTGTTACCGGGTTCTTGAGCCCTGGTTTTGTGTACGACAGCGTGCAATGGGTGTCGCAGGCAGCGCAGTAAAAACCTGTGGGAGCGGGCTTGCTGCCATCGGGAGCAAGCCCCCTCCCACATTGGATTCGCAGCGTTTTACAAAGCGTCACTTGCTACAGACATCGCAAATCCGCGCACCGCTACGATTCCGGGAACACGCTTAAAACTGTGGGAGGGGGCTTGCAG
Source organism: Pseudomonas sp. ICMP 460 (assembly GCF_002723595.1). NCBI lineage: Bacteria > Pseudomonadati > Pseudomonadota > Gammaproteobacteria > Pseudomonadales > Pseudomonadaceae > Pseudomonas > Pseudomonas sp. ICMP 460. The sequence continues at coordinate 37,958 of NZ_LKBR01000046.1, forward strand.
CGTTTTTGCGATGTGTCACTCGGCCACAGACATCGCAAATCCGCGCACTGTTACGATTCCGGGAACACGCTTAAAACTGTGGGAGGGGGCTTGCTCCCGATGGCGGTATATCAGTCAATTAATGCGGCGACTGACACTCTGCCATCGGGAGCAAGCCCCCTCCCACATTGGATTTGCGGCGCTTCTGCAAAGTGTTAGCTGGCCACAGACATGGCGGATCTGCGCACCGCTCCGATTCCGGGAACACGCTTAAAACTGTGGGAGGGGGCTTGCTCCCGATGGCGGTGTATCAGTCAGTTAATGCGGCGACTGACACACTGCCATCGGGAGCAAGCCCCCTCCCACCTTGATGCGGTGAGTGGCATTTAGACATGGTTTGTAAAGGGCCAGCAGTCCATGTCTCTGTTAATTGCAGGACGTTTCCTAGACAATCCCTGCCGCCTTGTGCCTGCTGGAATCGGTGGCTAGTCTGCGATCCGTCACTGCTTATCAGTGACCGGGTTTAGTCGCCCGACCTTTTCAACGCGTGCATGGCCCTCCATGAGATTTTATGGTGGCTGTGCGCAGGGCACCTTCGGGTGCGCCGGATTTCCCGCGTTGACCGGTCGACTAACCTGCGTACAGCCGCCACCTATTCGTTTAGTCGCGACGGGTGCTGGCTCCTTCATTCGACCGGAGTTACAGCATGAACAAAGCCGTCCCCGACCCACCGCTCAATCCTTCCAAAGAGCGCGCCGCATTCAACCGCGCCATTGATCATTACCTGCCGACCCACACGGCTCAAATCGATGACTTGAGCTTCGAAGACGCCCTGCTCTACACCGCCAGTTTGCTGCACAGCGCTTCGGCCACGGCGCTCAATTGCGGTGAACCACTGGCGAGTCCCGAGCGGGCGAAAATTCTGGCAGTGTGGCACCTGCTGGAAATGGCCAAGACCACAGTGGATCGCGCCATCGACTGCCTGAAGCCACAGAAGGTATCGGCCTAAACGCAGTCAAAACTGTGGGAGGGGGCTTGCTCCCGATGGCGGTGTATCAGTCAATTAATGCGGTGATTGACACTCTGCCATCGGGAGCAAGCCCCCTCCCACATTGGATTCGCAGCGTTTTTGCAAAGTGTTAGTTGGCCACAGACAGGGCAAATCCACGCACTGTTACGATTCCGGGAACACGCTTAAAACTGGGGAGGGGGCTTGCTCTCGATGGCGGTGTATCAGCCAATTAATGCGGTGACTGACACACTGCTATCGGGAGCAAGCCCCCTCCCACATTGGATTTGCAGCGTTTTTGCGATGTGTCACTCGGCCACATACAGGGCGAATCCGCGCACCGCTACGATTCCGGGAACACGCTTAAAACTGTGGGAGGGGGCTTGCTCCCGATGGCGGTGTATCAGTCGATTAATGCGGTGACTGACACACTGCTATCGGGAGCAAGCCCCTTCCCATCTTGATGCGGTGAGTGGCATTTAGACATGGTTTGTAAAGGGCCAGCAGTCCATGTCTCTGTTAATTGCAGGACGTTTCCTAGACAATCCCTGCCGCCTTGTGCCTGCTGAAATCGATGGCTAGTCTGCGATCCGTCACTGCTTATCAGTGACCGGGTTTAGTCGCCCGGATTCAGAACAGGCGCACGGCTTCATGATGTTTATGGTGGCTGTGCGCAGGGCGCCTTCGGGCGCGCCGGGTTCCTGTTCTGACCGGTCGACTAACCTGCGTACAGCCGCCACCCATGGTTTAGTCGCCAAGCGTGCTGGCTCCTTGATTCAGACAGGAGCTCCAAGATGAACAAAGCCGTCCCCGACCCACCGCTCAATCCTTCCAAAGACCGCGCCGCCTTCAACCGCGCCATTGATCATTACCTGCCGACCCACACGGCTCAAATCGATGACTTGAGCTTCGAAGACGCCCTGCTCTACACCGCCAGTTTGCTGCACAGCGCTTCGGCCACGGCGCTCAATTGCGGTGAACCACTGGCGAGTCCCGAGCGGGCGAAAATTCTGGCAGTGTGGCACCTGCTGGAAATGGCCAAGACCACAGTGGATCGCGCCATCGACTGCCTGAAGCCACAGAAGGTATCGGCCTAAACGCAGTCAAAACTGTGGGAGGGGGGCTTGCTCCCGATGCCGGTGTATCAGTCAATTAATGCGGTGACTGACACACTGCCATCGGGAGCAAGCCCCCTCCCACATTGGATTTGCGGCGTTTTTGCGATGTGTTAGTCGGCGACAGACATGGCGAATCCGCGCACGGCTACGATTCCGGGAACACGCTTAAAACTGTGGGAGGGGGCTTGCTCCCGATGGCGGTGTATCAGTCGATTAATGCGGTGACTGACACACTGCTATCGGGAGCAAGCCCCCTCCCACATTAGAATTGCGGCGTTTTTGCGATGTGTCACTCGGCCACAGACAGGGCGAATCCGCGCACGGCTACGATTCCGGGAACACGCTTAAAACTGTGGGAGGGGGCTTGCTCCCGATGGCGGTGTATCAGCCAATTAATGCTGTGACTGACACACTGCTATCGGGACCAAGCCCCCTCCCACATTGGAGTTGCGGCGTTTTTGCAATGTGTTAGCTGGCCACAGACAGGGCGAATCCGCGCACGGCTACGATTCCGGGAACACGCTTAAAACTGTGGGAGGGGGCTTGCTCCCGATGGCGGTGTATCAGTCGATTAATGCGGTGACTGACACTCTGCTATCGGGAGCAAGCCCCCTCCCACATTGGATTTGCAGCGTTTTTGCGATGTGTCACTCGGCCACAGACAGGGCGAATCCGCGCACGGCTACGATTCCGGGAACACGCTTAAAACTGTGGGAGGGGGCTTGCTCCCGATGGCGGTGTATCAGTCGATTAATGCGGTGACTGACACACTGCCATCGGGAGCAAGCCCCCTCCCACATTGGAATTGCAGCGTTTTTGCGATGTGTCACTCGGCCACAGACAGGGCGAATCAGCGCACGGCTACGATTCCGGGAACACGCTTAAAACTGTGGGAGGGGGCTTGCTCCCGATGGCGGTGTATCAGTCGATTAATGCGGTGACTGACACTCTGCCATCGGGAGCAAGCCCCCTCCCACATTGGATTTTGGATGCTTTATAAATGGTTATTTGGACACGGGCATCGCAAATTCCGCGCCTTGCTCAATGCTCTCGGACCAGCGCTGCATGATTGATTTTTGCTTGGTGTAGAAGCGCACACCCTCGGTGCCGTAGGCATGCATGTCGCCAAACAGGCTCTTTTTCCAGCCGCCGAAACCATGCCAGGCCATCGGCACGGGGATCGGCACGTTGATGCCGACCATGCCCACTTCAATACGCCGCGAGAATTCGCGGGCGATGTTGCCGTCGCGGGTAAAGCAACTGACGCCGTTACCGAATTCGTGGTCGTTGACCAGTTTCACCGCCTCGGCAAAATCACTCACGCGCACACACGCGAGTACCGGGCCGAAGATTTCTTCGCGGTAGATACTCATGTCTTTCGTCACGTGGTCGAACAACGTCGCGCCGAGCCAAAAGCCGTTTTCCAGCCCCGCTTCGGCAGGCACGTAATCACGCCCATCAAGCAGCAACTGCGCGCCCGCTTGCACGCCCTGTTCGATGTAGCCGCTAATACGCTCGCGTGCAACGCGCGACACAATTGGCCCCATTTCGGCCTTCAAGTCGCGCCCGTCGGTGATGCGCAGCGTCTTGGCGCGCTCGGCCAGGGCGGCGACGACTTTGTCAGCCACATCGCCCACCAGCACCGCCACCGAGATCGCCATGCAGCGCTCACCGGCACTGCCGTAAGCGGCGCCGATCAGGGCATCGACGGTGCGGTCTATGTCCGCGTCGGGCATCACCACCATGTGGTTTTTCGCGCCGCCCAAGCCTTGTACGCGCTTGCCGTTGCGCGCACCGGTTTCGTAGATGTATTGCGCAATCGGCGTGGAACCGACAAAGCTCAATGCTTTGACATGTGGGTGCTCAAGCAGCGCATCCACCGCTTCTTTGTCGCCTTGCACCACGTTGAATACACCTTTGGGCAAGCCGGCTTCACGCAGCAACTCGGCCATAAACAGCGAGGCGCTCGGGTCAGTCGGGCTGGGCTTGAGGATGAAGGTGTTGCCCGCCGCGATGGCAATCGGGTACATCCACATCGGCACCATCACCGGGAAGTTGAACGGCGTTACGCCGGCGACCACGCCCAAGGGCTGGCGCAGCGTCCAGTTGTCCATGCCACGGGAAACCTGGTCGGAATGCTCGCCCTTGAGCAAGTTGGGAATGCCGCAGGCAAATTCAAGGATGTCGATACCGCGGTCGACTTCGCCCTGCGCGTCGGTGAACACCTTGCCGTGCTCGGCGACGATGATGCGCGCCAGGTCGTCTTTGCGCTCACGCAACAGGTGCAGGTATTCGAACAGCACGCGGGCGCGGCGGATCGGCGGCGTGTCGGCCCAACCGGCAAACGCAGCTTGCGCGGCGTCGACGGCTTCACCAACGGTCTGGCGGCTGGCCAGTGCCACGCGCCCGGTCACTTCGCCAGTGGCTGGGTTGTAGACGTCCTGATAGCGATCATCGCGGGAAACGCGCTGGTCGTTGATGTAGTGCTCAAGGGTTGTGGTCATGGCAATCGGTCCCTGGTGATTAGCGTCGAGCCACACGATAGGCTTTCGATTTGTTCAAAACCAGAGCATTATCCAGAACTTATTGTCCTTACAGGCGAACAATAGAACCATGGAAAAGGCTGAGATCGAAGGGCTTTGGACGCACATTCACTGGCTGTCAGTGCTGGAAGAACACGGCACCTACACCGCCGCAGCGGCGCGGCTGGGGGTGAGTAAATCCGCCGTCAGCCAGCGTATTTCCGACTTGGAGAAAGCCACCGGTACACGCTTGGTAACCCGCACCACGCGCAGCGTTCGGTTGACCGATGCAGGGCAGTCATTAACCCGTGAAGTGCGCAGCGCCTACGCGCACATCGCCCGCAGTTTCTCGTCGGTGCGTGACGCTGCCGGCGAGATTCGCGGCCTGGTGCGCCTCACCGCGCCGGTAGCGTTTGCCCGGCAACAACTGGTGCCGCACCTGTCGCAGTTCCTGCAGCAATACCCGCAGGTGCGCATTCAGCTGGAGGTGTCGGACGCGCTGAGTTCGCTGGCGGCTGAGGGTTATGACCTGGCGGTGCGGCACGGCTTTCAAGTACCGGAAACCCACGTAGCGTGGAAGCTTTGCGACACCTCCTCGGTGTTGGTCGCCACCCAGGACTACCTGCAACGCCACGGCGAACCGCATCAGCCCGATGACCTCACCGCGCACAATTGCCTCTACTATCCACGCGGCAGCGACCAGCCCGCCTGGACGTTCGAGCGCGCGGCCAAACAGGTCGAGCGGGTCACGGTGCCCATCTCCGGCAGCTTTTCGACCAACAACAGTGAAGCCCTGCGCGACTCGGCGCTCAACCACTTGGGCATCGCCCTGCTCCCGGATTTCAGTGCACAGGCCGCACTGGCTAGCGGCAAGCTGGTGCAGGTGCTTAAAGGCTGGACGCTCAAGGGCGCGTTTGCCGATGAGATTTATTTGATTCGGCCGTATTCACCGCACGTGCCGAAATCGGTGAGCGCGTTGGTGGCGTATTTGAAGGAGAAACTATCAGATGGGTTCCGGTTTACCGGGTAACGCTGCAAAGCGTGGCACGCTAAATGTGCTGCAAAAAAAATTCCGCACCGCGTCTACATTTCACAGGGTTTTCACAGTCGGGCGCCTAGATTTGACTCAGCTCCTAAGCGAACACCTTTAAGCCCGCGCCCCCATCGTGGGCTTTTCTTTGCCTGCGATTCGGGCTTACCGCACGCCGCGCATCAATCAACGCGTTAGAAAATTTGAATTAGCCTGTTGCCCATCCGGTCAAGAATTATGAACGCAGTAATCTGATGAGGTAACAGCCATGACTATCCAAGCAGAGACACTCGTAAAATTGACCAAAGCGCTACAGGAGCGTGGTCTCAACCTGGTGGCGGATGTTCATTTCACCCGTGCGCCCTATCGGCACAATCACCGCTGGGTCTGCAGCGTAGCGTGATGCTCGCCTTGGCTGGCGGTCAGGCTGTAAAGCAGACCGCCAGCAGCGCTCGCGCAATGGTTTACGTCGAGCGTTTGGGGTTACGATTTTGTTGTTTTTTTACGCCTTTCCCATTCTTTCGTTCGTATTGATGGTGAACAAACCAAACCACCAACAGCAGGCCAGCCAAGCCAAAAATGAGCAGCAACAGCTCTAGTGCGGGACCTTCGTGTGAAAACATTTTTCGTTCCTCGTCCTGAAGTCGCGCGACCTGTAAAAAGCCGCACCCGAAATTATTCGTAACAATTCATACATTTTCAGGTTAGCTGCCGAATCCGTGTGTGGCAACCCTGAATTCGGTTGGAACTATTGATCCAGACGGGTTGTTTATTGAATAACTTGCTGGTAACGGGCGTCACGACTCGGCGGCAAGCGCGCCTGCTGGTCGAAAACCTACAAACCATAGAGACAAAAAACCCGGCGCAGTGGCCGGGTTCGCTGACATGAGGCTGATCAATTGTCGGGGTGCTCACTCGCCACAGAATCGGCAGCGTCCACGTCCGACATATCTTCTTCGAGCGGCGCGCCGTCGTCATGATGCGGCGCGGTAGTCGGGTTTTCATCCCGCCGAGGGTCATGCCCCGTTTCATTGTCTGTGCCACGCGTTACGTCCTGCTGCGACAAGTTGCCTGGTGCATTCTCGTTAATTTCCATGCTGGTTCACCGTGTTAACGCTCGGGAAGTCCGCGGTTGATTATAAGAGGCGGTGGCTCGCTGCGAGTGCCAAGGTTTGGACGAACGGTGAAAACCAATAGGCCAAACCCGTAACCTAAGCTGATTCAACAATCCGAGGGAGGCTGTTATGAAATACGTGAAGCTGGGCAGTACCGGCCTGGACATCTCCAGGCTGTGCCTTGGGTGCATGACCTTCGGCGAACCTGACGCCGGTACGCACCCGTGGACGTTGGGCGAGGACGCAAGCCGGCCCATCATCAAGCACGCCGTAGAGCACGGCATCAATTTCTTCGACACGGCGAACAGCTACTCCGCGGGCACCTCGGAAACCATCGTTGGGAAGCTGCTGAAAGAGTTCACGCGCCGGGAAGAGACAGTGATCGCCACAAAGGTATTCTTTCCGGCCAACATGTGGGAAGGCTCCACAAAGCCGAACGAAAAAGGCCTCTCGCGCAAAGCCATCATGGCGAGCATCGATGCCAGCCTGACACGGCTGGGCACCGACTACGTTGACCTGTACCAGATACACCGCTGGGACTACGACACGCCCATCGAAGAAACCATGGAAGCCCTGCACGACGTGGTGAAGGCAGGTAAAGCCAGGTACATCGGCGCTTCATCGATGTACGCATGGCAATTCGCCAAAGCTCAACAGGTGGCCGTGGCCAACGGATGGAGCAAATTTGTGTCGATGCAGAACTATGTCAACCTCGTGTACCGGGAAGAAGAACGCGAAATGATCCCGCTGTGCCTCGATCAGGGCGTAGGGCTGATGCCTTGGAGCCCGATGGCACGCGGCAGGCTTACGCGGCCGCATGGGCAACAGACCGAACGCACCAAAACCGACCTCTCCGGGCAGTCGTTTTACCAGGCGACCGAAGTTGAAGACGGTCGTGTGATCGATGTTGTAGAGCAGCTCGCCGGCGAGCGCGGTGTGCCAATGGCGCAAATCGCACTGGCGTGGGTGTTGGCTAAACGCGGTGTATCAGCGCCCATCGTTGGCGCCTCCAAAGCCCGCCAATTGGACGACGCCATCGCAGCACTTGACCTGGTGCTCAGCGACGAAGACATCCAACGCCTTGAGGCGCCTTACGTGCCGCATGCGGTCACAGGATTCGCCTGAGCCGCATAAACACGCACTACTCGTTAAGCGCCGGAGCGGCTCGCAGCACAATCTCGGTAATCTCGGCGGGTACACCGAGGCGGATGGGAAAGCCGTTCCACAAGCCAGTGCCGTTGCTCACGTAAAGGGTCATTTTGCCCAGCGCATAACGACCCGAAACAAAACCTTGATTGGCGTAACCCACCACCCGATCCAGGCCGCTGATCATGCCGCCGTGGGTATGCCCGGACAGCTGTAACCCGACACCCGCCGCCGCTGAATCCGCGGCCCCGGCTGGGCGATGCTTCATCAAAATAGTCGGTGCATCGGCGGGTGCGCCGGCAAGAGCTTGAACGAGGTCCGGGCCTTTATGGCCAAACCGGGTCGCGGCCTCGTCGGCGACACCCGCGACCACCCAGGCGTCTGCGCCTTTGCGCAGCACGACGTGCTCGTTCACCAATACTCGTATGCCCAAACGCTCGAACTCTGCGCGCCACTGATCAACATCGAAGTAATATTCGTGGTTGCCAGGGATGGCGAGCACACCCAAGGGAGCGCTCAATTTGCTCAATGGCGCTACGTCTTTCTTGCGAGCCTCCACAGTGCCATCGATAAGATCACCGGTGATCAAAATCGCATCGGCATTCAGCGCGTTGGTGCGCGCTACAACGCCCTCAACCCACTCGGCCTGGAACAGGCGGCTGATGTGCAGATCGGTCAATTGCACGATGCGCAGCCCATCGAGTGAGCGCGGCAGATGCTCAAGGGTGACTTCCACACGCCGTACCTCAGGCAACTGCACCGCCTGATAAACACCCACGGCTGACAGCAGCAGCGCTGCAGCGGCGACAGCGCAGCGCACTCGGGCATTAAACACATCGCTGATCTTGATTCTGCGACACACTGCAACAACAACGCTGACCAGATCGGTCAACAGCGTGAGCACAAACATCAGCACAAAGGCGCAGAACAGCCACCCTGCAATCAAGACGGCGGCGCGCGGCATTTCGGGCGAGAACATCGTCGAGTAAACCGCGATCAGAATAAGGTGATACTTGGAGATGACCAGCAGCGCCACGGCCAACAGCACGCGCCAGCCACGTGCGATGGGAAGCGGCAGCACAAAGCGCCACAGCACGTACAGGTAGGCAACGGTTAGGTAAATGTGAAACATAATAAAAAACACCGCCTAGGGGGTTGGCGCAGCCATTGTTGAGAAGGGTTGATAGTACAGGAGATAGACCTTGCCCTTCCTCATCTGGAACAGTGTGTATAGGGCCAAGAGGCGGCCGGTACTGCATTACCTCTGGCGGAAACAAACGTTACGGCGTTTGATGTTGCTGACCACTGCAACGCAGCTAAGCCAATCGGCGTAGCCACCCATTCACTTGCTCCATGGTTTTGCGTTCTTGCTGCCCCTCCATTACGAACCCTTCCAGCAGGTGAGCGCCGGGCGCAAGATCGGCGATTACGTTCAGGCTGTTGCCCATCCCTTAGCCACGCTTACTAATGAATTCAACTCACAAGGGCGCGCGTGGGCGGGAGGCTAATCATCGCGTGCGCCTCACCGTAGAGTGGGGTCAAGCCATTCAAAGAGAAGCGAAAATGACTGAAGTCACTGTGGTAATGGGTGCGGGTTCAATTGGCCAGGCCATCGCTCGGCGTGTCAGCGCCGGCAAACACGTGGTACTCGCAGACCTGCGGCGCGAAACCGCGGATGCCGCCGCCAAGGTGTTGAGCGATGCGGGTTTTGAGGTCGTGACGGCCGACGTGGATGTGTCGTCCCGCGAATCCGTGCAGGCACTCGTCAGCCTGGCGTCGAGCCTTGGCGACATCACCGGCGTCATCCATGCGGCAGGTGTTTCCCCCTCCCAGGCTGCGCCTGCGACTATTTTGCGTGTCGACCTGTATGGCACCGCGCTGGTGCTGGAATTGTTTGGTGAGGTCATCGCAAAAGGTGGCTCGGCAATCGTCATCGCCTCGCAGTCCGGCCACCGCTTGCCGGCACTGACCGCCGAGCAAAACAAAGCCCTGGCGTTAACCCCGACGGAGGAGTTGCTCGCGTTGCCGATGCTACAACCTGAGCGCGTGACCGAGTCGCTGAACGCCTACCAGATTTCCAAACGCGCCAACTCGCTGCGCGTGGCTGCGCAAGCGGTGCGGTGGGGCAAGCGTGGTGCGCGGGTGAATACGATCAGCCCCGGCATCATTTTCACCCCGCTGGCGCGCGATGAACTCAATGGCCCGCGTGGTGATGGGTATCGCCGCATGATCGAATCTTCTGCAGCCAAACGCGGTGGTACGCCCGATGAAGTGGGTGCCGTGGCGGCGTTGCTGATGGGCCTGAGGGCACGTTTATCACCGGCAGCGATTTTTTGATGGATGGCGGCGTTACTGCACAGTATTGGTACGGCGAGTAACGCGGCTGCATTTCAGCCAGCGCTATCAACGCGATTGCGCCTCAAACAGGCGAGGCGTTGTTCAAGAGCGCGATCGTTGCCCCGCTCCGCGTGGGAATGCATCCCGTGACGCTCCGCGTCACTGCGTCGGTATTATTGCCTTCACCTAACGCTGGATGCAGAGCATCCAAAGCGACATTACCGCGCAGAGCGTGGGAACGATCATGTGAAGTACATCCCCTTCTTACCACTACGATAGCGGTCATTTAGGCCAACGCAGCGGACGCGTCAGATTTAGGGATCTGCAGCCGCATTAGTGAGTATCTGCCCAAGTCATGCAACGTGACTTCGGCGCAGGCTTACGAACGGTCGCACGGCCGTGTCGGAAGCGTCCTGCATCAGTTTTTTTTCCGGTTTGTTAGCGTGCCCGACACTTAAGCGTGTTCAAGCCGGAGGCCTGAGCATCGCCTGCCGCCCCGCTCTCGGATGAAGGATAAGCGCATGTACGCGCCGGCCAATACTGCGCACTTCGCGTTGGTGATTCCCACTGTTCGCAACGACTTCAAGGTGCTGGCGTTTCACGGCACCGAAGCCATCAGCAGCTTGTACGCGCTCCAGGTTGAACTGGTCAGCGAGTACCCTGACTTCGATCTGGAGAGCCTGCTCAGTCAGCCGGCTTTTTTGCAGTTTGGCCTGAACGGCGAAGGTATTCATGGGCGCATCGAGGAGGTGTGCGTGGGTGAAGCCGGCAAGCGCCTGACCCGTTATCACCTGACCCTGGTACCGGCTCTGCACTACTCGCAAATCAGTGTGTGTTATTGGCACGGCGCAGGCTGGGAAATAGCCCACAACCCGGTTCCCGGCGAACACCCGCTGCCTGCCGACCCACCGTGGCTGAGTGTTCCAGTGCCGGCGAGCCTGTCGATGGAGATGCTTCATTCGAATATTTACCGGTATCTGTGGGCAGAACGCAGCGACGACCTGATGCGACTCAGCCAACGCCACGACCCCGGCGAGTGGCTGACGGAACAACTCTCGCAGGCTCAGGAGTGGGGATGGTCGGCGCCTGAACAGGTGCATTTTTTGATTATCAGTAAATTGAATGAAGCTGAGCCACCGCTTATAAAAAATTGGTTACCTCATAACGGCGACGCGCCGCAGGTTCACTTCGAGCGCCTGTTTAATGAAGTGAAGTTTTGGTCTGGGGAGTCATCAGTGTGAGGGTTTTAGGTCGGGTTAATCCACAGTGTTTTCGGGGCTTGTTTGCGTGCGCAATGGCGTTGGTATTTTCGGGCTGTTCGATAGTGCAGACGGAGAGCTTTACTTTTCAGGCAGAACTGCCGGAGAACTTTACTGTTGGTGCGGTTACACATTATGAATCTGTATCAGGTGAGATGTGCTCTAAGCGTAAAGCTTTTCGCAGCAAGCAACCCAAGACGACGCCCCTGGTTGAACTCCAGCTACCGCTAACAGACACGGCGAAGGGATGTTCAATGGTTTTGAAAAAGGTTGTGCTGCATATCGAAGGGAAATGGGGAAAGCGTGACCTGGACATGGATATGGACACTGCGGGTTTATCCATACGTGACGCCCCGTCAGAAACAGTTCGCCCTTTTCCTGCTTCGGGACCTCTGGTCTTTCAGGGGCAATGCCAGTGGTTGTTTCGCACAATGGGTTCGCGTCGTTACATCGTAAAAATCTTACAGTGCCGAGCGCTCGACGCGAATGGAGTCGTGCAAAAACAGCTTGCGGGTGCAACGTTGCAACGTGATCAGTTAGCGGGAAAAACCGTGAAGATGGTGCTGACGGTGGCGAAAGAGGAAACGCCGTACTTTGGGCGTTCATGGCTAGAAACACCAAAGGGTTGGAAGCCATGCGTCGAAACGAAAGAGACTTTTCGTTGCCAGGCTCCACCGACCTTCACCGATTTCAAAATGCCTGACGGACGTGACTGCACCGTCTATCCCAACTGCACTGAATAAGGACATCAAACAATGGATTCGTATAAATCTATGTCACTGGAGCAGTCCGCATGATATGCGTCCGGCACGTTACGCCCCACTACCTTAGATTCTTATTTGTTAGCGCGATGGCGTTGGTCGTTTCGGGCTGCTCAATAGTGCAGCCAAAGAGTTTCACTTTTCAGGCTGAATTGCCGGAAAACTTTACTATTGGTGCGGTTACACATTACGAATCAGAATCAGGTGAGATGTGCTCTAAGCGTAAAGCTTTTCGCAGCAAGGAACGCAACGCGGCGAACTTTGTGGAACTGCAGCTACCGCTCACAGACACAGCGAAGGGCTGTTCAATGGTTCTGAAAAAAGTTGTGCTACACATCGAGGGGAAGTGGGGTAAGCGTGAACTGGAAATGAGTTTACAACGGGCCAGTATAACAATACGCGACGAGCCGTCGGAAACAGTTCGCCCTTTCCCTATTTCGGGACCGTTTGTCTTTCAGGCGCAGTGCCAGTGGTTTTTCCGCACTACAGGTCCGCGTCGCTACATCGTCAAAATCTTGGAGTGCCGAGCGCTCGACGCGAATGGAGTCGTGCAAAAACAGCTTGCGGGTGCAGCGTTGCAACGTGATCAGTTAGCGGGCAAGACCGTGAAAATGGTGCTGACGGTGGCGGAAGAAGAGCTGCCAGCAGTTGGTGACAACTGGGTTAAGTTTCCAACTGGTTGGAAGCGATGTATGGGTAAAGGACTTGATGACCTAGATGCTTTCTGCTTTGGGAATACTATCGATTTCAAAATGTTCAAAATGCCTGATGGTCGTGACTGCACCGTCTACCCCAACTGCACCGAATAAGGACATGAAAAGATGGGTTCGTATAAACCGCTGGAAGATGTGCATAAGCCTTCTTTTAACGACAGGATGTTTGCCTGCCCATTAAAAGGTCATTCGGTAAGTTTTCAGCTAGTGGACGAATTCGGTGATGGCAAACCCTACGCTGGTCTTGCCTATACCCTTCAAGATAGCGCAGAGCAAAAATATAGCGGAGCGCTGGACGCCGAAGGTTTCGCCAAAATTGACAACTGTCATCGAGGGCCAAGCGTATTATCGCTAGATACGGCGTATACGGGAGGAGAACATCCATACAAGAGACTAGCAGAGCGTCCCTCGTACAAACTCCCAATCACCGAACTCCAAGTCCGCGCCGAACAAACCCGTTTCTTTCACAAAGACGGATTTCCTGTCGAACACAACCCCGCGTTAAAAGCAGGAGACACATTTATCCAAGTGGAAGTGCGGGACTTGGTCAAACAGCGCGCGCATTTACCGCCGCCCCTTAAACGTAAATACCCGCCGAATGACCTCTTAATCAGAGCACTTGATGAACTGAGGCTTAGTCCAGAGCCGTTATCTCTGAAGGGTGTCGGGCTGCTGTCTAACCGGCACACGCTACTACAGGTTCGCCCCCTGCGTGCATTCAGGCCCATGCTCTCAACCGACAATGCCTTCAGCGCACTCAACCTGTACCAGCTCGCGATTATGTCGAACTTGAGCTACAACAATTTCGGCCAAAAACCCGCCAAAAAACCTGTGGACACCGTGAGTTTCCCACTGGAACCCAGTGTGGGTAACTTTTTTGGTGAAGCGCTTCCCAACTTTCGAGAAAGCTGGAAGGTGGACAGTTCGCAGTCGCCGGTTCACCGTTTCTACCCACTGTATGAGGAAGTTCCTTACTCGAAGCGCTTTGAAATTTTACCGTTCGACCCAACAATATATGAGCAAAACAAGCCGAGCGACACTCAGGAACATCCTGCCAATCTGCATTTTTTTGATGACACCAGCGAGTACTGGCTAAGCGGCAAGAGCACGCAAGCGTTTATCACGCATCATGACGAGGTGGTGTTGATCGCTATCCGTGGAACGTTGGAATTATCAGATTGGTGGCGTGACGCGGATGCGGCACAAGTTCCTTTCAGCGAGGGTAAAGGCAACGTCCATCATGGCTTTTACGATGCGTATAAGGCGTTAAAAAAGTTCGTTCAGGACTATCTGAATAGGTTTTACATCGACCAAAAAATCATTATCAGCGGCCACAGCCTGGGCGGTGCGATTGCTTTACTGCTGGCGGAAGCATTGCGATCTGATAAAACCAAGAACTACGACGTCCTCCTCTACACCTACGGATCGCCACGTGTAGGTGATTCCACATTCGTCGCCGCTGCCGAGCCGCTGACGCACCACCGCATGGTCAACAACAACGACATGATCCCCGGTGTACCCGCACCGTGGATGAACGCACGGCGAAGCATCTGGATTACCGGGCTTGCGGGACTTTTTATTACCAACCCGGTGTTAGGCATTTTAATTTTCGTCGCAGGCCTGGTTCGGGTGGGTGGCGCGCCTTATGAGCATCACGGCACGTTGCATCACTTTATGCCGGTGAACTTCAACGAAAAGCAACTTTCGTCGATTCTCTGGAACCCGGGGTGTGACTCCCTTGAAGAGGCCGCGTGCACGCGTGCGCTGGCCAAAGACGGCGACCTGCCGTTTCGGGGTGGTTTTATCGATCAAGCCATGAGCCTTGCTGATCACAGTATACCGGGGGCCTATATCCCGTTTTCCTGGGCGACCTTTAGACGCTGGCAACAAACCGAGGAAACCAGGGGCACGGTGGTGACTCAACGTGAATACGATGTGGTTGCGTCGGCACTGACGACCATGCGCAGCAAGGTGCACGACCAACGCAAGCGAACAATGGACACGCTGCGCTACTGCAACAACGACCCCGAGTACCTGCAAACGGTGAGCGAGTTGTCCGACGAGTATTACAAGCTGCAAGATTCACTGCAGCGGCTTGAACGATTACGCGTGCGCGCACTGAGGCGGGTGGATGTTTACGGCAGCGCGGCGCACTCGCCCAACCTGGAAGCCGCTCTGCAACGCTGGAAGGGCCAGCGGGAGAACGCACTGCAGGTGCAAATTGCGATGATTCCCGAGCCGGACGATGTCGCTTCGATGTTCGCCTCCCGCAGCAGCGGGCCATATACATTCGACATCGATTCCATTACCTAGCGGGCGTGACGCGCGGACAATGGGTCGCGAATTCTCGTCATGATCGTTCCCATGCTCTGCGTGGCAATGCTGCCTCAGACGCTCTGAGTCCCGCTATAGAGGAAACTCTCGATGCCTGTGCAATGTGACGCGGAGCGTCACGGGACGCATTCCCGCGCAGAGCGTGGGAACGATCAGCTTAGCGCTGAAGCGCGGCCGCGCCGGGATTGTTTATTTCCTGGCTACGCGCCCATTCGCGTAGCGCCTCGACGAACATGCGCAAAGCCATCGGGGGGTGCCGATTGGCAGGGTAGTACAGGCACGCGCCTGAATAGTACGGCCCCCAATCCGGCAACAGATGCACCAGGCGACCGGCCTGCAAGTGGTCTTCAACCTGGTGCTCCGGCAGCCACGCAATGCCGATACCGGCCAGCGCCGCTTCCGTCATCAAATTGAGGTTGTCCATCGTCATCGGCCCATCGACATCAATGCTGGCGGATCGGCCGAGGTGATCCAGGTCCCAGCGAAACAGCGTGCCGCTGGCGAAGCGGAACCGGATGCATCGATGCGCTTTTAGGTCGTGGGGCGCCATTGGCGCCGGGTGCCGACTCAGGTAAGCGGGAGACGCCACTGCGGCAAATCGCACATCGGCGCCGAAGCGCACCGCGATCATGTCGCGCGGCACGTCGTCATACAGGCGAATACCTGCATCAAAACCATCAGCGACAATATCCACCAGGCGGCTATCGGCCACGCACTCGATATGAATCTGCGGATTGTCCTGAAGAAATTGCGGCATCACGTGACGGAGCAGAGGTTTGAATGACGACTCGGATGCGCTCAGGCGGATCAGGCCCGAAGGCGTGTTGCGCTCTGAGGTGACGTCGTTAACCGCGCATTCGAGCTCGCCCAACAGCGGCTGCACGCGCAAGAAAAGTTGCTCACCGGCCTCGGTCAAGGCGACCGAGCGGGTGGTCCGGTTGAACAAGCGCAGTTCCAGGCGTGATTCAAGCCCGCGCATGGAGTGGCTAAGCGCAGAGGCCGACACACCCAGAATCTTGGCCGCGCCGCTGAAACTGCGTTGCTTAGCGATAGCGACAAATGCGGTCAACTCAGGCAGGCCGGCACGGATCATTGGTGAATTCCCCTCAGGTACTCATGAAGCGATGTGCCAATTGTTGAGCAATGCACAGAAATCTAAAGTGTACCTGTGCATTACAACTTTGCGAAGGAGACGAAACATGCTGAAACGTCAGCTCGGCAGAAGCGGTTTGGAAGTGTCCTCTATAGGCTTGGGCTGCATGGGCCTGAGTTTCGCCTATGGCCCCGCCCTGGAGCGTAAAGCAGCGATTTCGCTGATCCGCAGCGCTTTCGACAAGGGCGTGAATTTCTTCGACAGCGCCGAGGCGTATGGCCCGTACACCAACGAAGCACTACTGGGCGAAGCATTGGCGCCTATCCGCGATCAGGTGGTTATCGCAACCAAATTCGGTTTCAAAAATGGCCTGACGGCTGAAGGCCTCGACAGCCGCCCCGAGACCATCAAAGCCGTGGTCGAAGCCTCGCTGAAGCGGCTCAAGACTGACCGCATCGAGCTGCTCTACCAGCACCGCATTGACCCGCAGGTTCCGATTGAGGAGGTTATGGGGGCGGTAAAGCAACTGGTCGAAGCAGGCAAGGTGCTGCACTTTGGCATGTCGGAAGCCGGGCCTGAGGCTATCCGCCGCGCGCACGCCGTGCTGCCCGTTGCCGCGCTGCAAAGTGAGTATTCGTTATGGTGGCGTGAGCCTGAAGAGGCGATTCTGCCGTTACTGGAAGAACTCGGAATCGGCTTCGTTCCGTTCAGCCCGTTGGGCAAGGGTTTTTTGACCGGCGCCATCGACGCCGAGACAAAATTTGCGCACGACGACTTCCGTAATCTGGTGCCGCGTTTCACCGAAGAAAACCGCAAGGCCAATGCGAAACTGGTCGAGGTGCTCGGTCAAATCGCCGAGGGTAAAAGCGCAACCCGAGCGCAGGTTGCGTTGGCGTGGCTGTTGGCGCAAAAACCCTGGATCGTGCCCATCCCAGGCACCACCAAGCTGAATCGACTGGAAGAGAACATCGGTGCCGCCAGCCTCGTTCTGGACAACGCCGATCTGGCTGCTATCGCAACGCAACTGGAGCAGATCAAGGTTGCGGGTGATCGCTACCCTGCGCACTTGCAGGAGAGGGTTAACCGCTGACGCGAACGCCCTCCCCTGGCCTTGGTGCGCTCAGCTGACTTTGCGCCCTTCGACCGGGTAGCCCGGGTCGGTGAAACCGTGGGTCGACGCATGGCCCGGCACCACCAGGCTGTCGACCACTTTTTCGTCATCCGGCCCCAGCTCCAGCCCTAACGCTTGCAGGTAGCTGTCCCAGTGAGCCTCAGTGCGAGGGCCGGCGATCGCCGCACTGATCAGCTGATTCTTGAGTACCCAAGCGATGGCAAACGCAACTGAAGTGGTGCCGCGGTCGGCCGCATGCTGGGCGATGGTTTGCGCAATCTTCAACGACTCGGGGCGCCATTCGGTCTGCTGGATACGCTTGTCACCGCGCCCTGCACGCGTGTCAGCCGGCGGCGGCGCGTCCACCGGGTACTTGCCGCTGAGCACACCGCGTGCGAGCGGGCTATAAGGGACTACGCCAAGGCCATAATGGCCGGCGACTGGCAGTTGCTCGACTTCGGCAATACGGTTGACGATGTTGTACAACGGTTGGCTGACGGTCGGCCGCTGGATGCCCAACGAATCGGCGATGCGCACCATTTCGGCGATTTTCCAGCCGTGGAAGTTGGACGCGCCGTAATAGCGGATCTTGCCCTGGCGAATCAGGTCGTCGATTGCGCGCAAGCCCTCTTCCATCGGCGCATCGCTCAGGGTGCGGTGGAAATACAGGATGTCGATGTAGTCGGTGCCCAGACGTTTCAGGCTGGCCTCGACGTTCTGCATGATCCACTTGCGTGACTGGCCCTGTTGATTCGGGCCAGCCTCAGCCGACGACGGGTAGCCGAACTTGGTCGCCAGCACCCAGTTATCACGCTGCGCTGCAATGGCGCGGCCCACCACCTCTTCGGAGCGCCCGCCGTGATAAGCATCTGCGGTGTCAATGAAGTTGATACCGGCGGCACCGGCCTTGTCGATGATGCGCTGGCTGGTGGCTTCGTCGGTCTCGCCGCCGAACATCATTGCGCCCAGGCACAAAGGCGACACTTTCAAGGCACTGCGGCCCAGATAACGGTAATTCATCATTAACCCTCAACGGCGTTCAAAAGATCGATTGATCCTAGACCGATTCGCAGGGGTGATTAAGGCGCAAAAAAAGGATACGGCCATGAGGCTCACTCATGAATGGTCGGTGCCGTGTAGCGCAGAGCCTCCACTACCAGCGCCAGCGCGCGTGACGACTGCCGTCGGCTCGGGTAGTAGATGTGCAAACCCGCAAAGGTCGGAAACCACGCTTCCAGCACCCAGCACAAGCGCCCGGCGGCAACGTGTGCCTTAACCAGATCTTCAGGCAGATACGCCACACCGCAGCCGTCCAACGCCGCCGCGAGCATCGGGTAAGTGCCATTGAACGTCAGTTGGCCGTGCACCCGAACCTGTAATTCACGCTCACCGTTGGCCAACTCCCATGGGTAGCAACCGCCATGCGTGGGCAGCCTGAGATTGATGCAATTGTGCGCGGCCAAGTCGTTCGGCTCCCGAGGCGCCGGGTGCGTTTGCAGGTACGCAGGCGATGCAACCATCGCCATGCGCAGGTCGGGGCCGATTCGAACGGCAATCATGTCCTGGGCAACCTGGTTGCCCAAGCGCACGCCCATGTCATAGCGCTCGGCGACAATATCGGTCAGGCCATAGTCAGTGGTGATTTCGATGTTGATATCGGGGTAGCGCGGCATGAACTCCGCCAGGCGCGGCCACAGCACTGCGTTTGCCGCGTAGTCAGTGGCCGAGATGCGCAGTGTGCCGCGCGGCGAATCGCGCAGCTCGACCACTTCGGCAAGGTCGGCCTCAATCTCGTCGAAGCGCGGCGCGAGTTTGTTGAACAACTGCTCGCCGGCTTCGGTTGGCGCCACGCTGCGTGTGGTGCGCGTCAGCAAACGCACACCCAGCCGGGCTTCCAACGCGCGGATGGTATGGCTCAGCGCCGACTGCGACACGCCGAGCTGTGCAGCAGCACGGGTAAAGCTGCACTCGCGCGCCACCGCCACAAATGCCAAAAGGTCGCCGTATCCTTCGCGCGCCATTGATGAACCTCATTCATAAAGTGATCGCAGTAAAGCCTACATCAGAACACGTTGCATTGATGAGCTGAACTCATGACGCCATGCAGGTTATGCCTCTTAATCAATAGGTCGCGGTTGACTACCATGGGCAGGTCTATTCGTTTCGACACGCCAATGGGGACACTCGATGAAAATGCTCCGCGCGACGACCTTCGCCACCCTTCTCTTCGCCGCTGCCGTGGACGCCGATCAAGGGCAGCCGCGGCCTGACCCAAAGCCTTCAGCGGACGTGCTCGAAGTCACCCCACAGCTTTACGCCTACACCACCGAGTTGCTGTTCGGCGAAGTGTGGAAACGCACCGAGCTGATACCGCGAGACCGCAGCCTGATCACCTTGTCTGCGCTGATCGCCAGCGGCCAGACCCCGCAACTCACCGGGCACATCAAACTGGGGCTCGACAATGGCCTCAAGCCAAGTGAGATCAGCGCATTGATTACCCACTTGGCGTTCTACGCCGGCTGGCCCAACGCAATGTCGGCGGCCGGCGTGGCCAAGCAAGTGTTCAGCGAGCGAAATATCCCCGCCGAGCTGATGTCGCCAACCGCTGGCGCCGCGCTGACACTTGACCCGGACAGTGAAGTAAAACGCCGCGCCGCCGTCGAAGCCGGGGTTGCCGAGGTCGCGCCGGAGCTGGCGCGCTACACCAATGACGTGTTGTTCGGTGACCTTTGGCGACAAAGCACGCTCAGTGCGCGTGACCGCAGCCTGGTCACCGTCGCCGCGCTTATCGCCCAAGGCCAGGCGGCGCAGTTGCCGGTCCACCTCAACCGCGCCATGGACAACGGCCTCAGCCGCGCCCAGGCCGCCGAGGTGGTGACGCACTTGGCGTTCTATGTGGGCTGGCCGAAGGCGATGTCGGCGGTGCCGGTACTCAAGGAAGTCTTCGCTTCGCGCGCGTGAGGTAACGCCACGTTGAGCAATCATGAATTCAGCTCACAGGCTCGTTCCACGTTACCTGGCTAGTGCGCCCCTGCGCACCGACCGAATTGACCTGTTGTATCAGCACCGGGTTGATCCTGCAGTGCTGCCTGTGCTTGAAGAACTGAATATTGGCTTGATGCCGTTCAGCCCACTGGGCGCAGATACGGTGCTGGCCTACTCAGGCGTTGAGGCGCCCTTACAGCACTGACATCAGTTTTTCCTTGGTGATAGGCAAGCTGCGAATGCGTTTGCCCGTGGCGTGGTAGACCGCATTCGCAACCGCCGCCGCCAGGCCGGTCACACCGATTTCGCCGATACCGCGCGCACCGAACTCGCTGAGGTTGTAGTCCGGATAGTCGAGCAACGTCACGTCGATGTCGGGCAAGTCTGCATGCACCGGCACCACGTACTCGGCATAGTTGTTGTTGACCGGCAAACCGCTGCGGGGGTCATTCTCCGAGGCTTCGAACAGCGCCATCCCGAGCCCCATGATGATCGCCCCTTCTACCTGATTACGCGCCGCCAAAGGGTTAACCACCTTGCCCACATCGATGGCACTGACCACGCGTACCACGCGCAGCCGCGAAATGCCTGCGTCCCAGCGTACCTCGACAAAATGCGCGCCGAAGGAGCGATAGGAAAAGTCGCCGCCCTTTGCCCCGCTCTGAAAGTTGCCCTCGGCGCGAGCGATGCGTTGGTGGCGCAATACCTCGGCGAAACTTGCCCGCTGAGCGCCGTTGACGAGATGCCCAGCCTCCACCGCAAGGGTTTCGGCTTTAGCCCCGGCCAGAAGCCCGCCGCTCATCACCGCGTATTCACGCAGCTTGGCAAGCGCCGCGCGCGTAGCGCCAGCGACCGCCGGCAAGATGCTCGCCGTGGCCCACGAACCGCCGGCCAACGCGCCCGGCGGAAACGTGGAGCTACCGAGTTGAACCTCAATACGCTCGAACGGCAGGCCGGTCAGTTGCGCGACCGTCTGCGCAGCCACGGTGTAGGTACCGGTGCCAATGTCTTGCTGGCCGCATTGCACCAACGCGCTGCCGTCAGCGCGAATAATAACTCTCGCGTCAGTCGGCACCTGGTAGGCCTCCCAGTTGCAGGCGCCCATGCCATAGCCAATGACTTCATCAGCGTCACGCATTGAGCCGACCACTGCGTTGCGTGCATGCCAGCCAAATCGTTCGGCGGCGGTATCAATCGCTTCAGGCAGATGATTACTCGACCATTCCAGGTTAAGGCTTTCGTCGCGCGTGGCCAGGTTCAGCTTGCGAAACGCCAGCGGGTCAACCCCGCGCAACAGTGTCAGCTCATCGATTGCCGACTCCAACGCAAACAGACCGGGCGCGGCGCCAGGCGCACGCATTGAGGTGGGAGTGCCTCGATTAAGCGGGCTGTTCTGGTGATTCACCAGCACGTTCGCGCTCCGATGACTTGATCGACAAACGTTGGATTCAGTTCAGCGCTTCGACTGGGGGTGCGCCAAAGCAACTTCGATGGGCATGAACGCCGGCAACAGGCGGCAATCCAGCAGACGTATTTCAACGGTATTGATGCATTCGATAGGCATCGGCTGATCCTGCTTAATTGGCGTGGCGCGAATCTAGCGGTGAGCAGACAAGGCGACTACGCCGCTCAGTCGACATATGCATGTGAGCCCGGTTCATGAATAGCCTGAACGCCCCGTAACGCGTGAGACGGGTGCTGAAATTTCAACCGCGCGGATACAATTTGAAATCATTACCCGCCATAAGGCCGTGCGGTTTAGCGGTGTCGGGTCAGTGCGAGCGACGCACACGCTCAAGCCTGCGAACCGCATCGCAGACAGGCGTGTCGCCCTGAGTGAGCATCTGCGCGTTTTTTCACGGCCATGTAATGCTCGAAACCTTCAGATCCCGCGCCACCCGCGCCTGCGGTAAACACCGAATCCGAGAGCAGTGTGCGGCTCTATTTCAAGCGAGTTCCAGATAGAGTAGTTAACCAATATAAAGTAGGATGCCGCTGATTAAGGATAAGGAATCAACGTGCCTCAAAAAAATTCGATAGCGCTAATCCGCTACCCCAGTTTTGATTTGGTTCGGCTACTTTTAGCGCTGGAAGTTGTTGTCGCGCATACGTGGCCGACGATCGATCCAAGCGTAGGCTGGCCAGGCTTTATAATGGCCGTCCCGGCCTTTCTTGCAGTCAGTGGCTTCCTTGTACTTAAAAGCTACGCCACCTCGGGATCGTGGGTCATCTTCACAAAAAAACGCGCATTACGAATATTTCCAGCACTTTTCACTTCATTCGTATTAGGTTTTTTACTGATTGATTGGGCGTTCGTTGAAGCGTCGTTTATCAATTGGATTTCTGGCGGACTGTACGGCTTTCCGGGCCTTGCCAACGCACCCTTGTGGTCACTGGCGTGGGAGGAATTGGCCTACGTATGCCTGGCCCTGCTCTGGACAATTGGCGCTTATAAAAAACCACTCTTCATCTGGGCGCTCCTCGCCGTGTCTTCAGCCATCTCGGCGTATGTCGTCCATTCCGGGTTTAGCCCACGCACACAAGTAATCTCATTTCTCGCGCCGGCTTTTTTTGTCGGGAACCTGACCTATATTTACAGCACCACACTTTTAAAGTTAGGCAACATTTTGCCTTGGCTGTTTTTCATTGGCATTTGTGCGTGGGGCACGTCTTCACACCCCGTACTTCAAGCCTTCGCTACCGTATGGGCGGGCATGGCGGGTCGGCAGTTATTACCGGTTCGCATTCCGGATATAAGTTACGGAATTTACATCTACCATATGCCGGTGTTGCTGTATCTCACCGTCGTGTGCGGCGTAACCTCACCAGTCACGCTCATCACGTTAATGGTTGCTACCCTTGTTCCGCTGTGCCTGGCGAGTTGGTACCTGATCGAAAAGCCATTTTTACGACTGAAATAAAAGGCCTCCCGAGAGGACAAGCCGCTTGCCCAAGCGACCTGCCGAGGTCCTAAACCAGCACCGCCGGAGCGTGGCCCTGATGATGTGCGCATTTAGAATCGAGCATTGTTGACAGCTCTGAAACCCGTTGGCTCTCACGTCCGCAATCATGCGGACTTCGAATTGGCCGAGCAGCGCCGATCAGCCGAAGTGGCCGGGTTTATTTTAAATGCTTTCTATTTTGGGGTTACATCAATGCCTTTCTCTTGAAGTTGGCGCGTCAAATAGATAACCGCTGCTTTCAACTGATAGAGCTCTTCACGGTCCGATACGGACAGATAACCATCCGGATTAACCGTGACTGAATCTGGGTTGGTTGCCTGGACATCCTGGGCAAGGTTTCCTGTTTCATTCGTGGCGATCTTCTGGCGTTTTTCAGTGACTACGCCATTGGCATCAGTCTCTTTCCAAACCACATAGCGATCAGACACGTAGACCTTGTTCGCCAATACCCGCTGCATGCTCTTGGCGTAATCAACTTCCCCATGAATATCCTGAAGCCGGCTATCAGTAACTGTCATCACGCGACCGGCCTGCACGTCGCCAACAAAGTAGCCGGAATAGTTGCTTTTACCGCCAACCGCATTTGCGTAGACGCCATAGTTTGTATCATTGCGGCCCTCGACGATTGCTCGATAGCCCGATGCCTCTTTTCCGTCAGTGGCAAGGACGGTGGAGCTGTTACCACGCGCATCCTCCGAGCCGGTCACAGCGCTGCTGATGCGGGCTTCCTGCGCGGTGACTCTGCCTTTACCAGTGGACACTTCGGAAGGCTCAACACTGGAAACGGATGCGGCGACAGAACCTGTCCGCGTGCCACCACCCGAAACCAGGGTTGAGGCGGCAACTCCATACGCCCCGTTTGCACGCTCAAAAGTGTTCGATACTGGCGAGGTGTTGGTGCCATCCGTCATCGAATCAATGGCCATTGCTGCATTACGCGCAGAAAAAGCCCGCAGCGCTGAGTCACGTCCGCGAGAGTCGGCCAACATCGAGTAACCCCAGTCGCCTTGTTTTTTCAGGCCCGCTACCGATGCGTTATCGATGCTTGTGGCGCCCTTCGCATAACCAAGAACGCCATATCCAGGGCCAGCATCATTCAGGCGCTCGCCATAAACACCCGCGCCGTCTTTAGATTCATTCTTGCCGTAAACACCATGGCCAGAGCCGGTGAGAACCTTGTAGCCAGTCACTCCGCTGCCCGATCCAGTGCCGCGCATCAAGCCATAAACGCCGGAGCCGGCCCCGCTTTCCCACCGGGTGCCGATTACACCGTTGCCTGGGCCGTCCGCGCGACGATTACCGACGATCGCATCAGCCGTATTCGTACGCGCAGTAGCGCCACCAATGGCGCCACCGCCGCCACCCCCATCACCCTCGTCCAAGGCGTGGAAAGCATATCCAGATCCCAGGGGGCCCATAGCCTTATGGTGTGCAGACACAGCATCGGAAATACTGGTCGTATTCTTTATCACGAGAAGAGAGCTGGGCGCCTGGACAGCGTCGTCCGTGACGATGCTTACATGATGCTCGATAGATTCAGGGATTGCCTCAGCAAAAGCCGCCGAAGAGGTGACACCCAACATCAAAGCCACAGCCAAATTGTTCATTCGTCCACTTCCTGAAAAACGAGAATATACAATACATGACCCCGCAGCAGTCAGGCTGGGAGGGCGCACCGAGCACAACTCTGCCGCCAGCGCCTGCAGAAGCGCCGAGAGACTTTTACGCGAACGAGAAAATCTGGAGCGCTGTCTTTGCAGTCGAGGCCTGCACACTGACATTCTGGATGCGGGCGAAGCCAGCCGACTGCCGGGGCACACGGACAAGCGAATTACCGCTACGGTTTATCGACGTGTCGGGGAGATCGTGAAGCCCGCCCGCTGACCGAAACTCGCGAGTAGTTGCGCAAACCACCTGAAATGATGCGCAAACGGTAGAGAGTCAAGAGCATGGCTTGACCAAACCCCAGAAACGCAAAAGCCCCGCTTTCGCGGGGCTCTCGTGTAAATCTTGGCGGGAAACCAGGGATTCGAACCCTGGGAACGCTATTAACGTTCGCCGGTTTTCAAGACCGGTGCATTCAACCACTCTGCCAATTTCCCTTTTGCATCACAGGATTATCGTAGACCTTCCTGCCTCAGCGGGCGCCATAATACCCGAATGAAACACACTGTCAAACTCTCGCCATCGCTTGTTACAGAGCGTCTGTTATGATCTTTGCGACTGAACGTTTCAAAACTGA
This sequence comes from Pseudomonas sp. ICMP 460, assembly GCF_002723595.1. NCBI lineage: Bacteria > Pseudomonadati > Pseudomonadota > Gammaproteobacteria > Pseudomonadales > Pseudomonadaceae > Pseudomonas > Pseudomonas sp. ICMP 460. The sequence continues at coordinate 63,675 of NZ_LKBR01000046.1, forward strand.
AGGAGTGTCGCCATGCGCGATCAGAATTACGCAGTGAATGGCAACGCGCAGGCTGAGCAGCTTGAAGTCAGCCGCGTCTTGCGCAATACCTATGGCTTGCTCGCCCTTACGCTCGCATTCAGCGGCGTGATGGCGTTCGTGGCGCAGCAAATGCGCGTTGGCTACCCGAATATCTTTGTCGTGTTGATCGGCTTCTACGGTCTGTTTTTCCTGACCAACAAGCTGCGTGACTCGGCGTGGGGCCTGGTGTCGGCATTTGCCTTGACCGGTTTCATGGGCTTTATCCTCGGCCCTATCCTTAACCGTTACCTCGGCATGGCCGGCGGCGCGGAAGTGGTCAGCTCGGCGTTTGCGATGACGGCGCTGGTGTTTGGTGGTCTGTCGGCTTATGTGCTGATCAGCCGCAAGGACATGAGCTTCCTGGGTGGTTTCATCACCGCAGGCTTCTTTGTGTTGCTGGCGGCAGTGGTTGCGGGCATGTTCTTCCAGATCAGCGGCTTGCAGTTGGCGATCAGCGCGGGTTTTGTGCTGTTCTCCTCTGTGTGCATCCTGTTCCAGACCAGCGCGATCATTCATGGCGGTGAGCGTAACTACATCATGGCGACCGTTAGCCTGTATGTATCGATCTACAACCTGTTCATCAGCCTGTTGCAGATCTTCGGCATCATGAGCCGCGATGACTGATTGTTAGTGCTATAAAAAATGCCCCGTATCGAAAGATACGGGGCATTTTTGTTTTCATACGGCGGTTGCAGGCTCAGTACTGGTTGGGTTCCATTTCCAGAGTCACCTTGAAGCGTTGAGCAATATCCTGCTGGATACGCCGCGCCAGGTTGGCAATGTCTTGCCCGGTGGCGGCGCCATAGTTGACCAGCACCAGTGCCTGCATTTTATGCACGCCCGCATCGCCTTCACGAAAGCCTTTCCAGCCTGCCTTGTCGATCAGCCAACCGGCGGCAAGCTTCATTTGCCCGTCAGGCTGCGGGTACGCCACCAAGTCGGGATACTTCGCCTGTAGTTCTGCGGCCAACGCCGTGGACACCAGCGGGTTTTTGAAAAAACTGCCTGCATTACCCAACTCAGCCGGGTCCGGCAATTTTTCGCGGCGAATGCTGCAAATGGCGCGGCTGACATCGCTGGGCGTCGCCTGCGTGATGCCCTGCCCGGCCAAGCGCTGTTGCACGGGGCCGTAGTCGAGTTTCAGGTGGCTGACGCGGCTCAAGGCAAAACGCACGCGCAGGATCAGCCAGCGCCCGGTTTCGTGCTTGAACAGACTGTCACGGTAGGCGAAGTTGCATTCTGCCAGGCTGAAGTCGCGCAGTTCGCCGGTTTGACGATCCAGCGCGGTCAGGCCGGCAAACACATCCTTGATCTCCACGCCGTAAGCGCCGATGTTCTGCATCGGTGCGGCGCCGACGGTGCCGGGGATCAGGCTGAGGTTTTCCAAACCGCAAAAACCGTGTTCCAGGGTCCACAGCACAAAGGGGTGCCAGGCTTCGCCCGCTTCAGCCTCAACGACCACGTGCAGGCCATCATCCTGGAGCACTCGAATGCCTTGGGTCGCCATGCGCACCACCAACGCCTGTATGTCTTGGGTCAGCAGCAAATTGCTGCCACCGCCGATCACCAGCAGCGGCGACGCGTGCGCGGCGGCGTAGGCCAGGGCTTCACGCACCTCGGCGTCGCTGCGCGCCTCGGCGAACCATTGGGCGCGTACGTCGATGCCAAAGCTGTTGAATGGCTTGAGCGACACCTGCGCAAGCACATGCAGGCTCATAAACGCCCCTTCAATTCGATCACCAATAGATCACATGCACGCTCGATCAGATCAAGCACCCGTTCAAAGCCTTGTTCGCCTTCGTAGTAAGGGTCTGGCACTTCTTCCACTTCGCCGTCGTAGCGGCGCAGGAACACGTCCAGCTCCGCCTTGCCGTGCGCCGGCTGCAAGGCCTTGAGGTTGCGCAGGTTGCTGTGGTCCATGGCGAGGATCAGGTCATAACGCGCAAAGTCGGCGCGAGAGACCTGCTGAGCACGTTGCGCCGACAGGTCATAACCGCGCGCCCGTGCCGCGCGTTGGCTGCGCTGGTCCGGCGGGTTACCGACGTGCCATTCGCCCGTCCCGGCTGACGCTACTTCGATTTGGCCGGCCAGCCCGGCTTCGCGCAACTTATGCCGCAGGACGCCCTCGGCAGTCGGTGAGCGGCAGATATTGCCCAAGCAGACAAACAGAACCTCCATCAGGCCCCCAGAACGCGACGGACGCGCTCAAGGTCTTCCTGAGTGTCAACACCGGCGGGCGGCGCTTCGAGGGCGTCACCTACGTGGATGCGCACGCCGTGCCACAGGGCACGCAGTTGCTCCAACGACTCAGTGCTTTCCAGCCAGCACGGGCCCCAACTGACGAAATCGTGCAGGAAACCGGCGCGGTAGGCGTAGATGCCGATGTGGCGGCGGTACGGCACACCCTCCGGCAATACGTCGGGGTGCTTGGCGAAGGCGTCTCGCGCCCACGGCAGGATCGAGCGGCTGAACGTCAGCGCCAGGCCATTGATGTCGCTGACCACTTTCACCACGTTGCGGTTGAACAGCGTGTCGATGTCTTCGATCGGCTCAGCCAGAGTCGCCATGCGCGCTTCGCCATGCGCCGCCAGGTTGGCGGCCACCTGGTCGATCACGCTCGGCGGGATCAACGGCTCATCACCCTGCACATTGACGACGATTGCATCGGGCGCCAGGCCCAACTGCGTGGCGACTTCGGCCAGGCGGTCGGTGCCGGAGTTGTGGTCTTCGCGGGTCAGCACCGCCTCGGCACCAAAACCCTTGCAGGCTTCGATGATGCGCGGGTCATCGGTGGCAACTACAACGCGCTCGGCGCTGCTTTTGCAGGCCTGCTCCCACACCAGCTGGATCATCGGCTTGTTGCCGATCAAGTGCAGCGGTTTGCCCGGCAGGCGGGTCGACGCGTAACGCGAAGGAATAATAACGGTAAAGGCGGTGGTCATTTATCCAGGCGCTCATCGGTGGTCAGGGTGCGGGCTTCGCTCTCCAGCATCACCGGGATGCCATCACGGATCGGGTAAGCCAGGCCGGCGCCCTTGCTGATCAGCTCGGTTTTGTCGGCGCTGAGCTTGAGCGGGCCTTTGCAGATCGGGCAAGCGAGAATATCGAGCAGTTTGGTGTCCATGAGTGTTTCCTGGAAAAAAGCGATTTAAGGCAAACGTCGGGCGGGCAGCAAGCGCATCAGTTGCGTGTCGAACCAGGCGACAAACGCGGGCGACGGCAGCGCATCCACCGCAAGGTACCACCAGTCGGGCTGGGCAAAGGCGCGGCACTTCACCGCGTCCTTTTCGGTCATGACCAGCGGCAATGACGGGGCAAAATTCAACACCTCTGCGCTGTACGGCGCGTGGTCGGCAAACGCATGCGGTATTGGCTGCCAGTGTAGCGTTTCAAGGGTATTGAAGAAACGATTCGGGTTGCCGATGCCGGCGACCGCATGCACCGGCTGACCAACCGGAAAATAGTCGACCGGCTGGCGCTCACCGGTGCTCAGGTTAACCAATGCCGCGGGGACCAGTCGAAAAGCAAAACCGCCTTCGGGATCAGAGCCTGCGCCGTTGTAGAGCAGCGCATCGACGCTTTGCAGACGCTCGACCGGCTCGCGTAACGGCCCGGCGGGCAGGCAACGGCGGTTGCCGAGGCCGCGCGCGGCGTCGATCAGCACCAGCTCAAGGTCACGCGCCAAACGGTAATGCTGCAGGCCGTCATCGGAAAGGATCAAGTCCAGCGGCTCGCTGGCCAGCAGCGCCTTTACGGCGCGACCGCGATCAGGGTCAATCATCAATGGAACGCCGCAGCGCTGCACGATCAGCAACGGCTCATCACCCGCAATCCCGGCGCTATGGCTGGCCTCGACTCGCCACGGCAACTGCGGCGGTTTGGCGCCGTAGCCACGGCTGACAACGCCGACGCGCAAGCCACTGCGACGACAGTGCTCGATCAGCCATAGAATTAATGGGGTCTTGCCGGTGCCGCCCACCGTAATATTGCCAACCACCACCACCGGCACGGGCGATTGATAGATCTCGCCCTCGCCCGCCAGAAAGCGCGCACGTTTGCGCTGCACCACTCGGCGATACAGCGATTCGAGCGGGCGCAGCAGCGCGAGTGCCGGATGGCCCTTGTACCAGGCGTTGACCAAACGATCAGACAGGGCCATCAGGGCTGCGCCGCCGCCTCAACGGTGGTCATGCGCAAGTGGCTGAAACCCAGCTTGCCGGCCGCGTCCATCGCGGTGATCACGGCTTGGTGCTGGGTTTTGCCATCGGCGCTGATGGAGAGCGGCATGTTGGTATCGCCGCCGGACTCTTTCTGCAGCGCCTCCATGAGGCTGGTGAGGTCGTTTTTCTCGAGCAACTGGTTATTCACCGAAAACACCCCATCGGCACTGATGGCAACGTCCAGTTGTTTGACTTCCTGGTCCTCGGCTGGCGAGCCGCTCACCGCTTCCGGCAAGTCGACACGCAGCTGGGTTTGCCGGGTAAAAGTGGTGGTGACGACAAAAAACAGCAGCAGGATGAACACCACGTCGATCAGCGACGCAAGGTTGATGTCGACATTTTCCCGTCGCTTGCGGCGAAATTTCACACTCGGCCCTCGACAAAATCTACATCACGATCGCCCTGCACCACTTCCACCAACTTGATCGCTTCTTGCTCCATACCGACCACCAACTCGTCGATACGCCGCTGCAGGAAACGGTGGAAAAATACCGAGGGAATGCCGACCATCAAGCCCGCTGCCGTGGTAATCAGCGCCTTGGAAATACCGCCGGCGAGGACGGCGGCGTTGGTGGTCATGCCCGAGCCCATGAACGAGCTGAAAATATCAATCATGCCCAGCACCGTACCCAGCAGGCCGAGCAACGGCGCCATCGCGGCAATGGTGCCGAGCGCGTTGATATAGCGCTCCATTTCATGGATGACGCGGGCGGCAGCCTCTTCAATGCACTCCTTCATGATCTCGCGACCATGCTTGGAGTTGGCGAGGCCAGCGGCCAGAATTTCACCCAACGGTGAATCGGCGCGCAGCTCCTTGAGCTTTTCCTTGTCCAACTGCTTGTTCTTGATCCAGCCCCACACCTGCCCCAGCAGGTGTTCAGGGGTGATGCGGCTGGCGCGCAGGGTCCACAGGCGTTCGGCTACGATGCCGAGTGCGGCGATGGAGCTCATGATGATCGGCAACATCATCCAGCCGCCGGATTTGACCAATTCCCACACAGTGAATGTCCCCTCGAAAAAGTGCGCCACTTTACCATATAGGTTCGCCAGCGGGGTTCGTCGGCCACACACCCGCGCGTAGCCGGCCCTGGTCTTTGGTAACGCGTGATTACGGTAACGCTTCGCGCCAGAAACGTCGTTGACTTCGCGCAACGTCAGGCGGCTTGAAGGCCCCCAGTTGCAGGCGGATGGCACCCTGCTCGGCGCTGTCATAGACAAGGCTGCCGACTGCTTGATAACGCGTCAGCACTTGCGGATGCGGGTGACCAAAGGCGTTACCACGGCCTCGGGAAATCAACACCGACTTGGGCGCCAGGCGCTGTATAAAAGCCTCGGAAGAAGAGCTACGGCTGCCATGGTGAGGGGCTTGCAGCCAATCGGTGGGCACCGCCAGGGGTGAGTCGAGCAGCGCGCGTTCAGCCGCGCGGTCAATATCACCGGTCAGCAGCAAGCGCTCGCCATTGGCCTGAACCTGCAACACGCAGGACTTCGGATTGCTGCTAGTGGCTCCAGGCCACTGCCACAGCTCAAATACCACGCCATCCCACTCCCACTGTTCACCGCTGATGCACGCCTGGGTGCCCAGCACTACCGGCAGCCCTTGGGTCTCTCCGCCCACCACCCGTTTTACCGCAAGCGCACGCGCAACAGCCGCCGCACCGCCTGCGTGATCGGCGTGGGCGTGGCTGATGACCATCATGTCCAACGCGCTCACCCCGAGTTTTCTCAAGGATGGCAATACCACGCGTGCGCCGAGATCAAAGTCCCCGGAGCGCGGCCCAGCGTCGTAGAGCAATGTGTGATGACGCGTGCGCAGAATCAACGCCAGGCCTTGGCCGACGTCCAACTGCACCACCTCCACCTGCCCGTGCGGCACCAGCGCTCGCGGTGGGTAGAGGGCGAGCAACAGCATTGGCCAGCCGAGCAGCCGAAACGGCACGCCATTGGGCAACAGTAATAACACCGCGCCCGCCAGACTTACCCACCAATAACCGGTAGGCACCTGCGCCGGTATCCAGGCCGGGCGTTGCTCGGCCAGCAGCGCCAAGCCGCTGAACAGCCCATTCAGTGCCCCGCCGGCCAGCCACAGCAAGCCCTCCCCGACAACAGGCACCGCCAGCAACGCGGTCCCCAGCAGTGCCAACGGCAACACCACCACGCTGATCCACGGCACGGCAAACAGATTGGCCACCGGCGCAGTGAGGCTGATCGGCAAGCCGAGCACCAGCAAGACCGGCAACAAGCCGATGGCAATCAGCCATTGCGGGCGCGCCCACACTTGCCACAGGTTCCACGGCCCCAGACGCCCGCTGAACGTCAGCAGCAGAACCGCGACCGCGGCAAATGACAGCCAGAACCCAGGTTGCAAACTGGCCAAGGGCTCAAGCACCAGCACCGCAATGAGCGCCAACAATAACGGCCACCACACGCCCAGGTGCCGAAAGCGCAAACGCCACAGCAATACCAGCCCGGCCATCACGCACGCCCGCTGTACCGGCACGCCGAATCCCGCCAGCAAGCCGTAACCCAGCGCTGCGGCGAACGCCAGGCCGCACGCCCACGGCAGCCACGGCAAGGCTCGCGGCCAAAAACCATAACGCGCCAGCCCCGCCACCAACCCGTAGATCAAACCCGCCAGTAAACCGATGTGTTGGCCGGAAATCACCAGCAGATGCACCGTGCCGGTGTCTTGTAGAATCTGCCAATCCTCAACACCCAGCCCCGAACCGTCGCCCAGCACCAGCGCCGCCAAACCCGCCTCACGGCCTTGAGCATCCAGCGCTTGCAGGCGTTGCCGCACGCCATCGCGCCACGCGTTGCGGGCTGGCGCCAGGCGCTGGCCATCTTTCACCGAGGCGGTTGCGCCGATGCGTTGGGCCAGCAGCCAGGCCTCGTGATCAAAGCCATGAAAATTAAGCAACCCTGACGGCCGCTTCAATTTGAGCGCAAGGCGCCAACGCTCGCCGCTGTGTACCGGCGGGCCGCCGTGCCAGGACACACGGATGCGCTTGGGTAATTGAGCGTTGCGCGACCAACTGTCGGATAACTCAAAACGTACCCCGGTGCTCGTCTGTTGCGGTAACCCGATGACTCGGCCTTCTACCCAGCGCGTCTGGCCGTCCAGCGCAGGCGTGAGGCGATCCTCCAAGGCCGCTTGCGCGCTCAGGCAGGCCCAACTCACGCCCAGCAGGAAGAACGCCACGGGGTAAGTGCGAAACGGCAACAGCATCAATGCCAGTACCAACAGGGCCAGCAGCCAACCCGTAGGCGGCAGTGCCGGTAAAAATCGCAACGACAGCAAGCCAAGCCCGAGCGCGAACATCCCAGTTCTCATGAATCATCCCTTTCAAGTGATCCACTCAGTTTTAGTCGAACGTCGAGTACGGCCTATGATGTTTTGTCACAAAGTCTGAATTTTCTGTTTATGGAATGCGGGCATACTTGCCCCTCGAACTGACCTGGACCCCTTATGCCCCGGCGCCTATTCAAACGGTACATGCCCGATCCCGTGAGTATCAGGGAACACAAGTCCTTACGATTTCTCGGCACGCTGCTGCATGACCCTAACCTTTGGCACCTGAACCGGCACTCGGTGGCACGCGCAATGGCGGTGGGTTTGTTCGCGGCCTTTATCCCCATTCCAATGCAAATGTTGTTGGCGGCGATCCTCGCGATTGCCGTGCGCGGCAATATGCCCATCGCCATCAGCCTGGTGTGGCTGACCAACCCGATCACCATGCCGGTGGTGTTTTTCTGCACCTACCTGACCGGCGCCTGGCTGATGAATGTGCCGCCGCGCAGCCTGCCCGACAACCTGACCTGGGAATGGATCAGCGGCCAGTTGAGTACGTTGTGGCAGCCGTTCCTGCTGGGTTCGGTGGTGTTGGGCCTGGTGTTAGGCGCGCTGGCCTATTGCCTGACCATGGGCTACTGGCGCTGGTGGGTCGCACACCAATGGAACAAGCGCAAACAGCGCCGTGCTTGAGCAATAACCCCTCAACAGACGCGGTCGCATCCGCGTGTTGTGTGCACACAAGCAACCTCCCCGCCGCTGCACGCCATTGAGCGCAATGCTCAAACGCAAGCCGATTTGAATGCCCCAACATTGCCATATGTCATTAATTTGCGAGATTCCAGACCTCGCAAATGGCTACACTGCGCAGGTGGCGCGGGCCGGATGCCTGCGTGAGTCATTGACATCAATGTGGTAGCAGGAGAGTGGCGTGCTTAGAAGAATGGGGATAAAAGGCCGCGTACTGTTGCTGACTTTATTACCGACCAGCCTGATGGCCCTGTTGTTGGGGGGCTATTTCACCTGGATGCAGCTGTCGGAGCTGCAAAGCCAATTGCTGCAACGCGGCGAAATGATTGCAGAGCAATTGGCGCCGCTGGTGGCCCCGGCCTTGAGCAGTAAAAACACCGACTTGCTCGAACGGATCGCCACTCAATCGCTGGATCAGCAGGACGTGCGCGCGGTGTCGTTCCTGGCGCCGGATCGCTCGCCGCTGGCCCACGCCGGCCCGACGATGCTCAACCAACAGCCGGTCGGCAACAGTTCCCACTTGCTGCAACGCACCGGCAATGACGCCACACGCTACCTGCTGCCGGTATTTGGCCGCCATCGCAACCTCGCCGGTGAACTGATCCCCGACGAAGCCGACCGTCTGCTGGGCTGGGTCGAGCTGGAACTGTCGCACAATGGCATGCTGCTGCGCGGTTATCGCAGCCTGTTCGCCAGCTTGCTGTTGATCGCCATTGGCTTGATATGCACCGCCGCCCTGGCGCTGCGCATCAGCCGCACGATCAATGCGCCGATTGGCCTGATCAAACAAGCCGTGGCCCAGCTCAAGGACGGTAACCTGGAAACGCGCTTGCCGCCGCTGGGCAGCCAGGAGCTGGACCAATTGGCCTCGGGCATCAATCGCATGGCCGGCACCTTGCAAAATGCCCAGGAAGAGCTGCAACACAGCATCGATCAGGCCACTGAAGACGTGCGCCAGAACCTGGAAACCATCGAGATCCAGAACATCGAGCTGGACCTGGCGCGTAAGGAAGCGCTGGAGGCCAGCCGTATCAAGTCAGAATTCCTGGCCAACATGAGCCATGAAATCCGCACCCCGCTTAACGGCATCCTCGGCTTTACCCACTTGCTGCAAAAAAGCGAGCTGTCACCGCGTCAGCTGGATTACTTGGGCACTATCGAAAAATCCGCCGACAACCTGCTGGGCATCATCAACGAGATCCTCGATTTTTCGAAAATCGAAGCCGGCAAGCTGGTCCTCGACAGCGTGCCTTTCAACTTGCGCGACCTGCTGCAAGACACCCTGACCATCCTCGCCCCGGCCGCGCATGCCAAACAGTTGGAACTGGTCAGCCTGGTGTACCGCGACACCCCACTGGCGCTGGTCGGCGACCCGCTGCGCCTCAGGCAGATCCTCACCAACCTGATCAGCAACGCGATCAAATTCACCCGCGAAGGCACCATCGTCGCCCGCGCGATGGTCGAGGACGAACAGGAAGACAGCGTACAACTGCGCATCAGCGTGCAGGACACCGGCATTGGCCTGTCCAATCAGGATGTGCGCGCGCTGTTCCAGGCGTTCAGCCAGGCCGACAACTCGCTGTCGCGCCAGCCCGGCGGTACTGGCCTGGGCCTGGTGATCTCCAAGCGATTGATCGAGCAAATGGGCGGTGAAATCGGTGTAGACAGCACGCCGGGCGAAGGTTCGGAGTTCTGGATCAGCCTGAACTTGCCGAAAACCCGCGACGACGTCGAAGACCTGCCCTGCGCGCCGCTGCTGGGTCGCCGCGTGGCGGTGCTGGAAAACCACGAACTGGCGCGCCAGGCCCTGCAACACCAGTTGGAAGACTGCGGCCTGGAGGTCACGCCGTTCAACACCCTCGAAAGCCTGACCAACGGCATCACCAGCGCGCATCAGACAGAACAGGCGATTGACCTCGCCGTGCTCGGCGTGACCGCCAACGATATTCCGCCGGAACGCCTCAACCAGCACCTGTGGGACCTTGAGCACTTGGGCTGCAAAGTGCTGGTGTTGTGCCCGACCACCGAACAGATGCTGTTCAACCAATCGGTGCCCAACCCCAACAGCCAATTGCAAGCCAAGCCTGCGTGTACGCGCAAACTGCGCCGCGCCCTCGCCGACCTGATCAGCCCGCGCCCGTTGCGCAACGAGCCCGGCGAGCCGCTGGGCAGCCGCGCACCGCGTGTACTGTGCGTGGACGACAACCCGGCGAACCTGCTGCTGGTGCAAACCCTGCTCGAAGACATGGGCGCCAAGGTGCATGCGGTGGAAAGCGGCTACGCTGCCATCGACGCGGTCAAACAGGAGACCTTCGACCTGGTATTGATGGACGTACAAATGCCTGGCATGGACGGCCGCCAAAGCACCGAGGCGATCCGCCAATGGGAAAGCGAGCGCCACGGTACGCCATTGCCGGTGGTCGCCCTCACCGCCCACGCCATGGCCAACGAAAAACGCGCCCTGCTGCAAAGCGGCATGGACGACTACCTGACCAAACCGATCAGCGAACGGCAACTGGCGCAGGTGGTGTTGAAGTGGACCGGGCTTGCGCTACGCAATCAGGGGCCGGAACGTACCCACGAAGGTTTGGGCAACGGGGTGCAACTGCTGGTGCTGGACCACGAGGAAGGCCTGCGCCTGGCCGCCAACAAGACTGACCTGGCGGCGGACATGCTCGCCATGCTGCTGGCCTCTCTGGAAGCCGACCGCCAGGCGATAAACGTCGCCCGTGAAGCGAATGACAACAATGCGCTGATCGAACGCGTGCACCGCCTGCACGGCGCCACCCGCTACTGCGGCGTACCGCAATTGCGCGCCGCTTGCCATCGCGCAGAAACCCTGCTCAAGCAAAACGACGGCAAAGCCATGGCGGCGTTGGACGAGCTGGACATGGCGATTGCCCGACTGGCTCGGGAGGCGCGCGTCAGCGTTTGAACGTCGTAACGTTAAACTTTGTGGGAGCGGGCTTGCTCGCGATGCAGTCACCTCGAACCATCAGGCACACCGCGTTGAGGCCATCGCGAGCAAGCCCGCTCCCACAGTTGACCGCGTTGGGCTTGCGAAATCGGAACTGCAGGGAGCTATTTTTATGCGCGTGATTCTTTTCAGCAGCCAGGCCTATGACCGCGACAGCTTTATCGGCGAGCCGCTGCCGGCAGGCGTTGAACTGCACTTTCAGCCGGCCCGGCTGAACCTCGACACCGTGGCCCTGGCTGAACACCACGCAGTGGTGTGCGCGTTTATCAACGATGACCTCAGCGCGCCGGTGCTGGAACAACTGGCCAAAGGCGGCACGCGCCTGATTGCCTTGCGCTCGGCCGGTTACAACCATGTCGACTTGCCCGCCGCCAAGCGCTTCGGGCTGGCCGTCGCGCGCGTGCCGGCCTATTCGCCGCACGCGGTGGCCGAGCATGCCGTGGCACTGATCCTCGCCCTCAACCGCCGCCTGCACCGTGCCTACAACCGCACCCGCGATGGCGATTTCAGCCTGCACGGGCTGACCGGCTTCGACGTGGTCGGCAAAACCGTCGGCGTGGTCGGCACCGGGCAAATCGGCGCGACCTTTGCCAAAATCATGGCCGGTTTCGGCTGCCAATTACTCGCCTTCGACCCCTTCCCCAACCCGCAGGTTGAGGCCCTCGGCGCCCGCTATGTGAGCCTTGCCGAGCTACTCGCGCAGGCGCAGATCATCAGCCTGCACTGCCCGCTGACCGCCGACAGTAAACACCTGATCAACGCCAACTCCCTGGCGCGGATGCAACCCGGCGCGATGCTGATCAACACCGGTCGCGGCGGCTTGGTGCATACGCCCGCGCTGATCGACGCGCTCAAGGACGGCCAACTCGGCTATTTGGGCCTGGATGTGTACGAAGAAGAAGCCCAACTGTTTTTCGAGGACCGTTCGGACCTGCCCCTGCAAGACGACGTACTTGCGCGCCTGCTCACCTTCCCCAACGTGATCATTACCGCGCACCAGGCGTTCCTCACGCGTGAGGCCCTTGCGGCGATTGCCGGCACCACGTTGGCCAACATTGCCGCGTGGGCCGCGGGCCAGCCGCAGAACCTCGTCGAAGGTTGATCAGCGGTCACATACCAGGCCCATGATAGGTCGGCACCCGTGATAGGATGCCGCGCCTATTTGGAGGATCCATGGCCGAACACGATTTCCGCTTCAGCTTGCTGAGCCCGCAACACACCCTGATCGAATGCCGCGCCCTGGTGCCGGGCCGCTACCAGGTCACTGGCAACGGTGGTTCGATCAAGCATGGCGACGTAATGATCGTCACCCTGCGCGGCAGTAAAACCCTGTCGATGCGCCTGACCGTCGAAGGTGATGCGCGTTACTCCATCCGCCCGGCGGGCCAATGGGTCGCCATGGCCCAGGGGCCGAAGTTTGGCGAACTCGAGATTCACACCTGGAAGGTCAACTGCGACAGTTGCGACAGCGTGCTCGAGTTTGAATTCGCGGTAGAAACCAAACTGACCAAAGAGCCGTTGCAACCGGCCGCCACTGCGCGCATCAACGCCTTGGGCTGGGCGACCGAGGGCGACCAGCACCGCTGCCCGAAATGCCAGCAGGCCGCGTTGTGAGAGGCCCGCTGCTGCTCGCTGTGATCGGTGCAGCCCTGGCCGGTTGCGCCGGTGATGCGGTAAAGCTCAAGCAGGACCACAGCTACGTGGTGGAATGGATCGGTGAACGGCCACTGATGGATTACGCGCACCTGACCGTCACCCTCGGCGCTGATGGTCGCGCCTACGGTAACGGCGGCTGCAACCACTGGTTCGCGCCCTACACCGTGGCCGGTCAAAAGCTTAGTTTCGGCAAGATCGGCAGCACCCGCAAACGCTGCGCCGAGGCCTTGATGGAGCAGGAACAGCGCTTCTTCCAGGCCCTGCAAGGCGTGCAGCGTTGGGACATTTCGCCAATCGAGCAGACGCGTTTCTGGCCAGCCGAGGGCAAACCTCTGCGCCTGTGGCTGGAAGAAGGCTGATAGCGGCCAACTGTGGGAGCGGGCTTGCTCGCGATGGCCTCAACTCGGTATGCCTGATGGTCCGAGGTGCCTGCATCGCGAGCAAGCCCGCTCCCACACTTTTAACCGCGCAAGGCTTTGAGTTTGGCCAGCACGCCTTCCGCCGTCTGCTCGCCCATCAACTGCTCGCGTACCTTGCCCTTGTCATCAATGATGTAGGTCACCGGTAACGCCTCGCTGCGCGGAATATCGAAAATCTCTTCAGGGTTCTGTGCCAACACGGTGAACTTGATGCCCAGCTTCTCGCTGGCAGCCTTCAACTCCTCGCCCTGCACATTATCGAAATTGACCCCGAACACCCCTACATTCTGCGCTTTCAGCTGCTCGGCCAACGCATTCAGCTGCGGGATTTCGGTGCGGCACGGGCCGCACCATTCGGCCCAGTAGTTGACCACTACCCATTGCTTGTCCAAGCGTTCGGCGGCGACTTTTTTGCCATATTGGTCAACGCCGTAGTCGTTACCGCAGCCGCTGAGCAGCAGGGTTGTGATGATCGCCAATGCACCGATCAGTCGCCTTGTCATGGGGTAATCCTTCGCAAAAAAATGAACGTTGGCTGCGACCTGTCGCCGCTTGTGGTTTAAGGACAGGTGGCTGCGCAGGTAGAATACCCGCCACCTTACGCAAGATGCGACCCGCACATGACCGATCTGACGCTTTATCACAATCCGCGCTGCTCGAAATCACGCGGTGCGCTCGAACTGCTGCAAGCGCGTGGCCTCAACCCGAGTGTGGTGCGCTACCTCGAAACCCCGCTGGATGCCACGCAATTAAAGGCCCTGCTCGGCAAGCTGGGGATCGGCGCGCGGCAACTGCTGCGCACCGGCGAAGACGAATACACAACCCTCAACCTGGCTGACGCCAGCCTCAGCGAAGCGCAATTGATCGCCGCCATCGCCGCGCACCCCAAGCTGATGGAACGCCCGATCCTGGAAACCGCTGACAAGGCCGTCATTGGCCGTCCGCCAGAGAACCTGCTGGAGATTCTGCCGTGACGACTGCGTATGTGCTGGTCTTGTATTACAGCCGCAATGGCTCGGTGAGCGAAATGGCCCGGCAGATTGCACGCGGTATCGAGCAAGGCGGGCTGGAAGCACGGCTGCGCACCGTACCGGCGATTTCCACCGAGTGCGAAGCCGTGGCGCCGAGTATCCCGCAGGAAGGCGCGCTGTATGCCAGCCTGGATGATCTGAAAAACTGCGCGGGCCTGGCCCTCGGTAGCCCCACGCGGTTTGGCAACATGGCCGCGCCGCTCAAGTACTTCCTCGACGGCACCAGCAACCTGTGGCTCACCGGCGCGCTGGTCGGCAAGCCGGCCGGTGTATTCACCTCCACCGCCAGCCTGCACGGCGGCCAGGAAACCACGCTGATGTCGATGCTGCTGCCGTTGCTGCACCACGGCATGCTGATCACCGGCCTGCCCTACAGTGAACAGGCGCTGCTGGATACTCAGGGCGGTGGTACGCCGTATGGCGCCAGCCATCACTCCGGGGCAGACGGCAAACGCGCACTCGACCCGCACGAGATCGCCTTGTGCCGGGCACTGGGCCTGCGCTTGGCCAAAACCGCCACGCTGCTGAGGAACGGCAGTGGCCAGCAAGCCTAAAGCCCTGCCGCCGCGAGCATGGCTGGCGCCACGGGTAAAAGCCGCACGCGTGTTAAGCCTGCTGGCGTTTTTTGCCTTGGTGGGCTTGCTGTGCGGGTATTACCTGTTCGTCGCCGACCTGCACGGTGCACGCCCGTGGGTCATCCTGCTGATCGAGCTGGTGCCGCTGCTGGTGTTGGCGCCGGGGATATTGCAGGGCAGCGCGCGCGGGCACTCGTGGCTGTGCTTTGTGGTGAACCTGTATTTCATCAAAGGCGCGCTGGCAGCGTATGACCCGAATCGCCAGTGGTTCGGCGTGCTGGAAATGCTCGCGAGCCTGGCGGTGTTTTGTACTGCGCTGCTGTATGTGCGCTGGCGGCATCAGCTGAATCGGTTGGCACAATGACTGTTGTTCACTGAAAGCACGCTAATTGTGGCGAGCGGGCTTGCTCGCGTTGGGCTGCGCAGCGGCCCCAGTACAGCAACCGCACTCTTCCAGGTATAAATTCGCCGTCTGGTTTGGGGCTGCCATGCAGCCCATCGCGAGCAAGCCGGCTCGCCATAGACTGCGTTGATCAGTGGTTAACGGTGTAAGCCAACATCATCGATAACTGACACATTGGCCGGCCGCTCTCGGCGTGCCATTGGTTGAACGCGCCCTGCACCGTCGCCAGGTCGCGCAGGCTGGTCGGCGCCTTGTCGACGATCTTCTGCGCGTTGAGCGCCGCGACCACGTCATCGCTCGGCACAAACGTATCCTTGCCGACCATGCGCAGAAAGCGCGGTGCCGACAACCCGCCGAGTTGGTGGCCGTGTTTGCTCAGGTACTTCCACAAGCCGACGATGTCGGTCACCGGCCACTCCGCGATAAACGCGCCGAAGCTGCCTTTTTCCTGTTCGATGTCGAGGATCATCTGCGCATTGCGCGGCACGCTCTTGAGCTTGCCCAGGTGGCGAATGATGCGAGCGTCCTGCATCAAGCGCTCCAGGTGCTCTGCGCCCATCAGCACGACTTTTTCCGGGTCGAAGCCGAAGAACACCTGCTCAAACGCCGGCCACTTGCCATCCACCACACTGTGCTTGAGCCCGGCGCGGAATACCCGCAGCGCCAGGGTCGACAGGTAGCGGTCAGCGCTGATCTTGCGCAATTGCGCCGGGGTTTTGGGCACTGGCAGATGGGCTTCCAACTTTGCCGCTGAACCGAAGCGGTTCAGACAATATTCGTGCAGCCACTTGTAATCGCGCATGCCCTCTCCTGGCAATTGAATTGAAAACGGCGCCCGCAAGCGCCGTGTGTCAGAGCGTTGAAAAGGCTCAGAGGTTCATTACATTGACGAAGCGCGAAGCGGCCGTCTCATCGATGCGCAGGCTGGTGAAGTCGAACAGGTTGCGGTCGGCCAATTGCGATGGCTGCACATTCTGCAGGCTGCGGAAGATGCTTTCGGTACGCCCCGGGGTCTTGCGCTCCCAGTCCAGCAGCATCTCCTTGACCACTTGGCGCTGCAGGTTTTCCTGCGAGCCACACAGGTTGCACGGGATGATCGGGAATTGCTTGAGATCCGAATACGCCTGGATGTCTTTCTCGTTGCAATAGGCCAGCGGGCGAATCACCACGTTGCGCCCGTCATCGGCGCGCAGCTTGGGCGGCATCGCCTTGAGCGAGCCATTGAAAAACATATTCAGGAAGAACGTCTCAACGATGTCATCGCGGTGATGCCCCAAAGCCATCTTGGTCGCGCCGATTTCATCGGCGAACGTGTAGAGCGTGCCACGGCGCAGGCGCGAGCACAGTGAGCAGGTGGTCTTGCCTTCCGGGATCAGCTCCTTGACCACCGAATAGGTGTCTTTTTCGACGATGTGGTACTCGACCCCCAAACCTTTGAGGTAGGCCGGCAGCACGTCTTCGGGAAAGCCTGGTTGTTTCTGGTCCATGTTGACGGCGACGATCCCGAACGTGATCGGCGCGACCTTTTGCAGGTGCAGCAGCACGTCAAGCAGGGTGTAGCTGTCTTTGCCGCCGGAGAGGCACACCATGACCTTGTCGCCGTCCTCGATCATGTTGAAGTCGGCGACCGCTTCCCCGGCCAGGCGACGCAGGCGTTTTTGCAGTTTGTTCTGGTTGACCGTAAGAGTGCCCATGGCGCTAGGATCCGCTGGAGGTGTGTGACGAAAAGCCGAGTATTTTAGCGGTATGCGCGAGCAAGTTCCAATATGCGATCGAGCACCCGACAACCGACCGCGCCGCGATTAAAGCCAATGTTCACAGGGTAATTGGCTCTAATGCGCTACAGGTGCTCCGGCCATCACTTGTTGTACTCCGTCGTATTGTGCGGGGGCTGAACGTAGGCCTTGCCGGTTTAAAACCTCAGGCAAGGCCACCGCAAGGTGGCTGTGTGCGTTAAGCATGACCATTCGGCGCCTGACAGATTCGGAAACATTCGCTTTTGCGGCATACTGGGCGTCTCTGGAGATAGGTACAGCATGTCCGAGCCACTCAATACCCGCGTCGAAGATTGTTTCCAGCAAGCCGAATCCTTTTTCAAACGAAGCTTCAAACGCCCCCAGGTCAGCCTCAAGCTGCGGGGCCAGAAGGCCGGTGTCGCGCATTTGCACGAGAACCTGCTGCGTTTCAACCCACAGCTTTACCGTGAAAACTGCCAACACTTTCTAAAGCAGACCGTGGCCCACGAAGTCGCGCACCTGATTGCCCACCAATTGTTTGGCGAGCACATTCAGCCGCATGGCGAGGAATGGCAGCTGATCATGCGCGGCGTTTACGAACTGCCGCCGGACCGCTGCCACACCTATGCGGTGAAACGCCGCCAGGTAACCCGTTACATTTACCGATGCCCGTGCGCCGACAGCGACTTCCCGTTTTCAGCCCAGCGCCATGGTTTGGTGGCTCAGGGCCGGCGGTATTTGTGTCGGCGGTGCCGGCAGACGTTGGTGTTCACCGGCGAAACGCGCGTCGAGTGAGGCATCGTGGTTTAACGGGGCGCTTCCAGGATCAAAATCAACAACAGGCGCCTGAAAGCTGGCCCGATCACCCAGGCCGAATCCAGTCAAATCTGGAAGCGGGCTTGCTCGC
Organism: Pseudomonas sp. ICMP 460; assembly: GCF_002723595.1. Lineage (NCBI taxonomy): Bacteria > Pseudomonadati > Pseudomonadota > Gammaproteobacteria > Pseudomonadales > Pseudomonadaceae > Pseudomonas > Pseudomonas sp. ICMP 460. Next base: position 81,701 of record NZ_LKBR01000046.1, read on the forward strand.
GATGCAGGCACCTCGGTCCATCAGGCACACCGAGTTGATGCCATCGCGAGCAAGCCCGCTCCCACAAAAGCGCTTTTGTTCCTGGACGCGCGCCGCTAGCCTCGATGGCCGCCCACGTTGATCACGGCGGGCTTTTTCGCGGCGGCGGCTTTATCATTGGCCGACGTTTTCTTGCAGAGTCTTCCATGAAGTTCGCGATTGCGCTGTTTTCCGCCGCCCACGCGCCCTCCTCGCGCCGCGCCTTGCTGTTCGCCCAAGCCGTGCTTGCCGGTGGCCACGAGATTGTGCGGCTGTTTTTTTATCAGGACGGCGTTTACAGCGCCGCCAATAACATCGTCACGCCGCAGGATGAGCAAGACATTGCCCGCCAATGGCGCGAGTTCGTCAGCGCGCACCAGCTCGACGGCGTGGTGTGTATCGCCGCCGCCTTGCGCCGTGGTGTGCTCAACAACGAAGAAGCCACACGCTACCAACGCAGCGCGGTGAACCTGGATGCGCCATGGGCGTTGTCCGGCCTTGGGCAGTTACATGATGCCGCCCAGGCCGCCGACCGCCTGATCTGTTTTGGAGGGCCATGACATGTCCAAATCCTTGTTGGTGATCAGCCGCCAGCCACCGTGGGCCGGGCCGGGTGCGCGCGAAGCACTGGACATCGTACTGGCCGGCGGCGCGTTTGACCTGCCGATTGGCCTGCTGTTTATGGACGACGGCGTGTTCCAGTTGGCGCCGCACCAGGACGCCAGGGCCGTGCAGCAAAAAGACCTCAGCGCCAACTTGCAAGCGCTGGGCCTGTTCGGTATCGATGAGGTGTTCGCGTGCAGCCACAGCCTCGCCGAACGCGGGCTTGCTGCCCCGGCCAGCGCCGAACCTTTGAGCAGCGAGGCTATCGCCCTGCTGATTGACCGCTACGACCAGGTGATTACCCTCTGATGTCGACTTTACACGTGGTGTCTCACTCCCCGTTTACCGACAGCCGCCTGGCCAGTTGCCTGCGCGTGTGCGGCGCCGAGGACGCCATTCTGCTGTGCGGCGACGGCGCCTACGGCCTGCGCAACCCGGCCCTGCAGACTAAAGGCGTGAAGGTGTTTGTGCTGGCCGAAGACATGCAGGCGCGCAACCTGCCCCTGCCGGATTGGGCCGACAGCGTCGACTACCCGGGTTTTGTGCAATTGTCGATCGACTACGCCAAGGTCAACACCTGGCTATGAATACCTTGACCGTAGGCGAGCGCACGCTGGCGCTGGACAAAGACGGCTACCTCGTCGACCTGAATGACTGGTCCGCCGACGTCGCCAACGCCCTGGCCGCCGCAGAAGCGCTGGAGCTGACCGCGAACCACTGGGAAATTCTCGAGCTGCTGCGAGGGTTCTACGCCGAATTTCAGCTGTCGCCTGCCACGCGGCCCCTGATCAAGTACGCAGCCATAAAGCTCGGCCCGGAAAAGGGCAACAGCCTGCACCTCAACTCACTGTTTAACGGCACTCCCGCCAAACTCGCCGCCAAGCTGGCGGGCCTGCCCAGGCCGACGAATTGCTTATGACCGACTTTGCTCCGCTGACCCTTGAAACCCCTGCCGAACACCCGTTTGCGCAGTTCGTGCGCATCCTCGGCAAAGGCAAGCGCGGCGCGCGCAACCTGACCCGCGAAGAAGCGCGTGAAGCGATGGGCATGCTGCTCGATGAAAAAGTCGAAGACACCCAGCTCGGCGCGTTCCTGATGCTGCTGCGCCACAAGGAAGAAAGCCCGGAAGAACTCGCAGGGTTCACCGAAGCGGTGCGTGAGCGCCTGAATGCCCCGGCGTTGAACGTGGACATTGACTGGCCGACCTACGCGGGCAAAAAACGCCACTTGCCGTGGTATTTGCTGGCGGCCAAGTGCCTGGCGCAAAACGGCGTGCGTATCCTCATGCACGGCGGCGGCGCACACACCGCCGGCCGGCTGTATACCGAGCAATTGCTGGAAGGTTTGCAGATACCGCTGTGCCGTGATTGGCAGCAGGTACAGGCAGCCTTCGAACAAGGCAACCTGGCGTTTATCCCGCTGGGCGATTGGGCGCCGCAACTGCAACGCATGATCGACTTGCGCAACACGCTGGGCCTGCGCTCGCCGATCCATTCCCTGGCGCGCCTGCTCAACCCGCTGAGTGCGCGTTGCGGCCTGCAAAGTATTTTCCACCCGGGTTATCAGGGCGTGCACCGCGATGCCAGCGGCCTGCTCGGCGACAACGTGATTGTGGTCAAGGGCGACGGCGGCGAAGTCGAGATCAACCCCGATGCTGCCAGCCACCTGTACGGCACCACCGGCGGCGAAAGCTGGGACGAAGAGTGGCCCGCCCTCGCGGCTCAACGCCACGTCAAACCCGCCAGCCTTGAGCCCGAGCATTTAAAAGCGCTGTGGCGCGGTGACGTCGAAGACAGTTATCCGCAATTGGCCCTGATCGCCACCATGGCCCTGGCCTTGCGCGGCCTCGGCCACCCACGCGCGCAGGCGTTCGAATTGGCTCAGCGATACTGGGATGCACGGAACAAATCGATTTAATCGATCATTCACCCGCGCTCTTTGCGCTTTTAGTTCGAACTCAGCCCGTTAGACTGGGCTCCAACGCTTAATTAGCCAAGGAGCCAGTCATGGGTTTGCTGATCGAAGGACACTGGAAAGACCAGTGGTACGAAAGTAGCGCAGACGGCGCTTTCCAGCGCGAACAGGCACAACGCCGCCACTGGGTGACCGCCGACGGCCAGCCTGGGCCAAGCGGCGACGGCGGCTTCAAGGCCGAGGCCGGTCGCTACCATCTGTATGTCTCGCTCGCGTGCCCTTGGGCGCACCGCACGCTGATACTGCGCAAGCTCAAAGGGCTTGAAAGCCTGATTGACGTGTCAGTGGTCAGTTGGTTGATGCTGGAAAACGGCTGGACCTTCGACAAGGCCCACGGCGCCAGCGGCGATAAGCTCGATGACTTCCAATTCATGCACCAGCGCTACACCGCCGACACCGCCGACTACACCGGCCGTGTCACCGTGCCAGTGCTGTGGGACAAGCAACTCAACCGCATCGTCAGCAACGAATCGGCGGAGATCATCCGCATGTTTAACAGTGCGTTTAACCAACTGACCGGCAATACCCTGGATTTTTACCCCGAGGCCCTGCGCCCAAGCATCGACGCGCTAAACGAGCGCATCTATCCCGCCGTCAACAATGGCGTGTACCGCGCGGGTTTCGCGACCTCGCAAACAGCCTATGAAAGCGCGTTTTATGATGTATTTGCCGAGCTGGACAACCTGGAGCAGCGCCTGGATAACCAGCGTTATCTGGCTGGGGAATACCTGACCGAAGCCGATGTGCGACTGTTCACCACGCTGATTCGCTTTGATGCGGTGTATTACAGCCACTTCAAGTGCAATCTGCGCAGGATTGCCGATTATCCAAACTTATCGAACTGGTTGAGGGAGATGTACCAGTGGCCAGGCGTGGCCGAGACGGTCGACTTTGAACATATCAAGGGGCATTACTACGCCAGCCACCGGACGATTAACCCAACGGGGATTGTGCCCAAGGGGCCGTTGCAACAGTTTGATGCAGAGCATGATCGGCAGCGCTTGGGCGGTAAAGGCGTCTGGGGCTGATTCGATTGATGGTGTGGGCTTATGGGCCTCATCGGGAGCAAGCCCCCTCCCACCTTGGGATGCGCTCCAAGATGGGAGGTGTTTGTGAATCTCAGACTTGAGACTGGGCGCCTTCGAACCACTTCAACTTTTCGCGCAACACCACCACTTCGCCGACGATGACCAGCGTTGGCGCATGCACTTCATGCTCCGCAACCATGCGTGGCAAATCTGCCAGGGTGCCGGTAAACACACGCTGGTTGGACGTGGTGCCTTGCTGGATCAACGCCGCCGGCGTATTTGGCGCACGGCCATGTTTGATCAGTTGTTCGCAGATCACCGGCAAGCCGATCAGGCCCATGTAGAACACCAGGGTCTGCGACGGTCCCACGAGGTCTCGCCACGGCAGATCCGATGTGCCGTTCTTCAAATGGCCGGTGATGAAACGTACCGATTGCGCATAATCCCGATGCGTCAGCGGAATCCCGGCATACGCCGCGCAGCCACTGGCCGCGGTAATCCCCGGCACCACCTGGAACGGGATGCCATGCGCCGCCAGTTCTTCGATCTCCTCGCCACCACGGCCAAAGATAAACGGGTCGCCGCCCTTGAGGCGCAGCACGCGTTTGCCTTGTTTGGCCAGGTCCACCAGTTGCTGATTGATCTGGTCCTGCGGCACCGCGTGTTCAGCACGACGCTTGCCGACATACACGCGCTCGGCGTCGCGACGGCACAGCTCAAGTATCGCCGGGGCTACCAGGCGGTCGTAGAGTACGACGTCGGCTTGCTGCATCAGGCGCAGGGCGCGAAAGGTCAACAGGTCGGGATCACCCGGGCCTGCGCCCACCAGGTAAACCTCGCCCGGTGCATGTGGCGGCGCACCGTTGACCTTGTCGATCAACAGACGCTCGGCTTCAGCGCCCTGCCCGGCCAACTGGCGGTCGGCAATCGGGCCCTGGAAAACCTCTTCCCAAAACGCACGACGCTGCTGCACATCCGGGTACAACGCTTTGACCTGCGCACGAAAACGCGCCGCCAACCCGGCCAGTTGGCCGTAGGTGGAGGGAATCCAGGTTTCCAGTTTGGCGCGGATCAAACGCGCCAGCACCGGCGCATCGCCGCCGCTGGACACTGCAATCACCAACGGCGAACGGTCGACAATCGCCGGGAAGATCACGCTGCACAAGGCTGGCGCGTCCACCACGTTGACCGGAACGCAACGGCGCTTGGCATCACTGGACACTTGCGCGTTGAGCGGCTCGTCATCGGTTGCGGCGATGATCAGGGTGCAACCGTCAAGGTCGGCCTCCTGATAACCGCGCAAAAACAGTTCCCCGCCACTGCGCAGCACCAGCTCACGCAACTGGTCTTCGATCTGTGGCGCAACCACCTGCAGCAATGCACCGGCGTCGGCCAGCAGGCGGGATTTGCGCAAGGCAATTTCCCCACCGCCGACGACCAACACACGACTGCCGCGCAGGTTATGAAACAGCGGCAGAAATTCCATTTAACCGATGACCTCAACGCCCGCCATGTAAGGCTTGAGCACTTCGGGTACGCGGATCGAACCGTCAGCCTGCTGGTAGTTTTCCAGCACGGCTACCAAGGTACGGCCTACGGCCAGGCCCGAACCGTTGAGGGTGTGCACCAGTTCCGGCTTGCCGGTTTCCGGGTTACGGAAACGCGCCTGCATGCGACGGGCCTGGAAATCACCGCAGTTGGAGCACGACGAAATCTCGCGGTACTTGTCCTGGCTCGGCACCCACACTTCAAGGTCGTAGGTTTTCACGGCACTGAAACCCATGTCGCCGGTGCACAGCGCCAGAACGCGGTATGGCAGCTCCAACAGTTGCAGCACGCGCTCGGCATTGGCAGTCAGGCCTTCCAGCGCTTGCATCGACGTCGACGGCTCAACCACTTGCACCATCTCGACCTTGTCGAATTGGTGCTGGCGGATCATGCCACGCGTATCGCGACCGGAGGCACCGGCTTCACTGCGAAAGCACGGGCTGTGCGCGACGAACTTCAGCGGCAGTTGCCTGGCATCGAGAATTGCGCCAGACACGATATTGGTCAGCGACACTTCGGCGGTCGGAATCAAGTACAGGTCGGCTTCGCCGTCGCGGCTGATCTTGAACAGGTCTTCTTCGAATTTCGGCAACTGGCTGGTGCCCATCAGCGCCGGCGCCTGCACCAAGTACGGGGTGTAGGCTTCTTCGTAACCGTGCTCGGCGGTGTGCAGGTTGATCATGAACTGCGCGAGTGCACGGTGCATGCGCGCGATTGGGCCGCGCAGCAAGGCAAAACGTGCGCCGGACATTTTGGCAGCGGTTTCAAAATCCAGGCCGCCGGTCAGCTCGCCCAATGCAACGTGGTCCTTGATCTCGAAATCAAAGGTCTTCGGCGTGCCCCAGCGGCGCACTTCAACGTTGCCGTCTTCGTCTTCGCCAATCGGCACGGAGTCATGCGGCAGGTTGGGAATGCCCAGCAGGATCGAATCCAGCTCGGTCTGAATGCCATCCAGCTCGATTTTGCCGTCGGACAGCTCAGTGCCCATCCGCTCGACGTCGGCCATCAACGGCGCGATGTCTTCACCGCGCTGCTTGGCCTGACCGATGGATTTGGAACGCGCATTACGCTCAGCCTGCAGTGCTTCGGTGCGGGTCTGGACGGTCTTGCGCTGTTCTTCCAGCGCTTCGATGCGCGCAACATCCAAGGCAAAGCCACGGGATGCGAGGCGGTCCGCTACGTCCTGAAGGTTGCTACGTAACAGTTTGGAATCGAGCATGTCGGTCTCTCGTTTATCAAAGTTTGGTCAAGGACAGGCCAGCCCACGTGGCGAGCAGCCCGCCGAACACGCTGATACCCAGGTAACCGAACGCTACCAGGGCCTGCCCGCTTTCCAGCAAGCGCAGCGTGTCCAGTGAAAAGGATGAAAAGGTCGTCAGACCGCCTACAAAGCCGACAATCAAGCCGGCGCGAATCTCAATCGGCACTTCCGGGCGCAACAGGAACCAGCCGTACAACAGCCCGATAATCAAGCAGCCCACCAGGTTGACTGCCAGGGTCGCCGCATAAAAATGCTTCGGCCAGTTGGCGCTCACCCACGTACCGGTGGCGAAACGCAATAATGTACCAGCGATGCCGGCTGCGGACACGGCAAGAATCGTCTTGAGCACTACTTTCTCCGCTGTTTGGGGCTGAGTCGATCAAGTTGCGCGAGGTGGCTGAGCTTTTCACCGATCTTCAGTTCCAGGCCACGCGGCACCGGCTGGTAGAACGGCTGCGGCTCAAGCTCGTCAGGGAAATAGTCTTCGCCGGCCGCGTAGGCGTCCGGCTCATCATGCGCGTAGCGGTATTCATCACCGTAGCCGAGTTGCTTCATCAGCTTGGTCGGTGCATTTCTCAGGTGCAGCGGCACTTCCAGCGAGCCGTATTCGGCGGCGGCACGCAGGGCTGACTTGAAGCCCATGTACACCGCGTTGCTTTTGGGCGCGCAGGCCAAATACGTAATGGCCTGAGCCACCGCCAACTCGCCTTCCGGGCTGCCCAGGCGCTCCTGCACTTCCCACGCCGCCAGGCACAAACTCAGCGCGCGCGGGTCGGCGTTGCCGATGTCTTCGCTGGCCATGCGCACCACGCGGCGCGCGAGGTACAGCGGGTCGCAGCCGCCGTCGATCATCCGCGCAAACCAATACAACGCGCCGTCGGGGTTGGAGCCACGCACCGACTTGTGCAGTGCGGAAATCTGGTCGTAAAACGCTTCGCCGCCCTTGTCGAAACGACGGCGCGTGTCGCCGAGCAGGCTTTGCAGGAGGTCGACGCCGATCTCGCTGTTGTCTTCGGCAAGGTCGGAGGCGTTCTCCAACAAGTTGAGAAAACGCCGCCCGTCGCCATCGGCGGCGCTCAGCAGAATCTTGAAACCTTCGTCGCCGAGACTCAACTGGCGCTTGCCCAAGCCTTTGTCTTCGCTCAGGGCGCGCTGCAACAGCTTGCGCATTGCGGCCTCGTCGAGGCTCTTGAGCACATAGACGCGCGCGCGCGACAGCAGGGCGTTATTCAGTTCGAACGAGGGGTTTTCGGTGGTGGCGCCGATAAAAATCAGCGTGCCGTCTTCAACATACGGCAAAAACGCATCCTGCTGCGACTTGTTGAAACGGTGCACTTCGTCGACAAACAAAATGGTGCGTTTGCCATACTGCCCCGCCTGTTGCTTGGCCACTTCCACCGCCTGGCGGATCTCTTTGACACCGGCCAGCACCGCCGAGACCGTTTCGAAGTGCGCATCCGAAACTTTCGCCAAGAGCCGCGCCAGGGTGGTTTTACCCACGCCCGGCGGGCCCCAGAAAATCATCGAATGCAGCGCACCCTGCTCCAGCGCTTCGCGCAAAGGCTTGCCGCGCGCAAGCAGGTGTTCTTGCCCGACGTACTCATCCAGGTTGGTCGAACGCAAGCGCGCGGCCAGGGGTTGAGCAATCGGGTCACTTCGAAACAAATCCATGGGCAGCGTTTGAAACCTCTAAGCAGGTTATTCCTGGATCACGTCGGCACCCTTGGGGATGACAAACTTGAACTTGGATGCATCGACGACACCGTTGGCCTTGACGCCGGAGAACAGAATATCGGTGCGCTGGCCGACGCTGTCGATCAGGCGCATGTTATTGATCACGCCGTTACCGAACGACAGTTGCAGGCTGTCAAACAGCGTGTCCTTGGATTTCGGCTTGAGGACGAACTCAATCACGTTGCTGGTTTGCCTGGACGTGATATCAAAGCTGTCGCTGATTTTCGACACGTCGCCCGACAGCAGCAGCGCCGGGGTCTGGTTCAAGCGCGGGTCGAGCTTCTTGATGGTCGCCTGTTCCAGGTCCGGGTCCCACAGGGTGACCTTTTGGCCGTCGGAAACGATAGTTTGCTCGTTCGGCGCGTCGGTTTTCCAGAAAAACAGGCCAGGGCGCTGCACGGCCATTTCACCGGCAGTTTGCTGCAGCTGGGTGCCGCCGCCATCCAGGGTCATCTGGGTGAAGCGCGCGGTCAGGGTCTTGGATTTGTCCAAGAGGTTGGTCAGGCTGGCCACGGAGGCAGGGTCGGCGTGCGCCGAAACAGCGGTCAGGGCCAGTACCGGCAACAACAGCATGCGGATAAGACGCATGGGAATCCTCATTGAGTCGTTAGGGCGTGCCGCGTGCTGCCACGCGGCACGTGATCAGTCGCGCATCTGCCCGGGGGCGATGACTTCGCGCGAGCCGTTGGTGTTCATTGCGGTCACCACGCCAGCGTTTTCCATGGATTCGATCATGCGAGCGGCGCGGTTGTAGCCGATTTTCAGTTTGCGCTGCACCGCAGAAATCGAGGCGCGACGGCTTTCGAGTACGAACGCCACGGCTTCGTCGTACAGCGCATCGGTTTCGGCATCGTCGTCACTGCTGCTGCCACCGTCGAAGCCGCTGCCGGCCTCTTCGACACCGGCGAGGATGTCGTCGTTGTATTCCGGCGCGCCACGCAGTTTCCAGGCTTCGACCACACGGTGTACTTCGTCATCGGACACAAAGGCGCCGTGAACACGGATCGGCAAGCTGGTGCCGGGCGGCATGTAGAGCATGTCACCATGGCCCAGCAGTTGCTCGGCGCCGCCCTGGTCGATGATGGTTCGCGAGTCGATCTTGCTCGACACCTGGAACGCCATACGCGTCGGGATGTTGGCCTTGATCAAACCGGTGATCACGTCCACCGACGGGCGCTGGGTGGCCAGGATCAAGTGGATGCCGGCAGCACGCGCCTTCTGGGCGATACGCGCGATCAGCTCTTCAACCTTCTTGCCGACGATCATCATCATGTCGGCAAATTCGTCGACCACCACCACGATGGTCGGCAGCTTGGTCAACAGCGGCGCTTCGTCGTGAATGCTTTCGCGCTTGTACAGCGGGTCGGCCAGCGGCGTGCCGGCGTCCTGCGCTTCCTTGACCTTGGCGTTGAAGCCTTGCAGGTTGCGCACGCCCATTTTCGCCATCAGCTTGTAGCGACGTTCCATCTCGGCAACGCTCCAGCGCAGGGCGTTGGCGGCGTCCTTCATGTCGGTCACGACCGGGCAGAGCAAGTGCGGAATGCCTTCGTAGATCGACAATTCGAGCATCTTCGGGTCGATCATGATCAGCTTGGCGTCTTCCGGGCCGGACTTGAACAGAATCGACAGGATCATCGCGTTCACGCCCACCGACTTACCGGAACCGGTAGTACCGGCAACCAACAGGTGCGGCATCTTCGCCAGGTCAGTGATGACCGGCTTGCCGCCGATGTCGTGGCCGAGGGCCAAGGTGACCGGCGATTTGAAGTTGTCGTATTCGGGCGTCGAGAGCACCTCGGAGAAGCGCACGATCTGGCGGTCTTCGTTGGGAATCTCGATACCCACGGTGGTTTTGCCAGGGATCACTTCGACCACGCGCACGCTGGTCACCGCCAGGGAGCGCGCCAGGTCTTTGGCCAGGTTGGAAATACGGCTGACTTTTACCCCGGCGGCCGGCTGGATCTCGTAACGGGTAATCACCGGGCCGGGGTGGATCGAATCCACCGTGACTTCAACGCCGAATTCCTTGAGTTTGATCTCCAGCAGGTGGCCGACGGCCGCCAGGGACTCAGGCGAATAGTTGAGCTGTTTCTTTTCCGCAGGGTCAAGAATCGAGATCGGCGGCAAGGTGCCTTCCACGGCGCTGTCGACAAACAACGGCGCCTGTTTCTCTTTCTGCACGCGGTTGCTTGGCTCGGGGGCTTTGGGCGGTGCCGGGGCGATCACCGGCGGCACCTGCTTCTCGCGGTCCGACATGTGCTTGCTCAGCGCCTGTTCGCGCTCAATCAGGCGTTCCTTGACCTTGGCCTGCTCGCGCCGGTCCGGCGTGCTCGGGGCCACTACCTCGTTAACGCGGGTGTCCACCTCACGCAACTGCGCGACCATGCGCTTGCGCTCGACGCGGGCCGACCACCAGCGGTTGGCGGCGCCCTGGAACAGCTCCAACAGGTCGAGGGTGATCTTGCCGGTCACGTCCATCACCTTGAACCACGACAAATCGGTGAACACGGTGAGGCCAAACAGGAACAGCGCGATAAACATCAGGGTGCTGCCCTGGATGTTCAGGCTCTTGCGCGCCAAATCGCCAAGGCTTTCGCCCAGCGCCCCGCCTGCGCCCGCCGGCAGGCCGGTGGGTGCATGAAAATGAATGTGCGCCAGAGCAGCGCCGGACAGCACCAGGAACACCAGGCCGATCAGGCGCCACGAAAACAGCCAGCCGCTCCACTGCCACGGCTCATGCCGCTGGCGGAAGATCTGCCAGGTCTTGATCGCCAGCAACAACGGGAAGATGTACGCGAAGTAACCCAGCACCATAAACAGGATGTCGGCGCTGTAGGAACCGGCTGGGCCGCCGAAGTTCTGCACGTCTTCGATCTTGCTGTTGTGGCTCCAGCCGGGATCGTCCTTGCCATACGTGAGCAAGGCCATCATCAGGAACAGGCACAGGGCGCCGATGGCAATCAGCGCGCCTTCCTTGAGTCGGTAGTGCAGGTGCTGGCGCCAGGCCGGAACGACTGCTGCTTTAGGTGTTGCGGCGGATTTCTTCAAAACGGGTCTTTTCCTGCGCCTTTAGCGCGTCCATCTATTATTGAATGACTGCAAAATACTGCTCAATCCGAGCAGCTGAAAAATGAACGAACATCGGTAAACCTGGGTTTAACACTGGGTGATGAATGGGTGGAATGGCGATAACGCCACAATGGCCGCATTGTACGGGTTTGCGTGCGGTATGCCACGCACTTGCCCTTCCCCCAGCAGCATAGACAATTGAAGTGTCACGGCATGTTCAATTTGAGCATGCATTGCCTTTGCTGACAAAGGCTTATGAGCTGTTTTTAGCAATCCAGGCAAGCTTGGCAAATGGCCTGCATGCGCCAGACCCGATTACGACCGCGCCTCAGGCATAGAGTTGCAGAAACACCCGCTAACGCTAATCCGCGCGGATGCCTGATTCGGGGTGGCCTCACACGGCAGCGTCGACAATAATCAACACTCAAGCGGCGGGCGCTATAACCTGCCACTCCCCTCCCCTTCCATAAGCCTGGATACCATGCTGACCTGGTTACAACGCGATTCCCTGACTTTTCCGCCATTGGCCAAGGCCATGCGTGAACCCAATGGCCTGCTTGCCGCGGGTGGCGACCTGTCGGCCGAGCGCCTGGTGCAGGCCTATCGACATGGCTGCTTTCCGTGGTTCTCCGAAGGCCAGCCGATCCTCTGGTGGTCGCCAGACCCGCGCACGGTGATATTCCCCGACGAACTGCATATATCGCGCAGCCTCGGCAAATTATTACGCCAGCAGCGTTATACCGTGACCTTTGATCAGGATTTTGCCGCCGTCATCCAGGCCTGCGCAGCGCCGCGCGCGTATGCCGACAGCACCTGGATCACCGAAAGCATCCAAAGCGCCTACCTGAAACTGCACCAGCGTGGCTACGCGCACTCCGTGGAGGTGTGGGACCAGGGCGAACTGGTCGGCGGCCTGTACGGTTTGGCGATGGGCCAACTGTTTTTTGGTGAATCGATGTTCAGCCGCGCCGACAACGCCTCCAAATTCGGCTTTGCCACACTGACCCGGCAGTTGCAGGCCTGGGGTTTTGTGCTGATCGACTGCCAAATGCCCAATGACCACCTGCACAGCCTTGGCGCCCGCGCCATACCCCGCAGTACGTTCGCGGACTTTCTGCGCGACCATTTGGACCAGCCCAACGCTGGGCCGTGGGTTTCTTAAGCGTCTTGCGCGCACCTGGCTTACACTTGTTCAAAGGTTATTCCGAGGGTTGATCATGACCGAGCTGGCACGCCTGAAGTTTTATGCCACTCAAGCCCACTCCTGCAGCTATTTGCCCGACGAGCAGGCCACCACGCTGTTCCTCGATCCCAGCCAGCCGATGGACGTGCACGTGTACGCCGACCTTTCGGAGATGGGCTTCAGGCGCAGCGGTGATCACCTGTACCGGCCGCACTGCCAGAACTGCAATGCCTGCGTGCCGGCACGCCTGCCTGTTGCGCAATTTTTGCCGGACCGCAACCAAAAGCGCATCCTCAAGCGCAACGCCGACCTCACGGTCACTGAAACCAAGCCGTACTTCAGCGAAGAATATTTCGACCTGTACCAACGCTACATTGAACAACGCCACGCCGACGGCGATATGTTCCCGCCCAGCCGCGATCAGTTTTCGACGTTCCTGGTGCGCGACCTGCCCTTCTCACGCTTTTACGAATTTCGCCTGGAGGGGCGCCTGCTGGCGGTCGCCGTGACCGACTTGCTGCCTAACGGCCTCTCGGCGGTCTACACCTTCTATGAGCCGGCTGAAGAACGCCGTAGCCTGGGGCGCTACGCGATCCTCTGGCAAATCGGCGAAGCCCTGCGCTTGGAACTTGAGGCGGTGTACCTCGGATACTGGATCAAAAACTGCAAAAAAATGAATTACAAGACCCAATATCGGCCCATAGAACTGCTGATTAATCAAAGATGGGTCACGCTTAACTAGAACCCCTTGGCTTAAACACCCTTTTTCGGGCACAATGCACGCCGCTTTTGCCTGGCGCAGTTGCACCGGGCCATTCACTGGATACCGAGGGCTTTACTGCATGTCGAAAGAAGACAGCTTCGAAATGGAAGGCACTGTCGTCGACACCCTGCCCAACACCATGTTTCGTGTGGAGTTGGAAAATGGGCACGTCGTAACCGCGCACATCTCCGGCAAGATGCGCAAGAACTACATTCGTATTCTTACCGGCGACAAAGTGCGCGTCGAGCTGACGCCCTATGACTTGAGCAAAGGGCGCATCACTTACCGCGCTCGTTAATCAAGTCAATACAAAACGCCCGGTTATGCCGGGCGTTTTTGTGTGCATGGGGTTTATCAACCACCGAGCGAGCTTGCTCCCGCACTGGATCTCAATTGTCCTGACAATTGCATTTGCAGACAGCAAAAAGGCGCCTTTCGGCGCCTTTGCTTTTTGTACAGCTATCGATCAGGCCATTTCGGCCGTGGTTTCGAACTCGAAGGTCAGCTCGCCGTCCTTCAGGTCGATATGCACCACGCCACCATGGTCGGCCAATTCGCCAAACAGGATCTCTTCGGCCAGTGGCCGCTTGATCTTGTCCTGGATCAGACGTGCCATCGGGCGAGCACCCATTGCCGCGTCGTAGCCACCCTCTGCCAGCCAGTTGCGTGCCGCATCCGTGACTTCCAACTGCACGCGCTTGTCTTCCAACTGCGCTTGAAGCTCGGTAAGGAACTTGTCCACCACGCTTTTGATGACCTCATGGCTGAGGCGACCAAACTGGATAATGGTGTCCAGACGGTTGCGGAACTCGGGCGTGAAGCTCTTCTTGATCACTTCCATCGCATCAGAGGAGTGATCCTGGTGCGTAAAGCCGATAGAAGCCCGCGCGGCCGTTTCGGCACCGGCATTGGTGGTCATGATCACGATCACGTTGCGGAAGTCCGCTTTGCGCCCGTTGTTGTCGGTCAGGGTGCCGTGGTCCATAACCTGCAGCAGCAGGTTGAAGACTTCCGGGTGGGCCTTCTCGATTTCATCGAGCAGCAACACACAATGCGGCTGCTTGGTAATCGCTTCAGTCAGCAGGCCGCCCTGGTCGAACCCGACATAGCCCGGAGGCGCACCGATCAGGCGCGACACGGTGTGGCGCTCCATGTATTCGGACATGTCGAAACGCACCAGCTCAATGCCCATGGCTTTGGCCAACTGCCGCGCCGCCTCGGTTTTGCCGACGCCGGTCGGGCCTGCGAACAGGAACGAACCGACCGGCTTGTCTGGCGACTTGAGGCCCGCACGCGACAACTTGATCGCGGTGGACAGCGAGTCGATGGCCGCATCCTGACCAAACACAGTCAGCTTGAGGTCACGCTCCAGGTTACGCAGCAGCTCCCGGTCGGAGGTGTTGACGTGTTTTGGCGGAATACGCGCGATCTTCGCCACGATGTCCTCGACCTGAGGCACGTCGATGCGTTTCACGCGCTTCTCAACCGGCTGCAGGCGCTGGTAGGCACCCGCTTCGTCGATCACGTCAATCGCCTTGTCCGGCATGTGCCGGTCATTAATGTAGCGCGACGCCAGCTCAGCCGCAGCGCGCAAGGCTTCATCGGTGTATTCGATGCCATGGTGCGCCTCAAAGCGCCCCTTGAGCCCACGCAGGATGCCGATCGTGTCTTCAACCGAAGGTTCGGACACGTCGACTTTCTGAAAGCGACGCGCCAAGGCACGGTCTTTCTCGAAGATCCCGCGAAATTCCTGGAAGGTGGTCGAGCCGATGCAGCGAATATCACCCGACGACAGCAACGGCTTAAGCAGGTTGGACGCATCCATCACCCCACCGGACGCCGCACCGGCACCAATAATGGTGTGGATTTCATCGATAAACAGAATCGCTTGCGGGCGTTTTTTCAGTTCGCCGAGCAACGCCTTGAAGCGCTTCTCGAAATCGCCACGGTACTTGGTACCGGCGAGCAATGCCCCAAGGTCGAGCGAGTAGACAACACTGTTGGCCAGCAAGTCGGGTACTTGATTATCGACGATGCGCTTGGCCAAGCCTTCGGCGATCGCGGTTTTACCCACGCCGGCCTCGCCCACCAACAGCGGGTTGTTTTTGCGACGACGCGCGAGAATCTGCGCCACGCGCTCAACCTCAAGCTCGCGCCCAACCAGCGGATCAATCCGCCCCTGGCGCGCCAACTCGTTAAGGTTGCTGGCATAAGCATCCAGTGGGTTGCCCGAAGAAGAAGACTCACCGCCCTCGTCGTCCTGCATTTCCTGCTCACCCTCGGAATGATCGCCGTGCCCAGGCACTTTGGAGATGCCGTGGGCGATGTAGTTGACGACATCAATACGCGCAACGCTCTGCTGTTTCAGCAAGAACACTGCCTGGCTTTCCTGTTCGCTGAAAATCGCCACAAGCACGTTGGCGCCTGTGACTTCACGCTTACCGGAGCTCTGTACGTGGAACACAGCACGCTGCAATACCCGCTGGAAGCCCAGCGTTGGCTGAGTTTCGCGGTCCTCGTCATGCACGGGGATCAATGGCGTGGTGGAGTCGATAAACTCCTGCAGGTCATGCTTGAGTTTGTCGAGGTTGGCGCCGCACGCACGCAAAACGGTGGCGGCAGCTTCGTTATCCAAAAGTGCCAGCAGCAGGTGTTCGACGGTCATGAATTCATGACGCTTCGAACGAGCCTCCTTGAAGGCAAGATTGAGGGTGACTTCGAGCTCGCGGTTTAACATAGCTTCACCTCATACCCAAGTGGTCGGCGTTAACCGTCCTTCTCGATTTCACAGAGTAGCGGATGCTGGCTTTCCCTGGCGTACTGGTTGACCTGCATGGCCTTTGTCTCGGCGATGTCGCGGGTAAACACTCCACATACTGCCCGTCCTTCTGTGTGAACGGCCAGCATTACCTTGGTCGCCAACTCGCGGTTCAGGTTAAAAAACACCTCGAGCACTTCGACGACGAAATCCATCGGTGTGTAGTCATCATTGAACAAAACCACCTTGTACATCGGCGGCGCCTGTAGGGCAGGCTTCGCCTCCTGAACAGCAATGCCTGCAGAACCGTCGTCATCGTGTTCCTGATCCGGGCGATCCTGATTGAATGTTAGTCGAATCTGGCTGTTTGCATGCATGGAAAGAAAGGTTCGTCAGTGGTTCAATTACAGTGGTGGGGGCGACCTGTCAGAATTTCAACTCTGACGGCAAGCGTCGCCTTGACTATCGGCGAATCAGTGTTACAACCAATAGAACCCACAGTGGGTAAAAAAGGTCCGCGCAGTCAACCTTATTTATTCGGGTTAGGACGGATAAACTGGATGATACTCCAGTGATGGAGTCTGGTGCAGAGGGATATGGCTATGTCTGGCGTCAAGATCAATGGCAAGGTGAAATGGTTCAATAATGCCAAAGGCTACGGGTTCATCAATGCCGAGGGCAAACCCGACGAAGATCTTTTTGCGCATTACTCGGCGATTACCATGGATGGCTACAAGACGCTGAAAGCCGGCCAGGTGGTGAGTTTTGAAACCATTCAGGGACCGAAGGGGCTGCATGCGGTCAACATTGGGGCGGCGAAAGTGCTCACACTGGAAAAACTCGCAACCCAGTGCACGCCTGAAGAAGGCACATTAACAATGGCTTGATTCGCATTAGAGCCAGCAGACCGCGAAAACCGGCCAGCTCACTTTACCTGAGCTGGCCGGTTTTTTTCTGGCCACGCCTTCTACAGGTGCGAACTCTGCGCATTACCGGAACAGGAACACACCCTCATGCCACGCCAACTTGCATCGAAAACAGCCGATTCAGTTGCTTGAAGGCCAGAAAATCAAGACAAAATCGATAATCTTCAGCACTCCGTGCAAGGCGGGCGGCAGCCGCGCACCTGCGACCTTTAGACCAATGGACGACGCTCCTTTTGTATGAAGGCTCGGCGTAGGCACATTGACCTATGTATAATGCTGGCGCTGACCCAAGAGTCACGACAGCTGACCGCTCTAGACAGTGGCCTTCAGCTAGAAAGCAGGGCTATTAAAAGGCCCACCCGCTTGACGCTCGACTGATGCAAACCAACATCACCGCGAAGAAATCTCGACATTTCGCTCATGGATGCTTTGAACGAACGCGCTCTACCCGGCGCATCTCGAGTTTCTGCGCACGCTTTCAGCAAAGAAGAGAGTTAATCCGAATATGCCCACCCGCTCGAAGATCATCTATACCTTCACTGACGAAGCCCCGGCCCTCGCCACCTATTCACTGCTGCCTATCGTAGAGGCTTTCACCGCTTCCGCTGATATTGCCGTGGAAACCCGCGACATTTCCCTCGCCGCGCGCATCCTCGCAAGCTTCCCCGAGCAACTGGGCGCCAAAGCCGTTGCGGACCACCTCGCCGAACTGGGCGCCCTGGCCGTTACGCCTGAAGCCAACATCATCAAGCTGCCTAACATCAGCGCCTCGACCCCTCAGCTGCAAGCTGCGGTCAAGGAACTGCAGGCCCAGGGCTACGCCCTGCCGGACTACCCGGAAACCGTAACCACCGACGCGGAAAAAGAAACCCGTGCACGTTACGACAAGGTCAAGGGCAGCGCCGTGAACCCGGTACTGCGCGAAGGCAACTCCGACCGCCGCGCACCGCTGTCGGTCAAGAACTACGCTCGCAAGCACCCGCATAAAATGGGCGCGTGGGCAGCCGACTCCAAGTCGCACATCGCTCACATGAGCAACGGCGACTTCTACGGCAGCGAAAAATCAGTGCAGATCGAAGCCGCTGATGCTGTCAAAATCGAGCTTATCGCTCAAGACGGCAGCGCAACCGTCTTGAAAGAAAAGACCTCGGTACTGGCCAGCGAAATCATCGATACCGCCGTGCTGAGCAAAAAAGCCCTGCGCAGCTTCATCGCCGCTGAAATCGACGACGCCAAAAAACAAGGCGTGCTGCTCTCGGTTCACCTGAAAGCCACCATGATGAAGGTCTCCGACCCGATCATGTTCGGCCAGATCGTTGCCGAGTTCTACAAAGACGCCCTGGCCAAGCACGCTCCGCTGCTTGCGCAGATCGGCTTTAACCTGAACAACGGCATCGGCGACCTGTACGCTCGCATCAAAGCCCTGCCGGCTGATCAGCAAGCGCAGATCGAAGCCGATATTCAGGCGGTCTACGCCGCTCGCCCTTCGCTTGCGATGGTCAACTCCGACAAAGGCATCACCAACCTGCACGTGCCGAGCGACGTCATCGTCGACGCCTCGATGCCGGCCATGATCCGTGACTCCGGCAAAATGTGGGGCACCGACGGCCAGTTGCACGACACCAAGGCGGTGATCCCGGATCGCTGCTACGCAACCATCTACCAAGCCGTCATCGAAGACTGCAAGGCCAATGGCGCGTTCGACCCAACCACCATGGGCAGCGTGCCAAACGTTGGCTTGATGGCGCAAAAAGCCGAAGAATACGGCTCTCACGACAAGACCTTCCAGATCAAGTCTGACGGCGTAGTGCGCGTCACCGACAGCAAGGGCAACCTGCTGATGGAACAAACTGTCGAAGCCGGCGACATCTTCCGCATGTGCCAGACCAAAGACGCGCCGATCCAGGACTGGGTCAAACTGGCCGTCAACCGTGCACGCGCCAGCAACACCCCGGCGATTTTCTGGCTGGACCCGGAGCGCGCTCACGACGCCGTCATGGCCAAGAAAGTTCAGGCTTACCTGAAAGACCACAACTCCGAAGGCCTGGACATCCGCATCATGTCGCCGGTCGACGCGATGAAGTTCACCCTGGAGCGCACCCGCAAGGGCCTGGACACTATCTCGGTGACTGGTAACGTGCTGCGCGACTACCTGACCGACCTGTTCCCGATCATGGAACTGGGCACCAGCGCCAAGATGCTGTCGATCGTGCCGCTGATGAACGGTGGCGGCCTGTTCGAAACCGGCGCTGGCGGTTCGGCACCGAAACACGTGCAGCAATTGGTGGAAGAGAACTTCCTGCGCTGGGATTCGCTTGGCGAGTTCCTGGCCCTGGCTGCCTCCCTTGAGCATTTGGGTGTGACGTACAACAACCCCAAAGCCCTGGTGCTGTCCAAGACCCTGGACCAGGCCACCGGCCAGTTCCTCGACAACAACAAGTCGCCATCGCGCAAAGTCGGCAACATCGACAACCGCGGCAGCCACTTCTACCTGGCGCTGTATTGGGCGCAAGCCCTGGCCGCCCAGACCGAAGACACTGCACTGCAAGCGCAGTTTGGCGAGCTGGCCAAAACCCTGACCGCCAACGAGGCAACCATCGTTGCCGAGCTGAACGCGGTACAAGGCAAGCCAGTCGACATCGGTGGCTACTACGCACCGAACCCAGAGCTGACCAGCAAGGCCATGCGCCCAAGCAGTACGCTTAACGCGGCGATTGCCAAGTTGAAGTAAGGTCGTAAGGATGCAGAGACGCCCCGGCCACGTGCCGGGGTTTCTGTTTGCGCCAACCACGTTGCCATTGGATTAACCCAATTAAATGTGGGAGGGGGCTTGCTCCCGATAGCGGTGGGTCAGTCAACTTATACTTGGCTGACTCACCGCTATCGGGAGCAAGCCCCCTCCCACATCGACCCAGTCATCTCCAGATATCGAGAGCTCCCCATGACCTGGCAACCCCACATCACCGTCGCCACCGTCGTCGAAGACAATGGCCGCTTCCTGATGGTCGAAGAACTCAAGGGCGGCCGCGCGGTGCTCAACCAGCCCGCTGGCCACTTGGACCCGAATGAAACCCTGATCGAGGCCGCCGTGCGCGAGACCCTCGAAGAAACCGGCTGGGACGTCGAAGCCACCGCCATTCTCGGGATTTACCTGTACACCGCGCCGAGCAATGGCGTGACCTATCAACGGGTGTGTTTCATCGCCAAGGCCCTGAAACACCACCCTGACTATCAGTTGGACGAGGGCATCATCCGCGCCCGCTGGCTGACGCGGGACGAATTGATGGCGGTGCGCGACGACTGGCGCAGCGAGCTGATCATCCGCTGTATCGATGATTATCTGGCGGGTCAGCGCCACAGTCTCGAATTGATCCGCCCTTCTCTTTAGCCTTGCGGGCGCGAGCCTGCTAGAATCGCGTCCTTTTTAAAGACACCCGTTGAAACCTTATGCGTGATCCAGCCCCTTCTGACACACAAAAGAAGCGCGTCATCGTCGGCATGTCCGGCGGCGTGGATTCTTCCGTTTCCGCCGTTCTGCTCATGGAGCAGGGTTATGAGGTGGAAGGCCTGTTCATGAAGAACTGGGAAGAAGACGATGGAACGGAATATTGCACCGCGATGGACGACCTGGCGGACGCTCAGGCCGTTTGCGACAAGATCGGCATCAAGCTGCACACCGCCAACTTTGCCGCTGAGTACTGGGACAACGTGTTCGAGCACTTCCTGGCCGAATACAAGGCTGGCCGTACGCCGAACCCGGACATCCTGTGTAACCGCGAGATCAAGTTCAAGGCGTTCCTCGACTACGCGATGATTTTGGGCGCCGACCTGATCGCCACTGGCCACTATGTGCGCCGTCGCGACATCGAGGGCCGCACCGAACTGCTCAAGGGCCTGGACGCAAACAAAGACCAGAGCTACTTCCTGCACGCCGTCGGCGGCGAACAGATCGCCAAGACCCTGTTCCCGGTGGGCGAACTGGAAAAACCCGAAGTGCGCAGGATTGCCGAGAAACACGGCCTGGCCACCGCCAAGAAAAAGGATTCCACCGGGATCTGCTTTATCGGCGAACGCCGCTTCAGCGATTTCCTCAAGCAATACCTGCCGGCACAACCGGGCGAAATCAAAACCACCGAAGGCGAGGTCATCGGCCGCCACCACGGCCTGATGTACCACACTATCGGCCAGCGTCAGGGGCTGGGCATCGGCGGGCTGAAAGATGCCGGTGAAGAGCCGTGGTATGTGCTGGTCAAGGACCTGGAACACAACGAGCTGATCGTTGGCCAGGGCAATGAACACCCTTGGCTGTTCTCCGGCGCCCTGCTCGCTTCGGACATCTACTGGGTTAACCCGGTCGATTTGAGCACACCACGCCGGCTGACCGCCAAAGTGCGCTATCGCCAGAGCGATCAGCCGTGCACCCTGGAAAAAACCGCCAGCGGCTATCGCGCGACCTTTGATGACCCGCAACGCGCGGTCACGCCGGGCCAGTCCGTGGTGTTCTACGACGGCGAAATTTGCCTGGGCGGTGGCGTGATTGAAGTCGCCGAGCCCTGGAGCCGTCAGGCATGAGCCCGACCCAAGAGCAACTGACCGCACTCGGCGGGGTGTTCCTTGCCGCTGTGCTGGTGGACAAGATCGCCAAGACCGGCCAGGTTACCGAGGCAGGCCTGACCTGCATGCTCGGCAGCCTGTTGATCCGTGACCCCAAGGACACCCTTGAGGTGTACGGCGGTGATGACTTGGCGCTGCGTGAGGGTTACCGCGCGCTGATCGGTGCGCTGGAGCGCGACCCAAGCACGTTGCAGCGTGAGCCGCTGCGTTACGCCCTGTCGATGCTCGGCCTTGAGCGCCAACTGGCGAAGCGCGAGGACATGCTCGACACTATCGGCAAACGCCTGCCGCAGATTCAGTCGCAGGTTGAACACTTCGGGCCGGCTCACGAAAACGTGATCGCCGCCACCGGCGCGCTGTACCAGGACACCTTGAGCACCTTGCGCCAGCGTATTCAGGTGCACGGCGACATGCGCAACCTGCAGCAACCGAACAACGCGTCTAAAATCCGCGCGCTGCTCCTGGCCGGTATTCGTTCGGCGCGGTTGTGGCGGCAGCTGGGCGGCCATCGTTGGCAGTTGGTGATCAGCCGGCGCAAATTGCTCAAAGAGCTTTACCCGTTGATGCGCAACGAATAAGTCGCAGCAACAGGCCATTTTCAAGCCGTTACGCGTAATACGCCGGTCAGTTGGCAACGGGCCGGCGGATTTTTTCATGTATGATACGCGCCCCATTTCGTTGCCCGACTGTCCGAGAACACCCCATGCAGCTTTCTTCGCTCACTGCGGTTTCCCCTGTTGACGGCCGCTACGCCGGCAAAACCCAGGCCCTGCGCCCTATTTTCAGTGAATACGGCCTGATCCGTGCTCGTGTTCTGGTTGAAGTGCGCTGGCTCCAGCGCCTCGCCGCGCATTCCGCCATCAGCGAAGTGCCGGCGTTTTCCGCCGAAGCCAACGCTGTATTGAACACCCTGGCGGAAAACTTCTCGCTGGAGCACGCCGAGCGTGTGAAAGAGATCGAGCGCACCACCAACCACGACGTCAAAGCCATCGAGTACCTGCTCAAAGAGCAAGCGGCCAAGTTGCCGGAACTGGCCCAGGTCAGCGAGTTCATCCACTTTGCCTGCACCAGCGAGGACATCAACAACCTGTCCCACGCGCTGATGCTGCGTGAAGGCCGTGATGACGTAATGCTGCCGCTGATGCGCCAGACTGCCGAAGCCATCCGCGAACTGGCGATCCGTTTCGCCGACGTGCCGATGCTCTCGCGCACCCACGGCCAACCGGCCTCGCCGACCACGCTGGGCAAAGAACTGGCGAACGTGGTGTACCGCCTGGAGCGCCAAATCGCTCAAGTCGCCGCTGTGCCGCTGCTGGGCAAAATCAACGGCGCCGTGGGCAACTACAACGCACACCTCTCGGCCTACCCGGAAATCGACTGGGAAGAAAACGCCCGCGCCTTCATCGAAGACGAGCTGGGCCTGGGCTTCAACCCCTACACCACGCAGATCGAACCGCACGATTACATTGCCGAGCTGTTCGACGCGATTGCGCGTTTCAACACCATCCTGATCGACTTCGACCGCGACATCTGGGGCTACATCTCGCTGGGCTACTTCAAGCAGCGCACGATTGCCGGTGAAATCGGTTCGTCGACCATGCCGCACAAGGTCAACCCGATTGACTTCGAAAACTCCGAAGGCAACCTCGGCATCGCCAACGCGCTGTTCCAGCACCTGGCCAGCAAATTGCCGATCTCGCGCTGGCAGCGCGACCTGACCGACTCCACCGTGCTGCGCAACCTCGGCGTGGGCTTCGCTCACAGCGTGATCGCGTACGAAGCCAGCCTCAAAGGCATCAGCAAGCTTGAGCTCAACGCGCAAAAAATCGCCGCTGACCTGGATGCGTGCTGGGAAGTATTGGCTGAGCCGATCCAGACCGTCATGCGCCGCTACAACATCGAAAACCCGTACGAAAAGCTCAAAGAGTTGACGCGCGGCAAGGGCATCAGCCCCGAAGCGCTGCAAACTTTCATTGATGGCCTGGACATGCCAGCCGCTGCCAAGGCCGAGCTGAAACTGCTCACCCCGGCCAACTACATCGGCAACGCGGTGGCTCAAGCCAAGCGCATCTGATTAGCGTAAGCCCTCTTGAGACGCCCGGCCGCGCCGGGCGTTTTTATTCCAGTCTGAAAAGTGCTTTCTTTCAATAGGTTACACATGAATCCTGACATCCCTCTTCAACTTCTGGGCGGCATCACGGCACGCGAGTTCCTGCGCGACTACTGGCAGAAAAAACCGCTGCTGATCCGTCAGGCCATTGCTGATTTCGAAAGCCCGATCGACGCCGACGAACTGGCCGGCCTGGCCCTGGAAGAAGAAGTCGAATCGCGCCTGGTGATCGAGCACGGCGAGCGCCCTTGGGAACTGCGCCGCGGCCCGTTCGCCGAAGACGCCTTCAGCACGTTGCCCGAGCGCGAGTGGACCCTGCTGGTGCAGGCGGTCGACCAGTTTGTGCCGGAAGTTGCCGAGTTGCTCGAACACTTCCGCTTCCTGCCAAGCTGGCGCATCGACGACGTGATGATCAGCTTCGCCGCACCCGGCGGCAGCGTCGGCCCGCACTTCGACAACTACGACGTGTTCCTGCTGCAAGCCCAAGGCAAGCGCACCTGGAAAATCGGCCAGATGTGCAGCTCCGAAAGCCCGCTGCTGCAACACGCCGACCTGCGCATCCTCGCTGAATTCGAACAAAGCGAAGAATGGGTACTGGAACCGGGCGACATGCTTTACCTGCCGCCGCGCCTGGCACACTTCGGTATCGCCGAAGATGACTGCATGACCTACTCGGTGGGTTTCCGTGCACCGAGCGCCGCTGAAGTGCTGACGCACTTCACTGACTTCCTCAGCCAATACCTGACGGACGAAGAGCGTTACACCGACGCCGACGCCCAGCCGGTCAGCGACCCGCACCAGATTCAGGCCGATGCGCTTGACCGTTTGAAGAGCCTGCTGGCCGAGCACATGAGCGACGAGCGCATGCTGCTGACCTGGTTCGGCCAGTTCATGACCGAGCCGCGCTACCCGGAACTGGTGGCGGGCGAAGAACTGGGCGAAGAAGACTTCATCAACAGCCTGGAAGGCGGCGCGATCCTGGTGCGCAACCCAAGCGCGCGCATGGCCTGGTCAGAAGTCGACGACGACGTATTGCTGTTCGCCAGCGGCCAGAGCCGTTATCTGCCGGGCAAACTGCGCGAGTTGTTGAAGCTGGTGTGTTCGGCCGATGCGCTGCACAGCGAAAACCTCGGCGAATGGCTCAAAGACGAAGATGGCTGCAACCTGCTGTGCGAACTGGTCAAGCAGGGCAGCCTGGGATTTGCCGATGAATAAAATTCGCGTACGTGTCGCAGACTGGCATAAGGATATCGCTGAGATTCGGCGCATTCGTGAAGCGGTATTTATCGCTGAACAATCGGTGCCACCAGAGCTGGAGTGGGATGCAGACGACGCCGACGCGGTGCATTTTCTCGCGTTCGAAGGCGACTTTCCGATTGGCACCGCTCGCCTGCTGCCCAGCGGCGAAATCGGCCGCGTATCGGTGCTCAAGGACTGGCGCGGGCTGAAGGTCGGCGACAAGCTGATGGAAACCGTGATGGGCATGGCCGAGAAACGCGGCCAGACCAAGCAATTCCTCAGCGCGCAAGTCTACGCTGCGCCGTTTTATGAGCGGCTGGGCTTCAAGATCGTCAGCGATGAGTTTCTTGAAGTCGGCATTCCGCATGTGGATATGGTGCGCGGGGGCTGACTCAGGATTGCAGCGCGGCCATCGGGAGCAAGCCCCCTCCCACAGTTGCAATGCGCTCAACTGTGGGAGGGGGCTTGCTCCCGATGGCTATTTCAGCAACACCCAAAATGCCCTGCCCTGTCAGGGCATTTTGCCGTCTAAGATTCAACTTGCGACCTGCCACGCCGACAAACTGGCACTATCACGCCTAAATGACTCGCAGAGATAACGGCCATGTCCCTACGCACCCTACGTACCCAGCTCACCGCCCTCCTCCTGACCGTCAGTTGCTCGGCAATCGCCGACACACAAGTGCTGGACCTGAGTAACCGCACCAGCACCGACCTGCTGCCGGTCGCGCAGAACTTCATCGGCAAGGACGGCACCGTCAGCGCCTACGGCAACCAGCTGATCGTGAATGCCGCCCCCGGCAAAATCCAGGGCTTGCGCGCCCTGCTCTCACAGTTGGACACGCCCGCCAGGCGCCTGCTGATTACCGTCGACACCAACGAGAATAATCAGCAAAGCAGCGGCGACAGCCAGACCCGCATCATCAGCTACGGCACCACCAGCCGCGACGGCGGCGTGCAACAGATCCAGGCCAGCGAAGGCGTGCCCGCACTGATCCAGGTCGGCCAAAGCGTGCCATTGACCACCACCCAGCCAGACGCGTACGGCCGCCCGCAAAACCAGACGCAGTATCGCAACGTTACCCAGGGTTTTTACGTCACCGCCAGCGTCACCGGTGAGACCGTACACTTGGCTATCAGTACTAACCGTGACCGCATGAGCCAGGAACGTCCCGATGTAGTGAACGTTCAGAGTACCGACACAACCGTCAGTGGCCGCTTGGGCGAATGGATCCCGCTGGCCGGCATCAATCGCCAGACCCAAGCCGACAAAACCTCTACAACCCGCAGCTACTCTACTCAGGGCCGTGATGACCTGACGTTGCGGGTCAAGGTCGACAGCGTGAACTGAAGCGCCAAAAACTGACCGTCGAGTCGTATAAGACTAAAGATGTAGTGCTTTAAAAAAAGCACTACAAAACATTTGACGATCCAAAAAAGCCTGTGCATGATGGCCTCGCTCCCGCTAATCAGGGGCCCTGGCAAGGGCTCTCGGATCGTCGCTCTAAACTACCCACCTGAGCCGATTCGTGTCTGTACCGCCCACAAGGTGTGTTTGACGTTGGTTGCGACTGGAACGAAGTTGTCCCGAGGGACGGAAGCTAACCAGGTAACCCGGCCACACACTGATGGATCGTACAGAGGCCCACGACGCCCGAAGACCGTCCGCAGTTCGCCCTTACCTGCTCAACGCCGCCCCTTGAGCCTTTCGTTCATCCCGTCGCCACCCCCGCCAAACCCGACTTGAGCGCCCAAGCTTCTGGTCAGCGAGCCGCCATTGCCACGCACTGAATACGTGGCCGGCAAACGGAATTTTCAACCCAGTAGTTTTTTCCACAAAAGACGCGACGAGGTTTTTCCCCATGGCACTGACACGCGAACAGCAAATTGCAGCCCTAGAAAAAGACTGGGCTGAAAACCCACGCTGGAAAGGCGTGACCCGCGCTTATTCCGCTGCTGACGTCGTCCGCCTGCGTGGCTCGGTTCAACCTGAGCACACCTTTGCAAAACTCGGCGCCGACAAGCTGTGGAACCTGGTGACCCAGGGTGCCAAGCCTTCCTTCCGCCCCGATAAAGATTTCGTCAACTGCATGGGCGCCCTGACCGGCGGCCAGGCAGTGCAACAGGTAAAAGCCGGTATCCAGGCGATTTACCTGTCCGGCTGGCAAGTGGCGGCGGACAACAACTCCGCCGAGTCCATGTACCCCGACCAATCGCTGTACCCGGTGGACTCCGTGCCTACGGTGGTCAAGCGCATCAACAATTCGTTCCGGCGCGCCGACCAGATCCAATGGAAAGCCGGTAAAGGCCCGGGCGACGAAGGCTACATCGACTACTTCGCGCCAATCGTGGCCGACGCCGAAGCCGGTTTCGGTGGCGTACTGAACGCCTATGAACTGATGAAAAGCATGATCGAAGCCGGTGCTGCCGGCGTTCACTTTGAAGACCAGTTGGCCTCGGTGAAAAAATGCGGTCACATGGGCGGCAAAGTGCTCGTGCCAACTCAGGAAGCGGTGCAAAAGCTGACCGCTGCTCGCCTGGCCGCTGACGTTGCCGGCACGCCGACCATTATTCTGGCGCGTACCGATGCCAACGCGGCTGACTTGCTGACGTCGGACTGCGACCCGTACGACCAGTCGTTTGTGACGGGCGAACGCACCAAGGAAGGCTTCTATAAAGTACGTGCTGGTCTGGACCAGGCGATCTCCCGCGGCTTGGCCTATGCGCCGTACGCCGACCTGATCTGGTGCGAAACCGCCAAGCCGGACCTCGACGAAGCGCGTCGTTTTGCCGAAGCGATCAAAAAGGAATACCCGGACCAACTGCTGTCCTACAACTGCTCGCCGTCTTTCAACTGGAAGAAGAACCTCGACGACGCGACCATTGCCAAGTTCCAGCGCGAACTCTCGGCGATGGGTTACAAGCACCAGTTCATCACCCTGGCCGGCATCCACAACATGTGGCACAGCATGTTCAACCTGGCGCACGACTACGCCCGCAACGACATGACCGCCTACGTAAAGCTGCAAGAGCAGGAGTTCGCCGATGCGTCCAAGGGTTACACCTTTGTCGCGCACCAACAGGAAGTGGGCACCGGCTACTTCGACGACATGACCACCGTGATTCAGGGCGGCAGCTCGTCCGTTACCGCACTGACCGGTTCGACCGAAGAAGAGCAGTTCCACTGAGTAACGCTTGAGTACCTGCGAGTACGCAGATGAGTAAACGGCCATTGCGGGCCCGTTAAAGAGCTAACCGCAGTGCCGCACGATCTGACGCCCCAACTGGTTTGGGGCGTTTTTTTTTGCAACAGTTTTATCCGACAGGCTGCTAACCCGGTCAAACCACAGCAGGCCGTGCAGATGGGGCGCGTTGTTGAGCCTGCCGCACGGGCGATGGGTAACAACTAAACATGCCCTATTACAAAGAAACGGGCAAAATTGGCGCCTGATAAAATGGAGTGCAGGTATGAAGTTGCTCAAAGGCGTAATTCTGGGTGCTGTGCTGCTTGTCGTCAGCGCTGGCGCGCTGGGGCTTTTCTACATCCTCCCGCAACACGAGGTGGTGCTGATCACCGGCGGTGAGGTTAAACGGGTCGATCAGGATGGCGTGATCAATGCCGAGAACCCCGCGGACGGTCCGACTCGCGACGTTTACTTCATCAACACCGAGCACCCGGATTCCAAAGAGGTGATGGTGTATCGCAATGAAGACACCGGCTGGTCGTTCCCCTGGTACTTCAAGTTCGATTCTGCCGACATCCAGGCCAAGGCCCAGGGCTACTCGCGTAACGCTGAGCAATTGGCGCTCGTGCGGTACTACGGGTGGCGCATCAAGATACTCTCGGTGTTCCCGAACATCACCGACATTGAGGCCACCAACAGCCGTGAAGAACCCTTCCCCTGGTTCAATACGCTGTTCCTCGGCGTCATCGCGCTGGTGGTTATTGTCGCGGTGGTGTTGGTCAAACGTCGCCTGAAGCGGCGGCATCAAACCGTCGCACATTGAGCCAGGCATGACGGCATAAAACCCGCACAAGAAAAAGCCCCGCTCGAAAGACGGGGCTTTTTTTAACCCGATGGGTTAGCCGATGCTCACGCCATGCGCTTCAGCCAGCGGCTTCAAGCCGCCCGCAAAGCCTTGGCCGATCGCCTTGAACTTGAACTCTTCGCCGCTGCGATACAACTCACCGAACACCATCGCGGTTTCGGTGGAAGCGTCTTCGCTCAGGTCAAAACGTGCCAGCTCTTTGCCGTCAGCCTTGTTGACGACACGAATGAAGCTGTTGGAAACCTGACCGAAGGTCTGTTTACGCGCTTCGGCATCGTGAATGGTCACGGCAAATACCAGCTTCTTCACCAGCGGGGCCAGCGAAGTGAGCTTTACAGTCACTTGCTCATCGTCGCCTTCGCCAGCACCGGAGCGGTTATCGCCCATGTGCTCGACGGAGCCGTCAGCGGATTTTTTGTTGTTGTAAAAAATGAAGCTGTTGTCGTCGAGCACTTTGCCGTTTTCACCCACGACGAACACCGAGGCGTCGAGGTCAAACTCGGTGCCGTCGGTAACACGCGGGTCCCAGCCCAGGCCCACGACTACTTCAGTCAGCCCTGGAGCTTCTTTGGACAGTGAGACGTTGCCGCCTTTGGAAAGACTTACAGCCATGATCAGTTTCCTTGTTCTGGACGTAGGGTTTAGAAGCTCATGCCATACGAGTTGGCCAATGCCTTGAGGCCGCCGGCAAAACCCGAACCCACGGCACGGAATTTCCACTCGCCGTTGTTACGGTACAGCTCGGCGAAGATCATCGCGGTTTCAGTCGACGCATCTTCTGCGAGGTCGTAACGAACAATTTCAGCGCCGCTGACTTCGTTGACGACACGGATGAACGAACCACCCACTTGGCCGAAATTCTGCTTGCGTGCGTCAGCATCGTGAATGGTCACGGTGAAGGCGACGCGGTCGATGTCCGCAGGCACACGGCTCAGATCGATTTTCAGCACTTCATCATCGCCATCGCCGGCACCGGTGCGGTTGTCGCCGGTGTGCTCGATGGAACCGTCAGCGCTTTTGAGCTGGTTGTAGAAGATAAAGTCGGCATCGCCACGCACTTTGCCGTTGGCACCCAGCAGGAACGCGCTGGCGTCCAAGTCAAACTCAGTACCGTCAGTCGCGCGAGGATCCCAGCCCAGACCGATGAGGATCTTGGTCAGTGTTGGGTCGGTCTTCGAAAGAGACAGGTTGCCGCCTTTTTGAAGGGTCAGTGCCATGAGTACAACTCCTTGTGAGTCACTATTTGAGGTTACGATTTATCGGTTTCGGCTTCTTCTTTTTGAGGGAAGAGCACGCTGGCAAAAATACCGATGGCCAGAACAACCATAACGATGATCAAACTGGTGTTCGGATCAATGTTGTAGCCGTGATGGAAAATGTGGTCGGTCGCATTCAAGCCAAGTTTTACGGCAATGAAGAACAGCAGTGCGATGACGGCTTTTTCCAGGTGGACCAGATAGCGTTTCAAGGCTTCCAGCACAAAGTACATGGTCCGCAGACCCAGAATCGCGAAGAGCATTGCCGAGAACACGATCAATGGCTCGCGGCTGACTGCGATTACGGCCGGAACAGAGTCAAACGCAAACAGCACGTCGGAAACTTCCATCACCACCAGGCAGAGGAACAGCGGGGTGGCGAACAAACCACCTTTGGCGGCCAGCGACATGCCTGCGTTTTCTGGCTTGGTCAGCTCGGCTTCGAGGGTCTTGCGACGCACGAAGAAGTCATGGCCGTGCAATTTCGGCCACACCGGGAACAGTTTCTTGGCGAAACGGTAGGCCATGTGCTGGGAGTAATCTTCTTCTTCCTCGTCATCGCCACCGCTTCTGAGCATCATCACAGCGGTCCAGGCAACCACCAACGCAAACACCACTTCGACCCAAGGCCCAAGTGCCAGCAGGCCAGTACCGATGGCAACGAAGATCAGGCGGAACACGATGGCGCCGATGATGCCCCAGTACAGCACGCGGTGACGCAGACCATTAGGCACCTTGAACCAGGCGAAGATCGCCATGAATACGAACAGGTTGTCCACGCTCAGCACTTTTTCAAGGGCGTAACCGGTGATGAACAGCGTCGCAACTTCAGAACCGTGCTCGACGTACAGGAACCCTGCAAAGCCGAACGAGATGAGGATCCAGAACACCGACCAGGCCGAGGCACGTGCCAGGCTGATGGGCTGGTCACCACGGTGGGTAAACATGTCGAGAACCATTGCGCCAATCGCCAGCGCTACAAACACGGCGATGGTCAGCGGGGGGAAACCCAGGTGGCTAACTTCCACAGTAATGTTCCTTAGAGTTCAAAGTCAGCTGGGGGAAGGCCCAGCTCGAGACAAATCAAACGGCAAACGGCTTTTTCTTTGTCGTCGAAATTACCGTCCGACGCGCCAATGGCGCAGGCGACACGCACGAGCAAACGCCCGGCGCCGTCCTTGCCTTTGATTTTGCTGATGTTTTTCAGGGCTTCGGCCTGACCGATCTGAAAATCGAACTCGAACTTGGCACACGCGTCGTTGAACACGTTGATGACGTCGGTCAAGTTGAACACTTTCAGTTCGGGCGAGTTGCTGATAAAACCTGCCATCTTGGTTTTTTCGGCCGAAGAGACTTCACCATCGGCCGCCGCGACCATTGCACAACTGTTGGCGACGGCCTCCATGAACTCTCTGTTTTTGAACTTGGCCACCTCGGTGGTCAACTTCTCGCGGGCCAGCGCCGCATTCGTTTTCAGCCATGACAACATGTCGTTCACCTCAAGGGCGGGCCGGTGTGGCCCGCCATATTCAACTGCACGTTTAAAATAGGTTTATTTGGAACCTGCCGCCCAGCGCATGCCCCAGCCGTAGGCCTTGTCCATCGGTGCGTGGCCTTTGTGGAAGTCGACACGTCGGCTGACCTTGACGCTGCCGCCGACGTTTTCCAGCAAAGCGATTGCACACATGCCCAAGCGACCGCCCTCTTCATTCAAGCGAACTTCAATCGGCGGCTGACCGGGAACGTGGATGGTCACAACGCCATCGGTCTCGCGCCAGTTCGGTGCGCCTTCGTAAATGAAGGCGAATACCAGTACCCGGCGAATTTCACCCCAGTGTTTACCGTTGATATGCAGCCATTCGCCATCGCTGACGGCACCGGTACGGTCGTCACCTTTGAGTTGAATGTAAGGGTCGTAATCCAGTTCGCCAAAGCAGTTGCCCAGCGCCTGCACGACGCCCTTGGAGCCGTCCTGCAACTCGTAAAGGCAGCCGACATCCAGGTCGATCGAGGTATTGCGCGAGAAAAAACCGCCGCCGCCTTTGCCTTTGTTCCAGTTCAGATTGACTTTGATTTCGCCAAAGCCCTCGGACGTTTTTTCCAGGCTGATCGACGAGCGAGTCTTGTCCAGCGTGATTTTGCTCAGGCTGACCGAAGACTTCGGCGCCGCTGCAGGTGCGGGCACAGGCGCTGGCGCTGCTGCCGGTGCAGGCGTTGCGACCGGTGCAGGCGCCGCCACTTCAACACCAAAGTGCTTGGCCAGCGGCTCCAGGCCACCGGCAAACCCTTGGGCCACACAGCGGAATTTCCACTCGCCATGGCGACGATAAAACTCGCCGAGGATCAGCGCGGTTTCCTGCATGCCGGCGGTGGGTATCTGCGCCTCGATGCCGCCAGTGATGGTCAGCGCAAGCTGAGACACACGCTCGAAACGGGCCTTGTTCTCGTAAATGGTGGCGGTCAACGCGACTTTCTCGACCACCGCCTCAAGGCGCGACAGGTCAAGCGTGAACACCGCACGGCCCGCCGAGGACTCGGTCATTTGCACCGCGCCGGCGAGTACATTGGTCTGCCCGTAGAAACACATGTCGGTGTCGCCACGCACTTTACCGGAAGCCCCCAGCACAAACGCGGACACGTCGATGTCAGCATCGGCAATCGCCGAGTAGCTGATAGTGACCTGCACCTGAGCGCTGGTGACGGGCGCGTTTGCACCTGGCCCCAGGGTTGTCATGAGCGCACGGCCTGAACGGCGAGGTTGACCAGGTCGTCAGCGGTACGCCCCTTGGTCACTTGACCGATCGCCTTGAACTCCCAGCCGTCGGTGCCGCGCACCAGGCTCGCCATGACCACACCGGTGTGGCTGCCTTTTTCGGAAAGATTGAATCGCGCCAGTTCGGTTTTAGTGCTCGAATTGACGATGCGGCAATAGGCGTTGGCAATTTTTTCGAAGTTTTGCCCGGTGAAACTGTTCACCGTAAACACCAGCGATTTAACCGTGGCCGGCAGGCGTTGCAGGTCAACGTTGATGGTTTCGTCGTCGCCATCGCCTTCGCCGGTACGGTTGTCGCCGGAATGCTTGATCGAACCGTCGCGTGATTCCAATTGACGAAACCACACCAGGTCGATCGGTTGCAGGTCTGCATCAAACAGGATGCAGGATGCGTCCAGGTCGATTTCACCGCTGTTGCCCATCAATCGCCCCAGGAACCCGGCTTTTTCCGGATCCCAGCCAAGGCCAAGGCTGATCTTGGTCAGGCCACCACCGCCCGCGGTTTTTTCCAGCGAGATTGTTTGGTTTTTAGTCAGAGTCAGGGCCATTGGTACACTCCTTGTTGATCGTGGTTTTCGGGTAGGACCGACACGCGCAGTTGCGCGGTCATCCGGCCGCCTCAGCGAAGCGAATCGATTGATCGGTATGGCTGGTCTCGGCGTGCCGGATACCATGCCACTTGGCACGCTCGAGAATATTGGTTGCCCACTTAAGGTGAGTCGCTGGTTCGCACATTGCGTCATTGTGTTTGAAAACAGCCGGCGCAATCTCATTCAGCATTAATTTGGCACAATTTAAATCCTCAAGACTGACGCGCAAGCTGTCCTGAATGGTGTTGATCTGGCTTGGATGAATCGCGGTTTTACCCACCAGGCCGTGGGCAATATCCAGGCCCAACTCTTCCAGCAACAGGTGCGGTGTTGCCAACTGCTCGAATACCGGCGCAGTCAGCGCAAACCCCTGCGAACCCATGACGCCGGCCAGCATCGGGATCACATACCCCATGGGCGTGTTGTACAGCGTCATGGCCGGGTTACGCCTTAAACCCAGGCAACCGAGCAAGTCATTGCCGCCGATGCGCAGCGCGAGGATGCGCGAAAACAGGTTCTGGTGCAGCGCCTGGCCCAGTTCGACCATCGCCTGAGGGTTGAAGACGTCGCGGGTTTCCAGGGTCGGCATCAACAGAATCTGCGGGTTGGTAACCGCCAACTCCCAGGCACGCAGGTTGGACAAGCTCAACTTGGGCACGACAAAACCGTCGACATGCGCCATCAGCGGCCAGTCGTTCAGCACGGCGGCCATCTGCGAGTCACGCGGTCGCACGAACAGCATCGGGCCGTCATCCGCCCGCCCGCCCTGCTGCTCAATGGCGCTCAGTAAGCGGTGCAGGTTGCGCAACGCGGTGTCGACGTCGATTTCAGCCACCGCGTCCTCAAGGCACACCACCATCGAGCGCAGTTGCGGCAGTTTTTTACCCAACACCACGTCGAGGATGTCCTCGCGGGTGGCGGGCATGTAGAGCGTGGCGCCGAGGGCGTAAGGCGATATTTCAGGCATCAGCTCAAACTCCGGATGACCGTCACTGCACGGTAAGGGCCAAGCGCTGCGCCCACCGCCTCAACCGTCACGCCTGCGCGTTCGGTCAAGTGCATCAGCAACTGCACGTCCGGGTCACTCAGGTCGCGCACCAGTACGTGGTCCGGCACCCGGCGCAATACGGCCCGCGTGGCCTCGGCGATACCGGGCTTAACCCGGTTCAAATTGGTAATCTCAAAACGCGCGGCAATCACCTCGATCACCTGCAACGCCGCCGCCTGCAACTCAGCGCGTTGCGCTGGCGTCCATGGCGTGGCCGCAGCTACCGCCGGCAAGGCTTGGCGAATGGCGTCGATCTGGCTGACAAAATCGCGGGTTACGTCGTGTTCCTGCAGGTGGTCGTAGACCACACAACCATGCAACCCGCCCTCGGCAGGCCAGATGGAGCGCGAGACCAGACCAGACACCGTGGCGCCAAGAATGCCGGACGGGATAACCCAGTCTTCAGCCGACGCCGCCAGCCAGGCGCGCCCGCACGGGTCCGCCAGTACGACTAAACGCGGCTGCTCGGGAAACCGCGCGTCGCCCTTGAGGCTGCGCTGGATCTCGCCGGCGATGGCGCCCTTGCCGGTCCAGCCATCCACAAACACAATATTTTCGGCGCCGTGGGCAGCGATGACCGCCTGCAACGCAATCATGTCGATGCCGCGATCACGCACGATACTGATGCCGTAATGATGGGCATCACGCCCCAGGTCAACCAGCGCACGGCGCAACAGCACACCCAGCGGCAAGCCTGCACGCACGAAAGACACCAGCGCAATCGAAGGCCCGCTGCAGGCCTGGTCCAAAGCAAGCGCCAGGCACTGAACGTCGCCGGCCATTCTGGCCGCGTTCTGCTGCATGGCTTGCGCGTAGAGGGTTTTGTGAACCTGGGTCGGTGCTGACTCCTGGCTGATCATCTCCGAGTAATGTTTTTGTCGGGTCTGGATCAGGCGCTCTTTCTCATGCACCTCCGTCACTTCGATCTCGACGGGTTGCAACAGAAAAAGTACGTCGTCGGCCTGGTAGCTACCACTACCGACGGTGTTCAAATGGGCGAAGGCTTCACGCATGGATCATCGCCTCCACCACGTTGGCCAATTGGCTATGGGCCGGGGTCGCCCAAAAGTTGCACTCATTCATAAAGCCGAGGTCGGTGACGCTGTCGCCAAAGCCCAACACCGGGCGTTCGCCGTTAACCGCGCGGTCTCGACGCAGTAGCGCCTGCACCGCTTGGCGCTTGGCCAGGCCGTTGGGCAGAAACGCCAGGTTGTTGCCGTTGCCGTGGATGTGGAAGCCTTCCAGCAGGCCCCGCGCCTGAACTTCTGCGAGTACTGTTTGCAGCACCAAGTCGTCAGACTCGTTGTGCTTGGTCACCACATAGTTAAGCAAGCCCTGCTCTTCAACCACCCAGCCACGCAACGAAACACCGAGTTCTTCGCCGATGGCCAAGGTGGCTGCGCTGAGCGCGGGCAGACGCGCCTGGTAGGCGGCGAGCACATCGGTCATCTGCGCGTGCCAAGCGTGGTCCAGCGTGCCGTCGGGCTGCAGAATCACGCCGCCGTGGGAACACACCGCGCCCGCCACAAACGGCAGTTTCACACGGCTGTAGGCTTCAACGCTGCGCGCGGTCACCGGCACTACATCGGCCGACACCAGCAGCCATTCCACAAAGGTTTTTTGCACCGCACTCATGTAGCCGTTGGGTTGCCCGTCGACATCCACCGTCGCCGTATGCCGGGCACTGCCTTCAGCCATTTTGCGTGCGGTCTGGAACAAGGTGTCATCCAGGTCGATGAGTATCAGGGGGCGCTTACTGCTCATCGACGATGACCTCTGCGTGCAATGCATCTATTAACGCGGGCGCAACCGCTTC
Source organism: Pseudomonas sp. ICMP 460 (assembly GCF_002723595.1). NCBI lineage: Bacteria > Pseudomonadati > Pseudomonadota > Gammaproteobacteria > Pseudomonadales > Pseudomonadaceae > Pseudomonas > Pseudomonas sp. ICMP 460. Next base: position 118,062 of record NZ_LKBR01000046.1, read on the forward strand.
GGCAGGTGTTTCGCTGCAGATCAACACCCGCTCGAACTGGCCTGGCCGCACGTTGTAAAGAAAGTTGGGAATGCCCAGGCCATAGTTGTCGGAAAACGACAGTGCGTGGCCGATCTCGTGGCCCAAGGCGATTGGCGAGCGCGTGGTGGAGCTGAAATGCACGTCTGCCCCGGCCCGCTCAAGACGCTCGGCCAACAGGAACGGGCGCCACACAAACTCGCCAGTGCCGACCACCAGAATCCGCTCGCCCGGCTTGACCTGAATATCCGGCGCAAGCGTGTCAGCCACATGACGCACGCCCAAACGGCCCCAGTCGTTACGCGGATCAATCGGCCAGTCGCCGACCGCAACGGCCGCTACATCGGGCATGTGCGGCAGCGGTGCATTCACGTCTTCAAGGAAGCGGTAGCTGCCCTGCAGCAGCGACACCTCGTCGGCCGTCTCGCCAAGCACCTTGCGCACGGCGCCTTGCGACCAATCGGTGAGCACGCACGTGACCACCCGTTCTACCTTGCTCAGCCCGGCGTCTATCAGCGCGCGGTGCAGGTTGATGAAGGTCTTGCCGGTCGACGCTTCATCGTCCACCAGCACCAGCGAGCGCGCGTTTTGCATCATTTCGCGAATAGCCGGGTCGGTTGGCTGATGAATCAGGTGCGCACTGGCGTGGCTGTGTTCTTCTTCAAAACGCGCAAACATCTCGGTGCCCACCGGGTGCCGCGTGCTGACCAGATACACCGTGTCACTGCGGGTTTGGCTATACACCCGGTGCACGCCGGCGCCGAGGCCCACAGCGGTCTCGGCCATGCCGATCACCAGCACCGGCCCGGGCAAGTCTGCGGGGATCTTGGCCGCAAGGCTTGCGTAGCTCGCCTGCATGGCCGAGGGGCGCACAGGAATGTGCTTGCCCAACACCCGCGAGACGAACAGGAACGCGCGCTTGGGATTACGCCGCTCGGCGAAGCCGAATAATGACTCGGGTGCGAAGGTGGATGGGTCTACCTCAACTTCCATCAACCCGCGCGCAAGCTGCGCGCTGAGTCGATGGGCGAAGGGTTTGATAACTACTGATTCCATGTACGACGTTCCTAAAAGAGGCGGTTAAGTGAGCGCAACGCCTCTCACTACTTCTTCAAACTGGGTGCCTCTACGGATTTCTGGCTTCGATTCGCCAGAGCGAGGATTGAGCTTCACGGGCCATGTCCGAGGTCGAATACGTTCGGCCCGCTGATGATTTGGCCGGGGTAACGTGGCAGCCATCGAGGAAAGCCAACAGCAGGCCCGCCTTGACCGCGAAATTCATGTTTTGCGCGTCCGGCAAGGTCGACGTGACCATCGCGATAACCCCGCCGCTGCTGTCAAACAACGGGCTGCCACTTGAACCTGGCTGAATGGCTGCGGTGAACTGCAGCAAGCTGGCGTCGTTGTGTAACCCGAACAAGCTCGACACACCGCCCTGGGTCACGTGAACACCGCCACCGGCGAGGCCCGCCATCGGAAACCCCAAGGCAATCACTGATTCGCCCAACGCGCATCCCGCGCTTTCCTTGAAGCGCACTGGCGACAGCGGCGGGCACTCTTGAATACGTAACAGGGCAATATCGTTGCGTTGATCGACCACCACCACTTCAGCGCGGTAGCGGCCGGCAAAAGAGGCAATGTGCAGTTCCTGCATGCCCTCGATGACATGCGCGCAGGTCATGACGTGACTGGGTGAAACGGCAAAACCGGTGCCGGTGGCAGAATCCCGGTTTGTTGCAGAGTCACTTGAATGCGGGCGACGATCAGGGTGTGCGTCGTTGATGCTGATGCCCATGCGCCGGCCCATCGCAGCCAGGCCGTAGGCCGAACCTTCGGCGAGCGCGCGGAACTTCCACTGATCGTTACGTTTATAAAACTCCCCGATGACAATGGCCGATTCGCCGTTGTTGCGCAAATCCAACTGCAGCTCGACGTCGTTGTCGACCTGTAGCTGCAATGACTTGAGTTCGCTGACGGGGCCTGCTGCGGCAAACGTATACACCACCAGCAACAGCCCTTCACTGCCGCCAGGCAGCGCCGACAAATCCAGGGAGCAGCCAACGCAGGCTGGGTCGCCGCACCACTCCATCCACTTCTGAGTGATTTGGAACAGCGCAGCATCGCCCGTCGGCAGGCGCTTGTCGGTGACCGGGATTAACGCGACGGCAGCGTATTCACCGAAGGCGCTGGCGTGACCGGATTTGAGTGTCCATGCAGTGTTTACACCTGAAATAGCGGTGTTTGCTCCGGGTGTAAGCACCTTCATCCTAACCTTCCCTGTTCGATGTGGCGGCGATTATGCCAATACATCCACAATCATTCACCCTTTGCATAGCACCGTCATATCAGGAAGCCGCAAGCACAGCAACCGTGATCGGCTTGACGCGTACGCCCTCGACCCAGCGGCTAATCGGCTCCGGCAGGCCCAAGCGACGAGTGGCAAATATGCCCGGCAGGTTTACCCCGGTCGCGCGCGTGTAGCCTATCCCACCGGAATAGCGCGGGTTGATCTCCAGCAAGTGCGGCACACCTGCATCATCGTCGCGCGTTTGCACGTTGACCAAGCCGTCGCACTGAAAATGCGCCGCGGCCTTGAGCGCCAGCGCCACGGCGGCGGACTCGCGCTCGAAGGTCTGATGCACGCCCTGTTTTCGCCTGCCCACAAATGCGACGGGCTTGCCCGCCTCACACACCATGTCCACCGAACACTCGCTGCCGGCCAGGTACGGCATGACCAGCATGGGCACGCGCTCTGCCGCAGCCGAATACAAACTCAGGTAGGTTTGAAAATCGACTTCGCGCGCGTCCGGGTTTTCCAGGCAGCGGAACGGGTCGGCGGCCGATTTGAACCGCCAGAAACCCTGGCCATAAATGCCGACCACAGGCTTGATGCAGACCTCGCCCTGGCTCGACAGCAGCGCATGGGCCGCTGCCAGTTGCTGGGCATTGGTCACGGTGATAGCCGGCGTGCAGGCCAGGCCGGCGCGTTCCGCTTCGGCTGTGAACAGGCTTTTATCGTCGACCTTGTTAAAGGTATCCATGCTCAGGCCGCCGGTGACAAGGCACACACCTGCGGCCTCGAATCGGCTGCGTGCGGCTTCATATTGACTGCCGGTGCGCCCCGCGACGACGACTTTAATGCGCTGTTCAACGGCCGTTTCAAGCACCCAGTCAATACGCTCGTCGGGGTCCAGCGGTTCTTGAAAGGCGACGTCGGCTTGCCCGGTGATCTCGGGCCGATCCTGACGGTGAGAAGCGAACACCTTCACACTCGCCGGTAACGCCTCGCGCGCGCCGATAATAATCTCGCGTTGGCTGGATTGACCTTCAAGAAACCAGATCACGTGGGCGCTCCTCAATGAACATCGGCGAAACCTGCCGCACCGTATGGGCAGCAGTTCTGAATGGCAGGTAATTTTTCCCACACCTTAACGGACATCATGCAAAAGGCTACTTAATTCCTGTTTCGCCGTGTCACCGAGCACCCAATGCCGCGAACGTGTAACGGGCTGGCGGCCCAAGGCCTTTTTTGGCCAAACATTGATCCAGCGCAGCATCCCGCTGCGCAAAATCACTTAAAAGATGGTTTTTACCAACTTGCACCACGCGCGCAAGTAACGACAACTTTCCCCGCTAAACACCGCCCTGCTGTTTAAAACCCACGCAAACAATATTCATTATCATTTAGAACATGAAAACTGCGCTGTCGAACAAACAAAACTTAATTACTCAAAAACCCGCTAACGCCCGCCCCGCATGGGCCAAAGCCCCAAGAAGGTGCACTATGTGCTTATTCCATCGAATAATTTCGCTCTCGGAATTTTACTTGCCCGGTGTTTAGCCATAAAATCACCGCGATTGATTGCAGTGCGACATATCGTCACTGCCTCGTTACTTTTTCGAGCTCAGAGGCTTTTGCTCTCTGTTAAGGATTTCCAGCATGACCGAAGCGACAGGACTCATCGCCCACAACTGGGGCTTTGCCATTTTCCTCCTCGGTGTTGTGGGCCTTTGCGCCTTCATGCTCGGTGTCTCCAGCCTTCTTGGGTCAAAAGCCTGGGGGCGCAGCAAAAATGAACCGTTCGAGTCCGGCATGCTGCCCACAGGTGGCGCCCGCTTGCGGCTCTCAGCCAAATTCTATCTGGTCGCGATGCTCTTCGTGATCTTCGACATCGAAGCCCTTTTTCTCTTTGCCTGGTCTGTGTCTGTCCGCGAAAGCGGCTGGACCGGATTCGTCGAAGCCCTCGTTTTCATAGCAATTCTGTTGGCAGGCCTTGTCTACCTATTTCGAGTGGGCGCCCTTGATTGGGCTCCGGAAGCTCGTCGCAAGCGGCAAGCGAAGCTGAAACAATGAGGCTTTGGCGATGCAATACAATCTCACCAGGATCGACCCGGATGCTCCTAACGAGCAGTACCCCATCGGCGAACGGGAAACCGTTTCCGACCCGTTAGAAGACCAAGTCCACAAAAACATCTACATGGGCAAGCTCGAAGACGTGCTGAGTGGCGCGGTTAACTGGGGGCGTAAAAACTCCTTGTGGCCGTACAACTTTGGCCTGTCGTGCTGCTACGTGGAAATGACCACTGCCTTCACGGCGCCCCACGACATCGCGCGCTTTGGCGCCGAAGTTATCCGGGCCTCGCCGCGTCAGGCCGACTTCATGGTTATCGCCGGCACCTGCTTCATCAAGATGGCGCCGATCATTCAGCGCCTCTACGAGCAAATGCTTGAACCGAAGTGGGTTATCTCCATGGGTTCGTGCGCCAATTCCGGCGGCATGTATGACATCTACTCGGTGGTTCAGGGCGTGGATAAATTCCTGCCCGTGGACGTCTACGTGCCTGGCTGCCCGCCTCGCCCTGAAGCATTTTTGCAAGGCTTGATGCTGTTGCAGGAATCGATTGGCAAGGAGCGTCGCCCGTTGTCCTGGGTTGTCGGTGATCAAGGCGTGTACCGCGCCGAGATGCCGTCACAAAAGGAACAGCGCCGCGAACAGCGTATCGCAGTCACCAACCTGCGCAGCCCCGACGAAGTCTGATCCAGCACCGCTTCTTATATAGAACGAAAACCTGGCTTCATTCTTTACGTTGACCCAAAGCGATAAAAAACCATGACTACAGGCAGTGCTCGACGCATCCCGCCTTATAAGGCAGACGACCAGGATGTGGTCGTCGAACTCAATCACCGTTTTGGCCCTGAGGCCTTCACCGCCCAGGCCACGCGCACCGGCATGCCGGTGCTGTGGGTGGCGCGCGCCAAGCTCGTCGAAGTCCTGAGCTTCCTGCGCAACCTGCCCAAGCCTTACGTCATGCTCTATGACCTGCATGGCGTGGACGAGCGCTTGCGCACCAAGCGCCAAGGGTTGCCGAGCGGCGCCGATTTCACCGTGTTCTACCACCTGATGTCGCTGGAACGTAACAGCGACGTGATGATCAAGGTTGCGCTGAGCGAAAGCGACCTGAGCGTACCCACCGTGACTGGCATCTGGCCCAACGCCAACTGGTACGAGCGCGAAGTCTGGGACATGTTCGGCATCGACTTCCCGGGCCACCCGCACCTGTCGCGCATCATGATGCCGCCGACGTGGGAAGGTCACCCGCTGCGCAAGGACTTCCCTGCCCGCGCGACTGAATTCGACCCGTTCAGCCTGACCCTCGCCAAACAACAGCTGGAAGAGGAAGCCGCGCGCTTTCGCCCTGAAGACTGGGGCATGAAGCGTTCCGGCACCAACGAGGACTACATGTTCCTCAACCTTGGCCCGAACCACCCTTCGGCGCACGGTGCGTTCCGTATCATCCTGCAACTGGACGGCGAAGAAATCGTCGACTGCGTGCCGGACGTCGGTTACCACCACCGTGGTGCCGAAAAAATGGCCGAGCGTCAGTCCTGGCACAGTTTCATCCCGTACACCGACCGTATCGACTACCTCGGCGGCGTGATGAACAACCTGCCGTACGTGCTCTCGGTCGAGAAGCTGGCCGGTATCAAGGTGCCGGACCGCGTAGACACCATCCGCATCATGATGGCCGAGTTCTTCCGCATCACCAGCCACCTGCTGTTCCTGGGTACGTATATTCAGGACGTCGGCGCCATGACCCCGGTGTTCTTTACCTTCACCGACCGTCAGCGCGCCTACAAGGTGATCGAAGCGGTGACCGGTTTCCGCCTGCACCCGGCCTGGTATCGCATCGGCGGCGTGGCCCACGACCTGCCGAACGGTTGGGAGCGGTTGGTCAAGGAATTCATCGACTGGATGCCCAAGCGTCTGGACGAGTACCAGAAAGCCGCGTTGGACAACAGCATTCTCAAGGGCCGTACCATTGGCGTCGCGGCCTACAACACCAAAGAGGCCCTGGAATGGGGCGTCACTGGTGCCGGCTTGCGTTCCACCGGTTGCGATTTCGACCTGCGTAAAGCACGCCCGTACTCCGGCTACGAGAACTTCGAATTCGAAGTGCCGCTGGCGGCCAACGGCGATGCCTACGACCGTTGCATCGTGCGCGTTGAAGAAATGCGCCAGAGCCTGAAGATCATCGAGCAGTGCATGCGCAACATGCCGGCCGGCCCGTACAAGGCGGATCACCCGCTGACCACGCCGCCGCCGAAAGAACGCACGCTGCAGCACATCGAAACCCTGATCACGCACTTCCTGCAAGTTTCGTGGGGCCCGGTAATGCCGGCCAACGAATCCTTCCAGATGATTGAAGCGACCAAGGGTATCAACAGTTATTACCTGACGAGCGATGGCGGCACCATGAGCTACCGCACCCGGATTCGTACCCCAAGCTTCCCGCACCTGCAGCAGATCCCTTCGGTGATCAAAGGTGAAATGGTCGCGGACCTGATTGCGTACCTGGGTAGTATCGATTTCGTTATGGCCGACGTGGACCGCTAAGCATGAATAGCACGCTTATCCAGACAGACCGTTTCACCCTGAGTGAAACCGAGCGCTCGGCCATCGAGCACGAGCTGCATCACTACGAAGACCCGCGCGCGGCGTCGATCGAAGCCTTGAAGATCGTCCAGAAGGAACGTGGCTGGGTGCCGGACGGCGCCCTCTACGCCATCGGCGACATGCTCGGCATTCCGGCCAGCGACGTGGAAGGCGTGGCGACGTTCTATAGCCAGATCTTCCGCCAGCCGGTGGGCCGCCACATTATTCGCGTGTGCGACAGCATGGTCTGCTACATCGGTGGCCACGAGTCGGTGGTCAGCGAAATCCAGGCCAAACTGGGCATCGGCCTCGGCCAAACCACCGCCGACGGCCGCTTCACGCTGCTGCCGGTGTGCTGCCTGGGCAACTGCGACAAGGCGCCGGCGTTGATGATCGACGACGACACATTCGGTGACGTGCAGCCTGCTGGCGTGACCCAATTGCTCGAGGGCTACCCATGACCCTGACTTCCTTTGGCCCGGCCAACCTGATCAAGCGTTCGGCCGAGACCCACCCGCTGACCTGGCGCCTGCGTGACGACGGCGAGGCGGTATGGCTCGACGAATACCAGGCCAAGAACGGTTACGCGGCGGCGCGCAAAGCCTTCGCCGAGATGGCCCAGGACGACATCGTCCAGACCGTGAAAGACGCCGGCCTTAAAGGTCGCGGCGGTGCTGGCTTCCCCACCGGGGTGAAGTGGGGCCTGATGCCCAAAGACGAATCCATCAACATCCGCTACCTGCTGTGCAACGCGGATGAGATGGAGCCGAACACCTGGAAAGACCGCATGCTGATGGAGCAACTGCCCCATCTGCTGATCGAAGGCATGTTGATCAGCGCCCGTGCGTTGAAAACCTACCGTGGCTACATCTTCCTGCGCGGCGAATACACCACCGCCGCCAAGCACCTCAACCGTGCCGTGCAAGAAGCCAAAGCCGCTGGCCTGTTGGGCAAGAACATCCTCGGTTCGGGTTTTGACTTCGAACTGTTTGTGCACACCGGCGCCGGGCGCTACATCTGCGGCGAAGAAACCGCACTGATCAACTCCCTTGAAGGCCGCCGCGCCAACCCGCGTTCCAAGCCGCCCTTCCCTGCCGCCGTTGGCGTTTGGGGCAAGCCGACGTGCGTGAACAACGTTGAAACCCTGTGCAACGTGCCGGCGATCATCGGCGACGGCGTGGAGTGGTACAAATCGTTGGCCCGCGAAGGCAGTGAAGACATGGGCACCAAGCTCATGGGCTTCTCCGGCAAGGTCAAGAACCCTGGCCTGTGGGAGCTGCCGTTCGGCGTGACCGCACGCGAGTTGTTCGAGGACTACGCCGGCGGCATGCGCGACGGCTACACCTTGAAAGCCTGGCAGCCAGGCGGCGCCGGCACCGGCTTCCTGCTGCCCGAGCACCTCGACGCACAAATGTATGCCGGCGGCATCGGCAAGGTCGGCACCCGGATGGGTACTGGCCTGGCGATGGCCGTGGACAACACCGTGAACATGGTGTCGTTGCTGCGCAACATGGAGCAGTTCTTCTCCCGCGAATCCTGCGGTTTCTGCACCCCATGCCGCGACGGTTTGCCGTGGAGCGTGAAGCTGCTGATGGCCCTGGAAAACGGCGAAGGCCGCGAAGGTGACATTGAAACCTTGCTCGGTCTGGTCGGTTTCCTCGGCCCTGGCAAGACCTTCTGTGCTCACGCGCCGGGTGCCGTGGAGCCATTGGGCAGCGCAATCAAATACTTCCGTTCGGAGTTCGAAGCCGGCATCGCGCCTACCAGCGCTGCCGTCCCGCCTCTGGCGAGGCCGATCGTAGTCGGCGCGTAACGCATAACCTGGCGCAGGGTCCGTGCCCTGCGCCTGCTCATGTGCTGACGCCGTAAAGGCTGTGTAGGTGCACATGAATAACAAGATTCCATTAGCCACGCCCGCTGACAACGGGCCAACGAAGACCTTTGAACCATGGCCACTATCCACGTAGACGGCAAAGCGCTCGAAGTCGATGGGGCGGACAACCTGTTACAGGCATGTCTGTCACTCGGCCTCGACATCCCGTATTTCTGCTGGCACCCAGCGCTTGGTAGCGTCGGTGCCTGTCGCCAGTGTGCGGTCAAGCAATACACCGACGAGAACGACACCCGTGGTCGCATCGTCATGTCGTGCATGACGCCAGCCACCGACAACACCTGGATCTCCATCGAAGATGAAGAGTCCAAGGCGTTCCGCGCCAGCGTTGTCGAATGGCTGATGACCAACCACCCTCACGACTGCCCGGTCTGTGAGGAAGGCGGTCACTGCCACCTGCAAGACATGACGGTGATGACCGGCCACAACGAGCGCCGTTATCGTTTCACCAAGCGTACCCACCAAAACCAGCAACTCGGCCCGTTCATTTCCCACGAAATGAACCGCTGCATCGCCTGCTACCGTTGCGTACGCTTCTATAAAGACTACGCTGGCGGCACCGACCTCGGCGTCTTCGGCGCCCACGACAACGTGTACTTCGGTCGCGTTGAAGACGGCGTGCTCGAAAGCGAGTTCTCGGGCAACCTCACCGAGGTCTGCCCGACCGGTGTGTTCACCGACAAAACCCACTCCGAGCGCTACAACCGCAAGTGGGACATGCAGTTCTCGCCGAGCATCTGCCATGGCTGCTCCAGCGGCTGCAACATCTCGCCGGGCGAGCGCTACGGCGAACTGCGCCGCATCGAAAACCGCTTCAACGGTTCGGTCAACCAGTACTTCCTGTGCGACCGTGGCCGCTTCGGTTATGGCTACGTCAACCGCGAAGACCGCCCGCGCCAGCCGCTGCTGGCCGATGGCGCCAAGCTGAGCCTCGACGCTGCGCTGGATAAAGCCGCCGAGTTGCTGCGCGGTCGCAACATCGTCGGCATCGGTTCGCCGCGCGCCAGCCTCGAAAGCAACTACGCGTTGCGCGAGCTGGTCGGCGCCGAGCACTTCTACTCGGGTATCGAAGCCGGTGAACTGGAGCGTATCCGCCTGGTCCTGCAAGTACTGAACGACAGCCCGCTGCCGGTTCCGAATATGCGCGACATCGAAGACCACGATGCGATTTTCGTGCTCGGTGAAGACCTCACACAAACCGCCGCGCGTATCGCCCTGTCGCTGCGCCAGTCGGTCAAAGGCAAGGCCGAAGACATGGCCGACGCCATGCGCGTTCAGCCGTGGCTTGACGCTGCGGTGAAAAACATCGGCCAGCACGCGCTGAACCCGCTGTTTATCGCAAGCCTGGCGGAAACCAAGCTCGACGACATCGCCGAAGAATGCGTGCACGCAGCGCCGGACGACTTGGCCCGCATCGGTTTTGCCGTGGCCCACGCCCTCGACGCCAGCGCGCCTGCGGTTGAAGGCCTCGACGCGCAAGCCGTGGAACTGGCCCAGCGCATCGCCGACGCCTTGCTCGCGGCCAAGCGCCCATTGATCATCGCTGGCACCTCGTTGGGTTCCAAGGCGCTGATCGAAGCGGCTGCCAACATCGCCAAAGCCTTGAAGCTGCGTGACAAGAACGGCTCGATCAGCCTGGTTGTGCCGGAAGCCAACAGCCTCGGCCTGGCCATGCTCGGTGGCGAGTCACTGGACGCCGCCCTGCAAAGCGTGATCGACGGCACGGCCGACGCTATCGTGGTGCTGGAAAACGACCTGTACACCCGCACGGATTCGGCCAAGGTCGACGCCGCGCTGGATGCCGCCAAGGTGCTGATCGTCGCCGACCACCAGAAGACCGCCACCAGCGACCGTGCCGACCTGGTGCTGCCAGCCGCCTCTTTCGCCGAAGGCGACGGTACGCTGGTCAGCCAGGAAGGCCGCGCCCAGCGCTTCTTCCAGGTGTTCGATCCGAAATACATGGACGCCAGCATTCTGGTTCACGAAGGCTGGCGCTGGCTGCATGCCCTGCGCGCGACCTTGCTGAACCAGCCGATTGACTGGACCCAGCTCGACCACGTCACCGCAGCCGTCGCCGCCAGCGCGCCGCAGCTTGCGCGTATCGTCGACGCCGCACCGTCCGCCGCGTTCCGTATCAAGGGCCTGAAACTGGCGCGTGAACCGCTGCGTTATTCTGGCCGTACCGCGATGCGCGCCGACATCAGCGTGCACGAACCGCGTACGCCACAAGACAACGACACCGCGTTCGCCTTCTCCATGGAAGGCTATTCGGGTTCGGTCGAACCGCGTCAACAGGTGCCGTTTGCCTGGTCGCCGGGTTGGAACTCGCCGCAAGCCTGGAACAAGTTCCAGGACGAAGTCGGTGGTCACATCCGCGCGGGCGACCCGGGCACTCGCCTGATCGAAAGCGCTGGCGACTCGCTGAACTGGTTTGCCGCGGTACCGCGTCCGTTCAACCCGGCGCAAGGCACCTGGCAGGTTGTGCCGTTCTACCACTTGTTCGGCAGCGAAGAGACCTCTTCCAAAGCCGCGCCGGTGCAAGAGCGCATTCCAGAAGCGTATGTGTCGGTGGCCAAGTCCGAAGCCGACCGCCTGGGCGTCAACGACGGTGCCCTGCTCAGCCTGAGCGTGGCGGGCCAGACCCTGCGTCTGCCGCTGCGCATCAACGAAGAGTTGGGTGCTGGCCTGGTTGCATTGCCAAAAGGCCTGGCCGGTATTCCGCCGGCGATCTTTGGCAAAACCGTTGACGGTCTGCAGGAGGCAGCGCAATGACCTGGTTCACCCCTGAAGTGATCGACGCGATCATCTCGGTCGTCAAGGCCATCGTGATCCTGTTGGCCGTGGTGGTTGCGGGCGCTTTGCTCAGCTTCGTCGAACGACGTTTGCTGGGCTGGTGGCAGGACCGTTACGGCCCGAACCGCGTTGGCCCGTTTGGTATGTTCCAGATCGCCGCCGACATGCTCAAAATGTTCTTCAAGGAAGACTGGACGCCGCCGTTTGCCGACAAGGTGATCTTCACCCTGGCACCGGTGGTGGCCATGAGCGCCTTGCTGATTGCCTTCGCGGTTATCCCGATCACCCCGACCTGGGGCGTCGCGGACCTGAACATCGGTTTGCTGTTCTTCTTCGCCATGGCCGGTTTGTCGGTGTATGCGGTGCTATTCGCCGGTTGGGCCAGTAACAACAAGTTTGCCCTGCTGGGCAGCTTGCGGGCGTCGGCGCAAACCGTGTCTTACGAAGTGTTCATGGGCCTCGCGCTGATGGGCATTGTGGTGCAGGTTGGCTCGTTCAACATGCGCGACATCGTTGAGTACCAGGCGCAGAACCTGTGGTTCATCATTCCGCAGTTCTTCGGCTTCTGTACCTTCTTCATCGCTGGCGTCGCGGTGACTCACCGTCACCCGTTCGACCAGCCGGAAGCGGAACAGGAACTGGCTGACGGTTACCACATTGAATACGCCGGCATGAAATGGGGCATGTTCTTCGTTGGCGAATACATCGGCATCATCTTGATCTCGGCCTTGCTGGTCACGCTGTTCTTCGGCGGCTGGCACGGACCGTTTGGCATCCTGCCGCAACTGGCATTCCTGTGGTTCTTCTTGAAGACCGCGTTCTTCATCATGCTGTTCATCCTGCTGCGCGCCTCTATTCCGCGCCCGCGCTATGACCAGGTGATGGATTTCAGCTGGAGATTCTGCCTGCCGCTGACCCTGATCAATTTGCTGGTGACGGCTGCTGTGGTGTTGTTGAACACGCCAGCGGCTGCGGTTCAGTGAGGATTTGACCCATGTTCAAATATATTGGCGACATCGTTAAGGGTACTGGTACCCAATTGCGCAGCCTGGTGATGGTGTTCGGTCACGGCTTTCGCAAACGCGACACCCTGCAATACCCGGAAGAGGCGGTGTACCTGCCGCCGCGCTATCGCGGCCGCATCGTACTGACCCGCGACCCCGATGGCGAAGAGCGTTGCGTTGCCTGCAACCTGTGCGCCGTGGCGTGCCCGGTGGGTTGCATCTCCCTGCAGAAAGCTGAAACCGAAGACGGTCGCTGGTACCCGGACTTCTTCCGCATCAACTTCTCGCGCTGCATTTTCTGCGGCCTCTGCGAGGAAGCTTGCCCGACCACCGCGATCCAGCTGACACCGGATTTCGAGATGGCCGAGTTCAAACGTCAGGACCTGGTGTACGAGAAAGAAGATCTGCTGATCTCTGGTCCCGGTAAAAACCCTGATTACAACTTCTATCGTGTTGCAGGTATGGCCGTTGCCGGTAAGCCGAAAGGCGCCGCACAAAACGAAGCCGAGCCGATCAACGTGAAGAGCTTGCTGCCTTAAGGAAGAAAGATGGAATTCGCTTTCTATTTCGCATCGGGTATTGCAGTGGTGTCCACGCTCCGCGTGATCACCAACACTAACCCCGTGCACGCCCTGCTCTACCTGATCATTTCGCTGATCGCCGTGGCCATGACCTTCTTCAGCCTCGGCGCACCGTTCGCCGGTGTGCTGGAAGTGATCGCCTACGCCGGCGCCATCATGGTGCTGTTCGTGTTTGTGGTGATGATGCTTAACCTCGGCCCGGCGTCGGTTGCCCAGGAACGCGTCTGGCTCAAGCCCGGCATCTGGCTCGGCCCGGTCATCCTGGCAGCGTTGCTGCTGGCTGAACTGCTGTATGTGCTGTTCGCTCACCAGAGCGGCCAGGCCATAGGCCACACCACCGTGGACGCAAAAGCCGTGGGCATCAGCCTGTTCGGCCCGTACCTGCTGGTGGTCGAACTGGCTTCGATGCTGCTGCTGGCTGCAGTCATCACCGCCTTCCACTTGGGCCGCAACGAAGCCAAGGAGCAATGACGATGCCTGCTATCCCTTTGGAGCATGGTCTGGCGGTCGCCGGCATCCTGTTCTGCCTTGGCCTGGTCGGCCTGATGGTTCGCCGTAACATTCTGTTCGTGTTGATGAGCCTGGAAATCATGATGAACGCCGCTGCACTCGCGTTCATCGTAGCGGGCGCACGTTGGGGCCAGCCGGATGGGCAAGTCATGTTCATTCTGGTGATCAGCCTGGCAGCCGCCGAGGCCAGTATTGGTCTGGCGATCCTGCTGCAGCTGTATCGTCGCTTCCACACGCTTGATATCGACGCTGCCAGTGAGATGCGCGGATGAACATGATCTTTCTGACTTTCGTATTTCCCCTGATCGGTTTCCTGCTGCTGTCGTTCTCTCGCGGGCGCTGGTCGGAAAACCTGTCTGCCTTGATTGGCGTGGGCTCCATTGGCTTGTCGGCGATTGTTGCCGCCTATGTCATCTGGCAATTCAACGTAGCGCCGCCCGAAGGCGGTCACTACACCCTGGTGCTGTGGCAGTGGATGTCGGTTGAGGGCTTCAAGCCCAACTTCGCCCTCTACGTCGACGGCTTGTCGATCACCATGCTCGGCGTGGTCGTCGGTGTGGGCTTTTTGATCCACCTGTTCGCGTCCTGGTACATGCGCGGTGAGGCGGGTTACTCGCGCTTCTTCGCCTACACCAACCTGTTTATCGCGAGCATGCTGTTTTTGGTGCTCGGCGATAACCTGTTGTTCCTGTACTTCGGTTGGGAAGGCGTGGGCCTGTGCTCGTACCTGTTGATCGGTTTCTACTACAGCAACCGCAACAACGGTAACGCGGCGCTCAAGGCGTTTATCGTCACGCGCATCGGCGACGTGTTCATGGCCATCGGCCTGTTCATCCTGTTCCAACAAGTGGGCACGCTGAACATCCAGGAACTGCTGGTGCTGGCACCGCAGAAATTCCAGGTCGGTGATTTCTGGATCACCCTCGCCACCCTGATGCTGCTGGGCGGCGCCGTGGGTAAATCCGCGCAACTGCCGCTGCAAACCTGGCTGGCAGATGCGATGGCTGGCCCTACCCCGGTTTCTGCACTGATTCACGCGGCAACCATGGTAACGGCGGGCGTTTACCTGATCGCGCGTACTCACGGCCTGTTCACCCTGGCGCCGGACATCCTGCACCTTGTAGGCATTGTCGGCGGCGTGACGCTGGTACTGGCAGGTTTCGCCGCGCTGGTCCAAACCGACATCAAGCGTATCCTCGCCTACTCGACCATGAGCCAGATCGGCTATATGTTCCTGGCCCTCGGCGTTGGCGCCTGGGACGCGGCGATTTTCCACCTGATGACGCACGCGTTCTTCAAGGCCCTGTTGTTCCTCGCTTCGGGTGCGGTGATCGTTGCCTGCCACCACGAGCAGAACATCTTCAAGATGGGCGGCCTGTGGAAGAAACTGCCACTGGCCTACGCCAGCTTCATCGTCGGCGGCGCCGCACTGGCTGCCCTGCCATTGGTGACCGCAGGTTTCTACTCGAAAGACGAGATCCTCTGGGAAGCGTTTGCCAGCGGTAACCAGAACCTGCTGTACGCAGGCCTGGTGGGTGCATTCATGACCTCGCTGTACACCTTCCGCCTGATCTTCATCACCTTCCACGGTGAAGCCAAGACCGAAGCGCACGCAGGCCACGGCATCTCCCACTGGTTGCCATTGTCGGTGCTGATCGTTCTGTCGACGTTCATCGGCGCCCTGATCACCCCGCCACTCGCCGGTGTACTGCCGGAAAGCGCCGGGCATGCCGGTGGCGCTGCCAAGCACAGCCTGGAAATCGCCTCGGGCGCCATCGCCCTGGCCGGTATCCTGCTGGCGGCGCTGTTGTTCCTCGGCAAGCGGCGCTTGGTTACCGGCGTTGCCAACAGTGGCATCGGCCGCTTCCTGTCGGCCTGGTGGTTCGCTGCCTGGGGCTTCGATTGGCTCTACGACAAACTGTTCGTCAAGCCGTACCTTGCAATCAGCCATGTACTGCGCAAAGACCCGCTCGACCAGACCATTGGTTTGATCCCGCGCGCCGCCAAGGCCGGTCATACCGCCCTGAGCCGCAGCGAAACCGGCCAATTGCGTTGGTATGCAGCGTCCATGGCGATCGGTGCCGTGCTGGTGATCGGCGCCATCGTAGTGGTAGCGGTCTGATATGAACCTTGCGAACTGTAAGAACCTGCGAAAGGAAACGAGCCCGTCATGATTCTGCCCTGGCTAATCCTGATCCCCTTTATCGGCGGCCTGCTCTGCTGGATGGGTGAACGCTTCGGCGCCACCCTGCCCCGCTGGATCGCGTTGCTGACCATGTCCCTGGAACTCGCGCTCGGCCTTTGGCTGTGGGCCCATGGCGACTATTCATTTGCTCCGGCACCGGGTGTCGATCCCACCTTCGCGCTTGAATTCAAGCACGTGTGGATCCAGCGCTTCGGCATCAACGTGCACCTGGCCCTCGACGGCCTGTCGCTGTTGATGATTTTGCTGACCGGCCTGCTGGGTATCCTCTCGGTACTCTGCTCCTGGAAAGAAATTCAGCGCCACGTGGGCTTCTTCCACCTGAACCTGATGTGGATCCTGGGCGGCGTTGTCGGCGTGTTCCTTGCGCTGGACCTGTTCATGTTCTTCTTCTTCTGGGAAATGATGCTGGTGCCGATGTACTTCCTCATCGCGCTCTGGGGTCACAGTTCTTCGGACGGCAAGAAAACCCGGATCTACGCGGCGACCAAGTTCTTCATCTTCACCCAGGCTTCCGGCCTGATCATGTTGGTGGCGATCCTCGGTCTGGTTCTGGTCAACTTCAACAGCACAGGCGTGATTACGTTTAACTACGCCGACCTGTTGAAAACCAAGATGTCGCTGACCACCGAGTACATCCTCATGCTGGGCTTCTTCATCGCCTTTGCGGTGAAGCTGCCGGTGGTGCCGTTCCACTCCTGGCTGCCGGACGCGCACGCGCAGGCGCCGACCGCCGGTTCGGTCGACCTCGCCGGTATTCTGTTGAAGACAGCGGCGTATGGCCTGCTGCGTTTCGCCTTGCCGCTGTTCCCGAATGCGTCGGCCGAGTTCGCGCCGATCGCCATGACCCTGGGCCTGATCGGGATCTTCTACGGCGCGTTCCTCGCCTTCGCACAAACCGACATCAAGCGCCTGATCGCCTTCTCGTCCGTTTCCCACATGGGTTTCGTACTGATCGGCATCTATTCCGGCAGCCAACTGGCGTTGCAAGGCGCGGTGATCCAGATGTTGGCGCACGGTGTGTCGGCCGCCGCGCTGTTTATCCTCAGCGGCCAGTTGTACGAGCGCCTGCACACGCGCGACATGCGTGAAATGGGTGGCGTGTGGTCGCGCATCGCGTACCTGCCGGCGATCAGCCTGTTCTTTGCCGCCGCGTCACTCGGCTTGCCGGGCACCGGTAACTTTATCGGCGAGTTCCTGATCCTGATGGGTGCCTTTGTGCAAACGCCGTGGATCAGCGCGATCGCCACGTCCGGCCTGGTGTTTGGTTCGGTCTACTCGCTGATCATGATCCACCGCGCCTACTTCGGCCCGGCCAAGTCCGACACCGTCCTTAAGGGGATGGACGCTCGCGAACTGATCATGGTGCTCGGCCTTGCGGTGCTGCTGATCTACATCGGCGTGTACCCGCAACCGTTCCTGGACACTTCTGCCGCGACGATGCATGGCGTGCAGCAGTGGTTCGGCACCGCCTTCTCTCAACTCGCTTCGGCCCGGTAAGAGCGCTATGGAATTCACGATCCAACACTTTATCGCGCTTGCGCCGCTGCTGATTACCAGCCTCACCGTTGTGGTGGTGATGCTGGCAATCGCCTGGCGCCGCAATCATTCACAAACGTTCCTGCTGTCTTGTGCCGGTTTGAACCTGGCCTTGCTGTCGATTATCCCGGCGCTCAAGGTCGCGCCACTGGCGGTGACGCCGCTGATGATGGTCGATGACTTCGCGCTGCTGTACATCGCGTTGATCCTGGTGGCCACCCTGGCCTGCGTCACGCTCGCCCACGCCTACCTCGGCGAAGGCGGCAGCGGTTATCCGGGCAACAAAGAAGAGCTGTACTTGCTGATTCTGCTGGCTGCGGCCGGTGGCATCGTGTTGGTCAGCGCGCAGCACCTGGCCGGTTTGTTCATCGGCCTGGAACTGCTGTCGATCCCGACCTACGGCCTGGTGGCGTATGCCTTCTTCAACAAGCGTTCGCTGGAAGCCGGCATCAAGTACATGGTGCTGTCGGCCGCCGGTTCCGCGTTCCTGTTGTTCGGTATGGCCTTGCTTTACGCCGAAGCCGGCAGCCTGAGCTTCACCGGTATCGGTCACGCCCTGGCCGCGACCAGCATGCCTGCGCCGCTTGCCCAACTGGGCCTGGCGATGATGCTGATCGGCCTGGCGTTCAAGCTCTCCCTGGTGCCGTTCCACTTGTGGACCCCGGACGTGTACGAAGGCGCCCCGGCGCCGGTGGCGGCGTTTCTGGCTACTGCGTCGAAAGTTGCGGTGTTTGCGGTGATGGTGCGCCTGTTCCAGATCTCGCCTGCGGCCAACACCGGCGTGCTGAGTGACGTGCTGACGGTGATCGCGATTGCTTCGATTCTGTTCGGTAACCTGCTGGCACTGACCCAGAACAACCTCAAGCGCCTGCTCGGTTACTCCTCCATCGCGCACTTCGGCTACCTGCTGATCGCTTTGGTGGCAAGCAAAGGCCTGGCGGTGGAAGCGATTGGCGTGTACCTGGTCACTTACGTGGTCACCAGCCTCGGCGCGTTCGGCGTGATCACGCTGATGTCGTCGCCGTTCAAAGGCCGTGACGCCGACGCCCTGTACGAGTATCGCGGCCTGTTCTGGCGCCGTCCGTACCTGACCGCCGTACTCACCGTGATGATGCTGTCGCTGGCGGGTATCCCGCTGACGGCGGGCTTTATTGGCAAGTTCTACATTGTCGCTACCGGTGTTCAAGCTCACGAATGGTGGCTGGTCGCGTCCCTGGTGCTGGGCAGCGCCATTGGCGTGTTCTACTACCTGCGCGTGATGGTCACCTTGTACCTGATCGAGCCAAACCTGCGCCGTGTCGACGCCGAACTGCACTGGGAACAGAAAGCCGGTGGCGTCATGCTGCTGGCCATCGCCCTGCTCGCGTTCTTCCTGGGTGTGTACCCACAACCGTTGCTCACCCTGGTGCAGCACGCGGTACTCGGCGTTTGATCGCTTAGCGGCAACTCAGTCAACAGAACGGCGCCTTAGGGCGCCGTTTTGCGTTTAGGCGGTGAGGTGCATTTACCCTCGCCTACTTACGGAAACTTCCTCGCCCGGCTGACGCCTCGTCTGGCATCTATCAACTGAATGCGGCCTTATGTTGATTGCGTTTTAGGAAAGTTCCCACAGCCAGGTCACTTGACCCTCGGCGAGTGGGCCACCAAAATATACGCAGGCTACGTACAGAACATGGACGCTCTATTTATCGAACTGCCGGCCTTCGAGCGGCACCGCCAGGACTATCTAAGTGACGAGCTGTTCCACGGCTTTCAACAGGAACTGATGAAGAACCCGCAAGCGGGAGAAGTGATCGAGGGCACAGGCGGGCTGCGCAAAGTGCGCTTTGTGGATGAACGACGCAACAAAGGCAAACGCGGTGGCCTGCGGGTCATTTACTACTGGTGGTCGGGCGGCACGCAATTCTGGTTATTCACCCTGTACGGCAAACACGAACAGGACGACCTGGCCCCCCACCACAAGAAAGCCCTGAAACACATGCTGGACAGGGAAATCAAAGCGAGAGCACATCATGAAACGTGAAATTTTTTCCGAATTGGTCGAAGGCTTCGACGCACTCGCGGGCGAGCGCGAAGGCAAAGTCACCCTGCGCACCCACAAGGTTCACCTCAACAACCTGGCGCCGTTGACCGCCGAAGAAGTAGTTGCGGTGCGCCAGCAACTCAACCTCTCGCGCTCGGTGTTTGCCATGTACCTGCGCACTAACGTGCGCACCCTGGAGAACTGGGAGCAAGGCCGGGCCAAACCGAATGCCCAGGCAACCACCTTGATTCGACTGGTGGCGCGGTTTCCAGAAACAGTGGCGCAGTTGGCCGCACTCGGTTGAAACGCGGGCAAACTCGCTCGCCACCGGTGCGACTTGTCATTTTGAGTGAACCTTTTTGAACGCTCGCCTATCCATCTATAACAAGACAGGGAGGCAACATGAGTACCGCAAAAATCTACACTATTAACTACCAGCTACACGGTCAACCCAAGTCCTTTGTGGTGCGTGCCGAAGTGATGAACAACGCCGAGGCCTGGCACTGGGCGGCGGTCGATGCCGACATCGCCCACGTCAGCCGTATTGGGCGTGTCGGTCACGAACAGGTGAAAAAAACCACCCGGCCCTGGGCGGAGAAGTTCGGTATTACCGACGTCGCCTGGGTCCCACCCAAATAAGCACAAGCCCCGCTCATGGCGGGGCTTGCTTTACTTCTTCAAACCGCCCAACGGATCGTAGGGCGGTTTTTTTTCGGTCGGGTCTTGCTTGTCCTTGTCCAAGGGCGCGATGGCCGGGCCAATGGGGTCGACTTGCGGGTCGGCCACATCCGGCGAATCCGGGTCGAAGCCCAGTTCGTCCTTGCCGCTGGCATGCTCGCTCGAACGCGGGCCTTTCGGGGGGTTAGTCACGGTGATCTCCTCGCTGATGCTTAAAGCGGGCGCGCTTTGTCATGCAGGTTTTCCAGGTCTTGCTCGGCCTGCTCTACATTGTCGTCCTGGCGATCCGCCGGGTCATTGGGGCGCAACGCATCGTTGTCACGTTCCTCTTCGCCAGGCATGCGGTCAGGGTTTGGCGTACCCGGTGGTGGCTGCTTGTATTCAGGCATGGTGGTTCACCTCAAGGGAGTTGGTGGCCTACACAGTTTTAGAGAAAGCTGCCTGAGGCATCGTTCAACTTGATTGCTCAAGCGTGAGAAGATGCAGGCCCGCCCTCCCTGAGACCTGACCCGCATGTTTGAGCTCAAACCCTGCGACGCTGTCACCTACCGCCGACACACACGCCGCAGCACCTGGATCATCGCCGGGCTGTTCGTGGCCTTGGCGATGCTGCTGTCGAGTTTGGCGGTGAGGCTGTTCGGTGAACCCGGTGCGGACAACCTGCGCTTCAATGTCGGCGGCGTATTTGCCGGTGTGCTGATCACGCTCGCGCTGGTACGCGGGCCTTTTTGGCGCCAACCCTGGCTTGCGCCTGCGGTGTATGGCTGGCAGCTCAAGCGCAGCCTGATGAGCGTGACCAACGTGATGCACAAGGTTACCGAGCGGGTACAGGCCAACGACCCGACAGCGCTCAAAGTGCTGCGCTTCTACCACCTTGGGCTGATGCAGATGCATGACCTGGATGCCAATTCGAGCGCACACGCGCAATTACAGGCCGAGGTGCAAGCGCACGCGGCGAAGATGCAGGCGCTGGGAATCGACACCGGGCAAACGCGCCTGGACCCCGCTTGGCTGGAAGGCCTGAAAAGCCCTTAAACAGCCTGACGCGACGGCAACAGCCGCAGGCCACTGGCGACGCTGCCCACCAACGCAAACGCACACCCCAGCCACAGCGCGTAGTGCGCGCCACTGCCCAGCGATAAGTGAAAACAAAAAGCCACCAACGACGCGCCGAGTGTTTGCCCCAGCAAGCGTGAAATCGCCACGATGCCACTCGCCCCGCCGCTGCGCGCGAGCGGTGCACTGGTCATCAACGCCTTGAGGTTGGGCGACTGGAAGAAGCCGAAACCGGCGCCGCACAACGCCATGCGCCAGCCGATATCCAGCGCTGACGCGTCATTGCCCAAGGTTGCCAGTGCGGCCATGCCCACGCTGAGCATCAGCAAACCGATGCCGCACAACAGGCCCAGCGACACGCGGTCCGCCAGGCGCCCCGCGACCAAGGCCATCACCGCCACCACGGCCGGCCACGGCGTCATCAGAAAGCCGGTTTCGACCTGGCTATGGCCAAGCGCGGCCTGCAACAGGAACGGCAACGACACAAAGGCCAGGCCCTGCGCGCTGAAGGCACAGATTGCAGTCAGCGAAGACAACGCAAACACCGGGCGCTTGAACAGGTCCAGCGCCAGCATCGGCGCCGGGTGACCGGCCTGACGCCGCAACAGCAGTGCGCCACACACCAGCGCCAACCCAATCAACCCCAGCGTCAAGCCACTTTGGGCGCCGTGTACCGCCGTGCCCAGGCCCAGCACCAGCAAGGCAAATAACCCCGCACACAGCAGCGCTGCGAGGCGATCAAACGCGTGCCCGGTGATCGGCATCCTCGGCAATGAACGCAGGCCCAAGGCCAGTGCCAGCACGCCCAGCGGCACATTGATCAGGTACAGCCAGTGCCAGCTTGCCACCGACAGAATCGCCGACGCAGCGGTCGGCCCGAGGGTAAACGCCAGCCCCACCACCAGCGAGTTATAGCCCAGGCCGCGGCCAAGCATTTTTGACGGGTAGATATGCCGCAGCAATGCGGTGTTGACGCTCATCACGGCCGCCGCGCCGAGCCCCTGCATCACCCGCGCCGCCGTGAGGGTCACCAGTGACCCGGCCAGCCCGCACAACAGCGACGACACAATAAACACCAGCAACCCGCCGAGGTAGACACGCCGGTGGCCGAGCACATCACTCAACGACGCAAACGGCAGCACCGTGGCGATAATCGCCAACTGGTAAGCGTTGACCACCCAAATGACCGAGGCGGCATCGGTGCCGATGCCTTGGGCCAGGGTCGGCAAGGCGGTGTTGACGATCGCAGTATCGAGGGTTGCCATGCCGATCCCCAAAGAGAGGGCGATGACCGCCGGCAGGCGTTTATTGAGGGGCAATCCATCGGCAACAGAGGGCATGAACAATCCGTACAAGTGGGCAGGCCCAGTAGATTAAGGCCAGCGCTGATTTTTTTCAGCGAGTGGTTGCGTAGCTGTCGCAATATTCATGTAGCGCGCAGGCAGCGCTGCGAACAACAAAACGCGCAAGCCTTGCCATTGGGCTGCTTGTTGGGCGACTCTCTCGTCATGTTTTGCAACTATTACAGGGGTAGCGACATGACCACCAATAACCTGCTCGCCCAGCTGTTTCCCGCCCACGCGGCGGATATTCCCGAGCAATTTCGCCTCGCAGCCCCGATTGAACAGCGTGATTACCTGGTCGACGGCCAGTTACACGTGTGGAACGGCGCGCTAGCTCAGGTGCTCAGCCCGGTGCAAGTGGGTGATGAGCGTGTGCACATCGGCAGTACGCCGCTGCTCGACGCCGACACCGCCCTGACTGCCCTCGACGCCGCGGTGCGCGCTTACGATAGAGGCCAGGGTGAATGGCCGACGATGCGCGTGGCGGACCGCATCCAGCATGTGGAAGCGTTTTTGCGACGCATGCGTGAACAGCGCGATGCGGTGGTCAAGCTGTTGATGTGGGAAATTGGCAAGAACCTCAAAGACTCGCAAAAAGAATTCGACCGCACCTGCGACTACATCACCGACACCATCAATGCGCTCAAGGAACTCGACCGCCGCAGCAGCCGTTTTGAGCTGGAACAGGACACGCTCGGGCAAATCCGCCGCGTGCCGTTGGGCGTGGCGCTGTGCATGGGCCCCTACAACTACCCGCTCAACGAGACGTTCACCACGCTGATTCCGGCGCTGATCATGGGCAACACCGTGGTGTTCAAACCGGCCAAGCTCGGCGTGTTGCTGATTCGCCCGTTGCTGGAGGCGTTTCGCGACAGCTTCCCGGCCGGGGTGATCAACGTGATCTATGGCAGTGGCCGCGAAACCGTCAGCGCGCTGATGGCCAGCGGCAAAATCGACATCTTCGCGTTTATCGGCACCAACAAAGCCGCCAGCGACCTGAAGAAGCTGCACCCCAAACCGCACCGCCTGCGTGCGGCATTGGGCCTGGATGCGAAAAACCCCGGCATCGTGCTGCCCGAGGTCGACCTTGACAACGCGGTCAGCGAAGCGCTGACCGGTTCGCTGTCATTCAATGGCCAGCGCTGCACCGCGTTGAAAATCCTGTTTGTGCACGAAGACGTCGTCGACAGCTTTATCGAGAAATTCAACAGCAAACTCGCCACCCTCAAACCCGGCATGCCGTGGGACGACGGCGTCTCGCTGACACCGCTGCCCGAGGCCGGCAAGGTCGATTACCTCAACGGCCTGGTGGCCGACGCGGCGCAGCACGGCGCCAAGGTGATGAATGAGAATGGCGGCAGCAGCAACGGCGCGTTCTTCTACCCGGCCGTGCTGTACCCGGTGAACGCGCAAATGCGCGTGTACCACGAAGAACAGTTCGGCCCTGTGGTGCCCATCGTGCCTTACCGGGACCTGGAGACCGTGATCGATTACGTGCTGGAATCGGACTTCGGCCAGCAACTGAGCCTCTTTGGCACCAACCCGGTGGAAGTCGGGCGCCTGGTCGACACATTCGCCAACCAGGTTGGCCGTATCAATATCAACGCCCAGTGCCAGCGCGGGCCGGACACCTTTCCTTTCAACGGGCGCAAGAACTCGGCCGAGGGCACGCTGTCGGTACATGACGCGTTGCGCGTGTTCTCGATCCGCACCCTGGTGGCGACCAAGTTCCAGGAGAGCAACAAAGCGCTGGTCAGCGACATTTTGCGCAACCGTGACTCGAGCTTTCTGACCACCGACTACATCTTCTGAAGAGACGGGAGATCAACAATGTGCGAGCGGGCTTGCCCGCTCGCACATCCAGAACCTGTTTAACCTGTTTACCGAGGCCACTTTACTACCGATGAACCTGCCCTTTTTTGCCCGACGCCTGTTGCGCCCGTTACTCGACCCCTACCGCCGTTATCGCAATGCCAAGCTGATCCACGCCGTGCGCGTGTCCATCGGTTTGCTGGCGACGATCCTGCTCACCACCGGCATCAACCTGCCCCACGGCGAGTGGGCCTCGGTGACCATGCTGATCGTGATCGGCGGCTTGCAGCACCACGGCAATATCGGCAAAAAAGCCGTAGAGCGCGCGTACGGCACCTTGATCGGCGCCAGCGTCGGTTTGCTGCTGGTGGTGCAACAGGCCTATTTCGGCCAGACGTTTTTGACCTATTTGTTGATGTCGGTGGTGTGCGGGTTCTTTTCCTATCACGCCATCGGCAAGGGCGGTTACATCGCGCTGCTGTCAGCGATCACCGTGTTTATCGTCGCCGGCCACGGCGACAACCCGATCTCGGATGGCCTGTGGCGCACCGTCGATATTCTGATCGGCATTGTGCTGGCGCTGGCGTTTTCTTTCGCCCTGCCGCTGTACGCGGTGTACTCATGGCGCTACAACCTGGCCAGTGCGTTGCGCGATTGTGCCGAGATTTACAGCCGAATCATCACTGGCCAGTCGGTCACCGACGATGAGCACCTGAAATTGCTCAACCGTTTGAACGCGGCAATGGTGCAACTGCGCTCGTTGATGCCGTCGGTGTCCAAGGAAGTGCGTATTTCCATGACTGAACTGGACGCGATCCAGCGCCATTTGCGCCTGTGCATCAGCACCCTGGAGATTCTCGGCAATACCCGGCCTGACCCGCGCGATGCGCAGGCAATGGCGCGCATGCAGGTGATGCTCAAAGCCGAGCATCGGCAAATTCGTGTGCAGTTAGTCGGCATGGCGCGGGCGTTGAAGTCAGGCTTTACCGAGCGGCTTGACCGGCCTGCCGCGCAAGTACCGGAAGACGGCGCGCTGGAAGCGCCGGTGCAGAGTGCGCTGGACGGTTATCGCCTGTTGACGCTGCAGTTGGCGGGGAATGTGGATGCGATGCGCCAGCGGTTGGCGAAGACGTCGAACCATTGGAAGATTTGAATAAAAAAAAGGGACAGTCTACGGTCAAGTAGAACTGTCCCTTTTCTTGTTACTCAAGCACCGCTCTCAACCTGATGTTAGTAAACAGGTTGCAAGCACATCACTTTGTTCGGCTCTGCCTTGTATCTGCAATAGATGCCGCCCACGTTTTGATAGAACGTCATATGCGATGCACTACAATAAGTACTGGCCCAACGCGCCTCCAACTGAGCAACCGTATTCAAGTAACAACGCCACACATCGTACAGCGCAGCATCGAACATGAACGTCCCGCCAACCGAGCGGATCCAGTGCAGGCCCTCCTCGCCAGTCAATCGACCATCATTAAACAAGAACCGCCACACGTTGCTCACCACTACAAAGTAGGTGACTTTTGTTGAATTTCTGTCCGTGACGGTAATGTAAGCCGAGCCATTGGCGTTACCTGTCACCTTACCGGTTGCATCTACCGATGCCACGCGCGGGTTATTCGATTGGTAGCTATAACTCCCGCCGCCGCTACCCCCTGTACCCTGCCTGATCTGGGTATTGCCAATGGAGTCAACAGCGTTTCTTACCGCCGGGAAGCCTTTAATCGAAACCCCGTTCAAGTACATATGACCCAGCAGCACCCTCAACTGCCCGAGCACCGTATATTCGGTTATTTTGAAAGCCGCGGCACCTTCCCGGTTGGGGCTGTTATCCAGGGTGACTGCAACCTCCACCGTGATCGCGGCGTTAGGGGCGACGCCCTCCAGCCATGCTCTGGAGACCGGTATGCTTGCCAGGCCTTTGTCAGCATCCATGGCCGTCACTTGATAGCCCACCAGTACGTCCAATTGCGCAACCCCGGCACTGCGCAAGGTTATAAAGACCCGTTGCCCAGCGAAAATCAAGATCCACGGGGCCAGGGTCAACAAAGGGTTGCCGGCGATAACCGCCAAGTTGAGGGTGCCCTTATGCGGGATGGCATTGATGACTGCTTGCGGGAAGTTCTCCGCAGGGATAATGCTGACCTTGACGGTTTGAGGCTCTGAGCAAATGGTTTTGGCCCCGGCCACCACTTTGTAACGCAAGGTGATGGTCTTGCCCACGCACTGAGAGATGATTCGCGGGCTGAGGGGGAAGTCGACCCGCCCGCTGCTCACGCCTGGCAGCCCGGGAATCAAAATGCCAGCGCCGTCCGCCTGTATCAGGTCGAGGTAGATTGTCTGCCCAGCGTTCATGCCTGTGAACGCACACGCCACAAATGCGCCTTGCACATAGTTCAGTGCGACGACACTCACCACCGGCCCTTGCTTGTTGTCGAACGCCGGCGCCGGCAGGGTGGCCGGGACAGACTGAATACGGTACTCGCGCCGTCCGAACGGCACCCCGGTATCGGGTTCATCGCGTTGCGCATAACTCACACTGAACTCAATGCTCAGGGTCGAGTCCTCCTTGAGGTTGCGCAGGCTCTCCACCGATGCAAATACGCTGGCACCGTTGAGGACTTCCTCTTCGGTAACCCTGTCAGCGTTAAAGACGGTTTCGAGGTACGGTGTGCCATTCGCGAAGGTGCCTTTGAGCACGCAAAACATTCTTTGACCAGGCTGCGCCATAATCCATTTAGGCACCTCGATTTTCGCTTCTACAGCCAGCCCCAGCAGCGGGAACAGCAGGCCTTGCACCTTGTTGAGCGTTGGCACCGGCAGTGCGGTCACAAGCATCAGGCGGATCTGCAAGGGCGGCGATGTATACGTCCTTAAGCCGCGGGTAAACCGGTAACTCACGGTAATATCGTTGCCATGCTCACGAATACCCAAAGCGATGATCTCAGGCGGGATAACCGCATCAACATAGGCCTTGCCCGGGGCGCCATCGACGGGTACGTCAATAATACTGATACCAAATTTACCCACATAACTGCAGATAACCTTGTCATCGGCGCGCATGGGCGTGATGGCCATTCGTACGGTAGCGCCGTTTGGTACGTCTTTGGGGTGAAGTTGGTCCTGAAAGACCTTACTGGCCTCAAGAATTTGGGGGAGCTTCAGGACCACCCGAGTGCCGACGGAAAGGGTAAGCAATTTAGAGCGCAAATACGATTTAGGCGTGGTAGCCGAACCCGGCTTCTCCACGCTGTAACCGAACGTGAGGGCGCCGTCTATATTCTCCAGCAGGACGCTGCGCGCTATCTCAAACTCCAGCGCCGGCAATTTAGTACCTTCCAGCGCCTTAGTGATGCTGATGGTGCCGCTGTAGAAGCTCTCGGTGCCAGCACCCACTGCGCTATAGTGCAGAAAGTCACCCGCCGATGCACCTATGAAGGGAAACGAGATCAGCAAAAATGCGCCTTTTACATCTTTAGGGTCGATGTTGCCGTCGTCGGCATATTTAACGACCGGCGCCAGCAAATCCTCGACGCGCACCCCGATCTCGGCCTTGAGTACTTCTGACTCGCGGGTGTTCACCCCATCATCGGTGTAATAAAAAACCGAGAATGGGCCTTTGTCTTCAAACGGTTTCAGATCATCTTTGGTCAAGTAACGCTCGCCCTCCTGAGGCCCCGCCAGACGCACCTGCTCAAAGAGCATCGCACCGCCACCGGTTTCTCCATGCCGTATCTGCAAGGTTTCCGTCACGGTCGGATTGTGCGGCTGGTACTTGGGAATCATCACGACAGCGTCTTGATCATAAGGTATCAGCGTGCCTTCCATCGGCCTGATCTGCGGTGCCGGCATACTCGTTGGTATGCCCGTCACCTGGACCAGCACGCTGCCTGAGCGGCGGGGCAGCCCGGCGTTGTTAGTCACCTCAAACCAGGCCTGAATCCACCCACCCGCTGCTTTTGCAACAACATCGCTGGGGATACTGAGCGGATCACCGCCCTGGTTTTTTTCGGTCACCGCCGGCAAACGCACGGTTTCGTCCGGCGCGCCGTCGCGCAAAATGCTCAGGCACGCGGTGATTGAATAGCGCGGGACGGGCACAGGCCTGACGATGGGTAAATTTATCGGCCGCAGATCGAATATGGACTTGTGATGAATGGCAAAGTCGACGGGAGCGTATGCCCCGGTATCGCCGACTAATACATCGCCATCCACCCTGAAGAGTGGGGCGTTATACAAACTGGCGTCCAGTTCCACATGTATCGGGTAGGGCTCGGAGTACGGGTATTCCCCACCGGACTCGTTGAACAGTACGTCTACAACTTTGAATTCGACGTACGCCACGCCTTGCTGAGTGGCCTTTTTAATAACGCTGGGCGGAACCTCGATCCGAAATGGCCCAGGCTCTTTGGCCTCGGCAGGGCTCACGATGTGATCGAAGGTAACCCCGGCCCATCGAACGGTGATCGTGTCGTTTTGACGGCAATGTTGATACTTTTCAATCAGGCACCACACGCCCGCATCGACCACGTCTTTATTGATGCTCGAATGTTTCGGCAGGCCTTCAAGCGATAGTTTCAGCTCGCTGTGCCATTTTTCCCAGCCCCTCAGATCATAGCCGCCCGGCAGGGTGGTCTTGAACAGCACCACGATCGTCTCCGAGCGGCTCTCCTGCTGACTGGCGATACGCGTGACGCGGCTAAACATCGGCACCTCGCCCTCCGGCACCTTGCCTTTTGCGAGGCTCAAAAAGTATTGCGCGCGCGTGATATCGGTCACGTAATCCAGGGCCGCCGGGACACCCAGGTTCTGGATGCGACACGCATAGTAGTCACCGATCGAAAGCTCAACCCAGGGGTCCATCCCAATGGTCAGCACGTCGCGAAGCATGCCTTTGTTACCTACGCCCCAAACAGCATTCTCCGGGTACGGGGTATTACGCAGGTCGACGCTGGCAGGCGAATAAGGCGGCGACGGAAGGATGTCATACGAAGGCGTAGTAGGATCTGTGGACATGGCCATCACCTTGCTGAGTTAGGCCGCGCGGGAATGGCGCGACGAGCAAGGTCAATAAGACATCCGGGCGGCGAAGCCGAACAACTGTCAGAATTGACAGTGGCGACGAGTGGCAATGCTCAAAAAAACCCGAGCATTAACGAGCGTGATCAAGATTCTGTTGCCGCCCGTATTTTCTTACATTTTTTTCACGATTTATTCACATCAAGAGACGTAGGGTGAAGCCTCATCCGTTACAAACGTTGCATATCAAGCCCGCCGCCCCAGCGGGCTTTTTTTTGCCCGGAATTTACAGGCTAGCGTGCGGCCTTGGCGGCAGGCGCCGCCGCGTGCTCACGAATCGCGCGCTGGGTGTCCAATACTTTGGCCAACGCCGTTTCAGCTTCAGGACTTTGCTGCGGCACGCGAATCGCTGCCGAGACCAAAGTGATCAATTTGGCCATCACTTCGGCATCAGTGGCTGGGCGACCCAGGCTCATGGAGTTCATCAGCAGCCGCAGTTCAGTCCCCGCCATCACCCCGGAAATCGCCTTGAGCGCAAATTGCAGGCGTACACCCAGCTCATTGCGTGGCAGCTCCGGCAAGGCCAGCGCGAAGGCTTCAAAGAAGCGCTGGAATACCGGCTGATAATGCACCTTGAGGTATTCCTGGATAAACGGCGACGTGTCGCTGTAAACCCGGCCCAGAAAGCGAATAAACGAGCGCCCTTCGCCGCTGGCCGGGTCGCTGCGTTCCAGGCCCATGGCCGGCGCGAACAACACGCCGAGCAAGGTATCGCAATCGAGCGGGCCGTCGGCTTGCGCTTCGCAGCGCGCGAGCAATTCCAGGCGCTGCTCGTTGAGCGGCTCCAGGCGCTGCATCAGCAGGGTTTTCATCAGGGAATCCTTGTCCCCGAAGTGGTAGTTGACGGCGGCCAGGTTGACTTGCGCGCGCTCGGTAATCTGCCGCAGCAGCACGGCGTCGTAGCCGTATTTGATGAAGAGAGCCTCTGTCGCATCCAGCAGTCGAGTCTTGGTAACGTTTGGAGCGCTGAGTTTCTTCGCGACCATAGGAGATGAGTTCCACGCTGGAAATAGTGTTTTAAAAAATAATTTGATTTTTTATACCGGTGCAGCCCTGCGAAAGCAAGCAGTGGCGAAGCGGATTCAACGCGGCTACTATTCAAACAATATTTTAAAAACAAGAAACGAAACCAGTCCGTGACGCGCATCAGGCAGCTCCCTAACTCGTTACACGGCTTTACCGGGAGCATGACGGCAGCGTCGGGATTGCAGGCATAGTCACGATGACAGTAACCCCCACGCACCCTGGCCTGATTCGCCTGCGAGGCATCGGCAAAAGCTATCAGCTCGCCGGGCAGCATCTGCCTATCCTTAATGATGTGTGCCTGTCCATCGCCAGCGGTGACAGTTGCGGCATTCTCGGCGCCTCGGGTTCCGGCAAAAGTACCTTGCTTAATATCCTCGGCCTGCTGGACCTGCCGGACTGCGGCGAGTACCGCTTTGCCGGCCACGATATTTTCAACGCGACGCCGGATGAACTGGCAGCGATCCGCAATCAACAGATCGGCTTTGTGTTCCAGAGCTTCAACCTGCTGCCGCGCCTCAGCGCGTTGGACAATGTCGCCCTGCCCTTGAGTTATCGCGGCGTGTCGCGGCATGAATCCGTCGCGCAGGCGTTGCGCATGCTTGAGCAAGTCGGCTTGGCCGAACGTGCGCAGCACCGCCCGGCCGACCTCTCCGGTGGCCAGCGCCAACGCGTGGCGATTGCGCGCGCGCTGGTCGGCAAACCTTCGGTGATCCTCGCCGACGAACCTACCGGCAACCTCGACAGCAGCACTGCCCAAGAGATCATGGACATACTGCTGGCGCTCAACCGCGAGCAACAGGTGACGCTGATCATCGTCACCCACGACGCGCAAATCGCCGAGCGCCTGCAGCGCAAAATTCTGGTGCGCAATGGCGTCGTGCATGAGGCCGAGCGCCCATGAGTGTGCGCGCCGACCAAAGCCTGAGCCAGTTGCTGCACGAAGCCTGTGTGAGCCTGCGCACCCTCGGCAAACGCTCGGTCCTGGCCTTGTTGGGCATCGTCATCGGCAGTTCATCGGTGGTGGCGCTGATCAATATCGGCCACAACGCGGCGGTGGATGCCGCGATGATTTTCAAGGACATGGGCACCGACACCCTGCTCGTCCAGTTCCCGCCCAAGGGCAACAGCACTGCACCGATGCGCGCCAGCCTCGACCTTGAGGCGCTGCGCCAAGCGGTGCCCGGCATCGCGCATATCGGCGCACTCAGCGTGTTCAGCGGGCCGATCGTGTTCCATGGCCGCAGCACCAACGCCAACTTTGTCGGCGCCACCCCGGACCTCAAGGACGCCATGCGCCTGGCCTTGCGCAGCGGGCGCTTTTTGTCCGCCTTCGACGCCAACGAGACCTACGCCGTGATCGGCGATCAACTCGCGCAGGCCTTGGGCGCACCGGGCGCGCCGTTAAGACTCGGCGACCGCATCCGCATCAACGATTACCTGTTCCTGATCGTGGGCATCCTGCACAACCAGCCCCGCGCCATGCTGCTGCCGGTGCAAGCCAACGAATCGCTGTTCATCCCCGCCGAGGGCATGCGGCGTATCTACCCCACGCCGCAAATCGGCAATCTGATCATCCGCGCGGCGCCGGGCCAAGACATGGAGCGCATCGCCCGTGACGCCGCCAGCGCATTGAACCGCCAACTCAGCGAACACGACGTCGATATTCAGGTGCCCCAGCAAATGATCGACGGCATGACCCGGCAAAGCCGTACGTTCGCTTATTTGTTGCTGGCGTTGGGCGCTATTTCTCTGGTGGGCGGCGGTGTCGGCGTGATGAACGTGATGCTGATGAATGTCGCGGAGCGCCGCCGTGAAATCGGCATTCGCATGGCCCTCGGCGCGCGTCGGCGAGACATCCGCAACCTGTTTTTGCTGGAGGCGGTGACCCTGACCGCCATCGGCGCGCTGTGCGGCGCAGTGCTCGGTATCACGGCCGCCTGGCTCTACGCGTGGCTATCGGGCTGGCAGTTTTCGCTGGCGGCTGCGGCCCTGCCGCTGGGGGTTGGCAGTACGTTGCTGGTGGGCCTGTTTTTTGGCCTTTACCCGGCGGTCGCGGCCTCGCGGCTGCAGCCGGTGGAGGCCTTGCGCGATGAGTAAATGGCTGTTGCTGTTCATGCTGACAAGCCTGCCGGGCATGGCCGCCGACGTGCTGATCAACCCGTCCGCGCCCAGCACCACCCGCAACGGTTATGACCGCAGCGTGTCGCTGAACGCCCAGGTCACCCGCATGACATTGGGCGATGCGGTGTACCTCGGTTTGCGCAATAACCCGGCGATCCGCAGCGCGTACCTGCAACGGGTGGCGCAGAAGTTCGACCTGCGCGTGGCCGAAGACACCTTCAACCCCAAGCTCAGCCTCAACAGTTATTACCGCCAAAGTCGCGGTTCGGCCGACACCTCGCGCAATGCCAACCTGGCACCGAATGCGACCTTGCTTGGCGAATACGGCACCCGGCTGAGCATGGCCTGGACCCAACAACTGAACAACGCCGACCGCGCCGGCCGCTACCGCAGCGACGGCCTTGACCTGGCGCTGATTCAACCGCTGATGCGCGGCGCCGGCTGGGACGCCACCACCGCGCCGCTGCGCCTGTCGCGCCTGTCGGAGCAGGCCAACCGTTTGAACCTCAAGGCCACCGTGGCGCAGACCATCAGCCAGATCATCGCCACCTACCGTGAACTGCTGCGCGCCCAAGAGCAGTTGAGCATTGTGCAGGATGCGCTTGAACGCGCCACGGCCTTGCTGGAGGTGAACAAGGCCTTGATCAGCGCGGGGCGCATGGCCGAGTTCGAAATCGTGCAGACCGAAGCCGATATCGCCACCCAGCAATTGGGCGTGGAAGAGGCCCGGAACCAACTGGACACCAGCCGCCTGGCGCTGCTGCGCCTGCTGGCCCTCGACTTGTCTACGCCGATTCGCGCCAGTGAGGCGCTGGAGGCCAAGCCGATGAACATCGACAAACGCCAGGCGTTCACCCTGGCGCAAAGCCAGCAGCCGGAATACCTCGCCGCCCTGCTCGGCAGCCAACAGGCCGACCTCAACCTGGTGATCGCCAAAGACTCCGGGCGCTGGCAGGTCGACCTGGTGGCCGGCGCCAACCAACTGCGCGACGCCTACAGCAACATTGACGACGGCAACCACAATAACCGCACGTGGAACAGCTACGCCGGGGTGCAGGTGCAGATCCCTATCGGCGACATCAGCACACGCCAGGCCGAGGTGCGCGCACGGGTCAACGTGGAAGATCAAGCGCTGCGCATCAGCGATGCACGCCAGGCACTGGAACGCGACGTCAACGACGTGGTGCGCGACCTCGGCACGCGCTGGCGCCAGTATGAAATTTCGCAGCGCGCCGTCGAGCTGTCGCGGCGCAAGATCGAGATCGAGCGGGAAAAACTCAGCGCCGGGCGCTCCACCAACTTCCAGGTGCTGAGTTTCGAGACCGACCTGCGCAACGCCGAAAACGCGCGACTGAATGCGTTGATCGCTTATTTGAACGCCCAGACTCAGCTCGATTTGACGCTGGGCATGACGCTGGAAAGCTGGGAAATCAGCCTCAATGACTACTAATAAGAAATACTTGCTGGGTGCCGTGCTCGTCGTGCTGTTGGCGGGCGCGGGTATTGCGCTGCGCAGCCCGGCCAGCCGCCAGCCTGCCGCGACCGAACAATGGCTGGCGGTGAAACCCGACCCGCTGGTGCACCAGATCGGCCTGGTGGGCAAGATCGAGCCCGACACCACCCTCACCCTCACCGCGCCGTTCGATGGCAACGTATTGGCCAATCGGGTGGAACAAGGCCAGCGCGTCGAGGCAGGCGAGGTGCTGTTGCAAATGGACCCGGCCACCCTCGAAGTGCAACTGCGCGACGCCCTGTCCGCCCAACTCAAGGCCCGCCGTGCCGTGCAAGAGCTGCAAGACTGGGACAGCGGCCCCGCCGTCAGCCGCGCCCGCCGCAGCCTGCGCACAGCCGAAATGAGCGCCGGTAACACCCAACGCAAACTGACTGAAAGCGAAAACCTGTTCAAGCGCGGCATCATCCCGCGCAACGAGCTGGACGATCTCAAGCAGCAAGCCCAACAGCAACAGCTCGACCTTGCCGCTGCACGCAGCGAACTGCAGCAGGCGCAGGATCAGGGCAAAGGCGAGTACAAACAGATCGCCGAAATGGAGCTGACCAACGCCACAGTGAAGTACGCCGCTCTGCGCACGTTGCTTTACGGCCAAGCCGTCAAGGCGCCGTTTTCCGGCATCGTGGTGCCCGCCCCCGGCAGCAATAACTCAGCGCAAAGTGGCGGCAATAACCAGGCGCCGGTGCAGGCCGGCAGCAAGGTCAGCCAAGGGCAAGTGTTGTTTGGCCTGGCGAATATCGAGCGGCTTAAAATCGTCGCAAAGGTCTCGGAATTGGACATCAACCAACTGCACCCCGGCCAGACGGTAGAGGTGCTGGGTGATGGGTTCGATGGCGAACGGCTGACCGGCTCGGTGAGTGTGGTGAGTGGTTTGGCGATTGCCGGCGACAGCCAGGGCAGCGCGCAATTTGCAGTGACGCTGTCGATTCCCAAGCTGACGCCGCAACAGGTGCAGCGGGTGCGATTGGGCATGAGTGCACGGCTGAGCATTGTGACTTACAACAATGCGCAGGCGATTGTTGTGCCGAGCCAGGCTATCCAGCCGGACATGACGGTTGAGTATCGGCCCGCGATGGATCGGCCGGTGGAGCGGGTGAAGGTCACCACCGGACAGTCGACCCCGCAAGGGGTTGAGGTATTCGGTCTCAAGCCCGGGTTTGTGAGGGTTGGGAGTTGAGGACTGGTTGGATCAAAAGCGCTTCTGTCAAACGACAAATAACCAATTTTTCACTATTGAAATTTAGGCTGACTTGACCAGTTTCAGGCTGCAGCGTTCAGGTTTGTGGCTGGGTTTTTGAGTGTATATCCGGTATTTGGGTAACGGTTTATATCGGTTCCGCTCTTACAGCGGGTCACCCAAATGCCGACCCAATCTCCCAAGCAGAAATGCAGTCAACTGTGGGAGGGGGCTTGCTCCCGATTGCGGTGTGTCAGTTGAAAAATGTTTATCTGACACACCGCAATCGCGAGCAAGCCCGCTCCCACAAAAGCGCTTTTGAGCTGCTTTAATCCCTCAGGCTCTGTCGTTGGCATGGCAGACAAGCCTGGTGGCCAGCGCCTTGGCTTGCAGCGCGACATCGGTGACCGCCGTGCTTTCCCACCACATCCCGCGCAACGGCGGGCCCATCGCGAACAATCGCTGGCTGACCTGGCCTTGCGCATCCAGCACCGCGCCAGACGCATCCGCCGCAATCCCCAGCGCCAGCGGCCCCGGCTGAATCAATCCACGCTTGAGCAACTGTTGCGGCAACGGCCGGGCCACGCGGCGCCAGTCGTATTCGATGCCGCTGGAGTTAATCAGCGCCGCCCCCGACACCTGGCTAACCGCTTGCTCGCCGCGGCGCCGCACTCGGATGGTCACGCCCTCAACCGAAGGCATCAAACCCTTGAACGACGCCGCCTGAATCCGCAACCGCCCTTGCGCGTGCAACCGCGCCACCAACTGCGCACTCAACGGCGGCGAGCGATGGTGATGGCTTTCCCACCAGGGCCGTACATGCCGCACAAACTGGCGCTTCTCGCGCTCGCTGGCCTGGCTCCACAAACGCGGGATATGCGCACGCACGGTGTCCAGCGGCGCTTGCCAATCGATGCCTTGGGCCAGCGCCAGGCGGCATTGGCGGCGCAGCTCGCGGAGCAATTGCCGTGGGCTGCGCAGGCGGTGATCGTCGGCCAGAAAATCCGCCCAACTCGGCGGTTGCCGACGCACATGCGGCAGCAGGCCGTGACGTGAAAAAACCTCAATGGGACCGCGATGGCCCGCCTGTTCCAGCGAGACCACCGCGTCCACCATGGTCAGCCCGGAGCCGATGATCAGCACGCTCGCCTGCGGGTCGAGTTGGCGCATGGCCTGCACGTCCCACGGGTCCACCGCCGCTGCGTTCAAACCGCTGGGCTCGGTTTGTGGCGTGCGCGCCGCCGGGAACATGCCGGTGGCCAAGACCGCGCAGGCGCCGCGCAGTTGTTGGCCATTGTCCAGCGTCAGCAGGGTTGACGTTGCATCCACTTGCAGGTCAACCACCTCGGCACGCACGTGTTCGACGCTGGCTGCCGACAAGGCCTTGGCCTCGGCCAAACGCTGTTGCGCGTACACACCAAAAATACCGCGTGGCGGGAACAGTTCGCTGACCGGCACCGACTGCTCGTGCGCTTGCGGCCAACCGCCGCCGTCGAGGTAGTGGGTGAGCCACTGCGTCAGGTCATCGGCGTTGTCCGGGTCGACGCTCATGCGCGCGGCATTACCATTCAACGTATGGCCAAGTTCGACGGCACTGTAGGCCTCACCACGCCCCAGTTCGGCGCGCGGTTCGATCAGCAGAATCCGGCGCCGCCCCGGCAGGCGCAGCAGTTGCATGGCTAACAGGGTGCCGCTCAGGCCGCCGCCGATGATCAGCACATCAGCGTTGCGGGTAGGTTCAGTCATGCACATTCGCCCTTACTGTTTACCCAGATAAATATCATGCAAATCGCCCCGCGCCAGCAAGTCAGCGGCGCTGCCACTCAACACCACCCGCCCAGTATCCAGCACGTAAGCCTGCGACGCATAGTTGAGCGCAACGTTGATGTTCTGCTCGGCGATCAAAAAACTCACCTGCTGTTCGCGATTGAGCTGCGCGATGATCTCGAAAATCTCCTGCACGATCATCGGCGCCAAGCCCATCGACGGTTCGTCGAGCAGCACCAACGTCGGCCGGGTCATCAAGGCGCGGCCGATGGCGACCATTTGCTGTTCGCCACCCGAGGTCAGGCCAGCGCGGGTGTGGCGCTTGGTCTTGAGCCGTGGGAACCAGGCATAGATGCGCTCCAGGTCGTGTTCCATGTCTTTACGGCTCAGGCGCCGCACAAAGCCGCCGCTGCGCAGGTTGTCCTGCACCGTCAGTTGGCCGAACACATGGCGGCCTTCCAGCACGTGGACCATGCCCTGGCGCACGCGCTGGCTCGGGTCGACACCGGCCAAATCGCGGCCGGCGTACTCGATCACGCCGCGGCTGACCTCGGCCCGCTCGGCACGCACCAAGCCCGAGATGGCTTTGAGGGTGGTGCTTTTGCCCGCGCCATTCGCGCCGAGCAAGGCCACAATCGCGCCCTTGGGCACGCTCAACGAGACCCCGGCCACCGCGAGGATCGCGCCGTCGTAGATCACTTCAATGTCGTTGACGCTCAGCAGCGTTTGGCTGGCTGACTCGGCTGCAGGCTCGCGCATGGTTTATTCATCCCCGGTGCAGGTGCGTGGCGTCAGGCCTTTTTCCTTGGCGAAGGCGGCGGATTTTTCATCGATCAATGGGCGCAATAGCGCACGGTCGGCGGCGATCCAGTCGCTGACCAGCGTCCAATTGGCGCCCTCCCATTGCTGCACGCGCGCCGAACCGCCGCCTTCGTGGTCGCGGCACGACAGTGTGAGGTTTTGCATCAAGCCCAAATAACCCATGGCCTTGAGGCGCGCGTCGTCGATATTCAGGTGCTCCAGGCCCCAGCGGCCCTCTTCGCCATTCAGTGGGCGCTGGCCGAACCTGGCCTGGCCAGTGCGGATCGCTTCCACCGCCACGGCGGCGTTAACCAGGCCGGAATTGTAGTAAACGCTGCCGAAGTTTTTCAGGTCTTTGAGGTCGCTGTGGCCCTTGTCGAGGACGAATTGCTTGAGGCGTTTGTGAATCTCGAAATCGGCACCGGCGGGGTACGGCGTGAGTGCCAGGTAGCCTTTGGCGGCGGCGCCTGCCGGCAATACGTCTTCGCTGGAACTGGCCCAAATATCGCCGATGATATGGTCCACCGGGAAGCCGAAGCGCGCGGCGGTTTTCACCGCCACCGGGGTGGACACGCCCCAGGTGCGCAGGAACACCCAATCCGGGTTGGCCTGGCGTACCTGGCGCCATTGCGCAGATTGT
The DNA here is from genome assembly GCF_002723595.1 of Pseudomonas sp. ICMP 460. NCBI lineage: Bacteria > Pseudomonadati > Pseudomonadota > Gammaproteobacteria > Pseudomonadales > Pseudomonadaceae > Pseudomonas > Pseudomonas sp. ICMP 460. The sequence continues at coordinate 156,572 of NZ_LKBR01000046.1, forward strand.
TCGTTGCCAGGGTCGGCGACCGGGATCTGAATATTTTCAAAGCCGTACTTCTCCGCCAGCAACTTCAGCGGGCCGAGGGTTTCACGCCCGTAAGCCGAGTCGTGGTAGACCGTGGCGATCTTCTTGCCCTTGAGTTTGTCGAAACCGCCTTCGCGCTGGGCGATGTAATTCACCAAGGTCGACGCCTCGCTGTAAAACGTCAGCATCACCGGGAAGTTGTACGGGAACACGGTGCCGTCGGTGGCTTCGGTGCGCCCGTAACCCAAAGTAATCAGCGGAATTTTGTCGACCTCGGCGCGCTCGCTCAACGCGTAGGCGGCCGGTGCGCCGTTGGGCTGATACACCGCGACCGGCGCGCCATCCAGGCCATTCTTGAAGCGCTCGTAGCACTCGATGCCCTTCTCGGCCGTCCATTCGGTCTCGCATTCCTGCCAGACCAATTTAACCCCATTGATGCCGCCTTCGACCTCGTTGATGTAACGCAGGTAGTCGATCATCCCGGCCCACACTTGCACGCCGCTCGACGCATAAGCGCCCACACGGTAGGTGGCCAACGGAATGAATTGCTGGTCGGACGAAGCCATCGCCGGGGGCACAGCGCCGGCCAATGCAGCCAGCGCGAAGGCAGCGCCGGCCAGGGAACGTTTCAAGGATGCACGCATGGGAATTCTCTTGATGGAATGTTTTAGAAGCGCAACGGCCACTGCCGCAGCCGATCACGCAGGTTGTGCAACAGGCGAATCAAGCCCTCGGGTTCCTTGATCAGGAACACGATGATCAACACGCCGAAGATGATTTTTTGCAGGTTCTGCAACTGCCCCGCATCCACCGAACCGCCAAACAAAGCTTGCCCGGCGTGGCTGAGAAAGATCGGCAGCAAGCTGATAAACGCTGCGCCGACGAAGTTGCCGGCGATGCTGCCCATGCCACCGATAATGATGATGAACAGGATCTGGAACGAACGATTGATATCAAAGCTACTGGCGCTGGCCGTGCCCAGGTAAGCGAACGCCCACAGCGCACCGGCGATGCCCAAGTAGAACGAACTGACGGCGAACGCCAGGCGCTTGTAGCGCACCACCGGAATGCCGACCACTGCGGCGGCGGTGTCCATGTCGCGGATCGCCATCCAGTTACGCCCCACTTGGCTGCGCACCAGGTTGATCGCGGTCCAGGTCAGCAGCAGCACCGTGACCAGCGTCAGCAGGTAGCGGCCCAGCGGCGTATTGAGGTCATGCCCGAACAGCGCCAGCTTGGGCGCAGAAATCGTGCCCGATGAGCCGTAGTTGTAGAACCAGGGAAATTTGACGAACAGCCATTCGAGAAAAAACTGCGCGGCCAGCGTGGTGACCATCAAGTAAAAGCCCTTGATTCGCGCGCTGGGCAAGCCGAATAACAAGCCGACGCATGCGCTGATAACCCCACCTCCGAGCAGCGCCACCGGCAAGCCCAGTTCCGGCAGGCGCAGCAGAAAGCCATAGGTAGCAAACGCGCCCACGGCCATGAACCCGGCTGCGCCGACCGAGGTTTGCCCGGTGTAGCCGGTCAACAGGTTCAAGCCCAACCCGGCCAGCGACAACACCAGAAACGGGATCAAAATTGCGTTCAGCCAATAGTCATTACCCCACAGCGGCACCGCCACAAAAGCCACCAGCAACAGGCCCGGCAGGCCCCAGGACACGCGCCGCTGAGTCAGCAGCAAAGGCGCAGTGTGTTGAGCAACAGGTATCGACATGGTTTCACACTCGCTCGATGGCGCGCTCGCCGAACAGGCCGGCGGGGCGGATATACAGGAAGGCCAAGGCCAATACGTAGGCGAACCACGGGGTGATGCCGCCGCCGATCAGCGGGCCGATATACACCTCGGCAAGGTTCTCCGCCGCGCCGACAATCAAGCCGCCGACAATCGCCCCGCCAATCGAGGTGAAGCCGCCGATGATCAACACCGGCAAGGCTTTGAGCACCACCAGCGACAACGAAAACTGCACGCCCTGGCGCGCGCCCCAGAGCAAACCGGCGACCAGCCCGACCACACCGGCTACCGCCCACACGATCTGCCAGATGCGGTTGAGGTTGATGCCGATCGACAGCGCCGCCGTGGTGTCGTCGGCCACTGCGCGCAGCGACACGCCGATGCGCGTCTTGTTGAACAGCAGCGCGAGCACCGTCACCAGCACCACGGCGGCAGCGGCAGCGATCAGGTCGAACTGGCTGAGCATCAGCGGCCCGACAAACAGCGGCACGTCATCAATGCCCACGTCCAGCGCGCGCACTTGCGAGCCCATCAAGCCTTGGGCCAGGCCTTCGATGATGAATGACAGGCCCAACGTGGCCATGAACAAGGTGATTTGCGAACGGTTGACCAGGGGCCGCAACACCAGGCGCTCGATCAGCAAGGCGCCGATGATCATCACGACCACCGTCAGCAGCAACGCCAGCGCAAACGGCACGCCTTGGTCATGCAGGCTGACGAAGGTCAGGGCGGCAAACAGCAGCATCGAGCCCTGAGCAAAATTGAACACGCCGCTGGCCTTGTAGATCAGCACAAAGCCGATGGCGACCAGCGAGTACAGGGTGCCGGCGAGCAGGCCGCCGAGCAGGGTTTCGAAGAAGAAGGTCATCAGTGGGCAACTCCCAGGTAGGCCGCGATCACCTCGGGGTTGGCTTGCACCTCGGCGGGCGTGCCGTCGCCGACCTTGCGCCCGTAATCGAGTACCACCACATGGTCGGACAAGCCCATCACCACGCCCATGTCGTGTTCGATCAACACCACGGTGGTGCCGAGGTCGCGGTTGACGTCGGCGACGAAGCGCGCCATTTCGCGTTTTTCTTCAGCGTTCATCCCTGCCATTGGTTCATCCAGCAGCAACAGGCTTGGCCCGGCGATCAATGCGCGGCCAAGCTCCACGCGCTTTTGCAGGCCATACGAGAGGTTGCCGACCAACACATCGCGATGCGCTTGCAGCTCAAGGAACTCAAGAATGCCTTGGGCGCGCAGGCGGAACGCGCGTGCTTCACGCCGTGCACGCGGCAGGCCGAGGGCTTGTTCGATGAAGGTGCTGCGCAGATGCCGCGACAAGCCGGTAAGCAGGTTGTCGAGCACGCTCATTTTTTTGAACAGCGCGTTATTCTGGAACGTGCGGCCAATGCCTCGGCGCGCGGCGCCCAGCGGGTCGATGCGCTGGAAGTGTTGTTGTTCGAAGACGATCTCACCGGCGTCGAAGCGATACACGCCGTTGAGCACGTTGAGCAACGAACTTTTGCCGGCGCCGTTGGGGCCGATCAGTGCGCAGATCTCGCCGCGCTGCACCTCGAACGACAAGGCATTGATGGCCTTGACCCCTTTGAACGACAGCGAAATATCGCGCACCTCTAAAATGGCTTGGCTCATGCGGTATCCCGTTTGAATTCAGCCAGCCAGGCAGGCTCGGCCGTCGATTTAAGCGGTTGCCAGACATAAGCCAACCGCTGGAAGCCAAGCAGTTTGCGCACGCGGTTTTTGAGCAACCGGCGCAGCCCGCTTTGCGGGTGGGCAATCGCCCAATCGCACCACCGTCGTCGCCAACTGCCGAGGGGCGCCAGGCGACTTTCGATGTCATCGGCCACGTGCTGTAAACGCGCAGGTGACAGCAGCAAACCGGTAGGCTCGACTTCGCTGCGGTCACGCCGGGCCGAGGCCAGGCTCTCGGGGAAAGCCAAGCTGTGGCCGCGGCTCAGCCATTGCTCCAGCAGCACCGCCAGCCCACCCTGCCAATGCGTGCCCTCCTCGCTCCACAACGCGGTTTCGCCCGCAGGTTGCCACCAGCGCGAGAGGTGTTGCGCGGGGTCGACCGGGCCAAGCAGTTGCGCATAATCCAACGGGTTAGCCGATTGCCAGTGCGGCCGTTGCCGGCGAGCTTGCACGTAAGCGTGGGTGGGGCGGATACGCCACAGGTGTTGCTGCACAACCTGCGGTTCGAGGTCATCGGCCAGGGTCAGCACCTGCCCGCCGACGGACTCGGCCGCCAAGGCGAGCAACAGCAGGTTCGGCTCAAACGGCCCGCTTAAAGCCAGGCGCGATTGTTCGCTGAAACCCTGCTGGCGCAAACCCGCGGCCAGCCGCTCGACATCGCGCAGGGCATCAATCCAGCGCCACGCATACCACTGGCCCTGGCGCTTGTGGCGCAGTGCAATGTGCAGCGGCGTGGTCTGCGCCCAATGCCGCAATTGCTCCAGCGCCTTGGGCAAATTGCCAAGCTGTTCGGCGGGCCATTCCAGAACCAGCGGGCGTTTGAGTTCGTGCACGCTCATAGCGGTGATGCTCCTGCTGAGGATGTGGGAGGGGGCTTGCTCCCGATCTCGGTTTTTCAGTTAACGCTGGGCTAGCTGACCCTGCGCTATCGGGAGCAAGCCCCCTCCCACAGTGGCAGCGTGTAGCGCCGCCAAATCGCGGTAGCCGGCGTCCGGGTAAATTGCCGAGCTGTTCGGCGGGCCATTCCAGAACCAGCGGGCGTTTGAGTTCGTGCACGCTCATGGCGGTGATGCTCCTGGTGAGGATGTGGGAGGGGGCTTGCTCCCGATCGCGGTTTTCAAGTTAACGCTGGGCTGGCTGACCCTGCGCTATCGGGAGCAAGCCCCCTCCCACAGTGGCAGTGTTTAGCGCCGCCAAATCGCGGTAGCCGGCGCCCGGGTAAATTGCCGAGCTGTTCGGCGGGCCATTCCAGAACCAGCGGGCGTTTGAGTTCGTGCACGCTCATAGCGGTGATGCTCCTGCTGAGGATGTGGGAGGGGGCTTGCTCCCGATCGCGGTTTTTCAGTTAACGCGGGGCTAGCTGACCCTGCGCTATCGGGAGCAAGCCCCCTCCCACAGTGGCAGTGTGTAGCGCCGCCAAATCGCGGTAGCCGGCGCCCGGGTAAATTGCCGAGCTGTTCGGCGGGCCATTCCAGAACCAGCGGGCGTTTGAGTTCGTGCACGCTCATAGCGGTGATGCTCCTGCTGAGGAGGTGGGAGGGGGCTTGCTCCCGATCGCGGTTTTCAAGTTAACGCTGGGCTAGCTGACCCTGCGCTATCGGGAGCAAGCCCCCTCCCACAGTGGCAGTGTTTAGCGCCGCCAAATCGCGGTAGCCGGCGCCCGGGTAAATTGCCGAGCTGTTCGGCGGGCCATTCCAGAACCAGCGGGCGTTTGAGTTCGTGCACGCTCATAGCGGTGATGCTCCTGGTGAGGATGTGGGAGGGGGCTTGCTCCCGATCGCGGTTTTTCAGTTAACGCGGGGCGTGCTGACCCTGCGCTATCGGGAGCAAGCCCCCTCCCACAGTGGCAGTGTTTAGCGCCGCCAAATCGCGGTAGCCGGCGCCCGGGTGATTCGGTGCCAGACGTGCGCCATCGCCAAACAGCTTCTCGCGCAAGGTGCCCTGGGCGTATTCGGTCTTGTACACACCGCGCTTTTGCAACTCCGGCACCAGCAGGTCCACGGCGTCGATAAAAGTCTCGTGGGTCAACGCGTAGGCGAGGTTAAAGCCGTCCACATCGGTCTCTTCAACCCATTCCTGCAACAGGTCGGCGACGGTCTGCGGGCCGCCGACGAACAGGGGGCCAAAGCCACCGATGCCGACCCAGTCGGCGAGTTCGTTCGGCGTCCAGACCTTATTCGGGTCGGCGGTCGAGAAGGCTTCCACCGCCGATTGAATCGCGTTGGTGTGCACGTGCTTGAGCGGTTCATCCGGTTTGAATTGGCTGAAGTCGATGCCGGTCCAGCCGGAGATCAGCGCCATCGCGCCTTCGTAGCTGACGTAGGCTTTGTATTCGTCGAACTTGGCCTTGGCCTTCGCGTCGGTCTCGCCAACGATCACCGTCTGCAAATTGAAGATGAGGATTTTTCTCGGATCACGCCCGGCCTCGGCGGCGCGGCGGCGTATATCCGCAACGGTTTTTTTCAGCAGCACCTTGGACGGCGCCGCCACGAACACGCACTCGGCCTGCTCGGCGGCGAACTGCTTGCCACGGCTGGACGCGCCGGCCTGGTAAAGCACCGGTGTGCGCTGCGGCGAGGGTTCGCACAGGTGAATGCCGGGCACCTGGAAGTGTGAGCCGATGTGGCGAATCTCATGGATTTTGCTCGGGTCGCTGAAAATCCGGCGGTCGCGGTCACGCAGGACGGCGCCCTCCTCCCAACTGCCTTCCCAGAGTTTGTAGCAAACCTGCAGGTATTCCTCGGCATAATCGTAGCGCGCGTCGTGTTCGGTCTGGGCTTTTTGGCCGAGGTTCTTTGCGCCGCTTTCCAGGTACGACGTGACGATGTTCCAGCCAACGCGGCCTTTGGTCAGGTGGTCAAGGGTCGAAAGCCTGCGCGCAAATGGGTACGGATGCTCAAACGACAGCGATGCGGTCAGGCCAAAACCCAGGTGCTGGGTGACCATCGCCATCGGCGCAATCAGCGACAGTGGGTCGTTGACCGGCACCTGCGTGGCCTGGCGAATGGCTGCATCACCGTTGCCGTTGTACACGTCGTAAATGCCCAGCACGTCGGCGATAAACAGGCCGTCGAACTTGCCGCGCTCAAGAATTTTCGCCAGGTCGGTCCAGTATTCAAGGTCTTTGTACTGCCACGAGCGATCCCGCGGATGTGCCCACAGACCGGGGGATTGGTGGCCGACGCAGTTCATGTCGAAGGCGTTCAAACGAATTTCACGCGACATTAAACAGTGCTCCCTGGTGCGACGCCGTTGAGGTGGTAGTTGCCGACAAGCTGGTACTTCAAGCGCAATGGGTCATCCGGGCTCGGCGGCAGTGCGCTGCGTTGGCCGGTGAGTTCGAACTCGGCATTGCTGGCGAAAATCAGCGCTTCAGCGGCGGCAATTTGCGCCTCGGTCAACGCGACAGGGCTCGGGTGGCGCTCGGCGCGTTCGAGCAATGCCGCCGCCACCTCAACGCGGATTTGCCAGTCGCCGAAGCGGCTGATCACGTAAGGGTCATCGCTGGTCTGCACCCAGCGTCGGGTGCTTTCGAGCAGTTGGCGCGCGTGGTTCAGTGCGGTCATGGTCAAGGGTCCTCAGTTCCAGGCGTGGCGCGCAGGCTTCACGCCGTTGAGCACGAAGTTGCCGATCAGGTGGTATTTCCAGCGGGCCGGGTCATGCAGGGTGTGGGTGCGCGCGTTGCGCCAGAAGCGGTCGAGGTTGTGTTTGCCGGTCACCGAGCGGGTGCCGGCCAGTTCGAAGAGTTTGCTGGCGGCGAGCAATGCGGTTTCAGCCGACAACACTTTGGCTTGGGCCACCACCAGTGAGGCGCTGGCCACGCTGTCTTCGCTGGGTTCGGCAAGCGCCTGGTCGACCGCCAAACCGGCTTTGGCGAGGATCGCTTCGGTGCCGTGCACGCGCCATTCGAGGTCGCCGATGGCGGCGATGGTGAACGGGTCTTGCCAGCCGTGATCGAGCTGGCTGTCGATCCATGGCCGGGCCTGACGCGCGTAAATTTTCGCCTGCTGCAGCGCGCCCACGGCAATGCCGGTGTCGACCGCGGCCTGAATAATCTGCGAGATCGGGCCGTTGGCGGTGGGTTGATCGAAGGCCAGGTGCGCGGGGATCACCGCACTGCGCGGCACCGTGACACCGTCGAGGGTCACGCCGCCGCTGGCCGTGGTGCGCTGGCCGAAGCCATCCCAGCTATCAATCACGCTGAGGCCTTCGGCATCGCGCTCGACGAAGGCGATAAAGGCCTGTTGGTCCTGGTTATTGCCGACGGTGGGCACGATGTGCGCGAACAGTGCGCCGGTGCAGTAAAACTTTTCACCGTTGATTTGCGCAGTGTCGCCGTGGAAGCGGATCTGGGTGTCAAAGGTGCCGGCGTTTTTGCTGTTGGCTTCGGAGAACGCATTGCCAAAGCGGTAGCCGGCCAAGACCTTGCCGAAGTAGTAACGCTTTTGTTCTTCCGTCGCGGTTTGCAGCAGGATGTCGACCACGCCGAGGTGGTTCTGCGGGATTTGCCCCAAGCTGGGATCGGCGGCCGAGATCAACTTGATCACCTCGGCCACGGTCACATAGGACACACCTGCGCCGCCGTAAACCTTGGGAATGGTGATGCCCCACAAGCCACTGGCGGAAAACTCGTCGAGTTCGGCAACCGGCAGGCGCCGCTCGCGGTCGCGCACGCTGGCGTCGACGGCAAAGCGCTCGGCCAAGCGAGCAGCCACCTCGATGGCTTCGGCGTCCGAACGGATGATATGGGCAGGGTGTTGAGGGTGGGCTGACATGGGCCGACTCCAGGCTCCGATGAGATACCTGGGTGATTGCAGGAGTCGTGCCTGAATTTAATCGTCAATAAAATCAGTAGCTTGCCGCTAAAACATCGAAAACAGCGCGCCTGCAGGCAGGCAAAGTGTGCATCCACTGTTGCCGGGCAAACAGTTAGATCACGACGTTACGCACAAAGCGCACCGCGACTTCACCATCATTGCGATAGGCGTGGGGCTGGCGACTGGCAAACATGAAGAACTCACCGGCGGCGAGGGGGTGTTCTTCGGTGTCGAGGATCAGCGTCAGGCTGCCTTCGAACACAAACACCTGCACGCTCCAGCCTTCCGGGTCAGGCTCGGAACTGTAGCGGTCACCCGGTTCCAGGCGCATCTCCCACAATTCGACTTCGCGCCGGGCGACTGCCTTGGCCAACAACACGGCCTTGCTGCCGGAAATATCACCGGCCCAGGCCAGCTCGTTGATGCGGCTGTGATCGCCCGCGTCCGGCGCCTGGATCAAGTCGCTGAAGGCCACGCCCAACGCTTCGGCCACGCGGTCCAGGGTCGACAGGCTGACGTTTTTCTCGCCGGCCTCGATGGCCACCAACATACGCCGGCTGACCCCGGATTTTTCCGATAGCGCGGTCTGGCTCATGTCAGCAGCATGGCGCAAGCGCCTAACGTTCTGGCTGACGTGCTGTAGCACAGACGCCCGGTGTGGATTTTCTTTGTGCACTATATTGCTCATAGGGTAGGTGTGCGCAGTATACTGCCCAGCATGCGGCGCATTGTGCGGTCCGCGCCCTTCCCTTGCAAGACCGAGCCACCATGACCTCTGCCAACTCCTCCGCGCGTTTCAAGCGTTTCAGCAAAGCCGAATGCATCCTGGTGGTGATCACCATGATTTGGGGCGGCACCTTTTTGCTGGTGCAGCACGCCCTGACCGTCAGCGGGCCAATGTTTTTCGTAGGCCTGCGTTTTGCGGCGGCGGCGATTGTGGTCGGTTGCTTTTCGTTGCGCACGCTGCGCGACCTGAGCCTGTTTGAACTGAAAGCCGGCGCCTTCATTGGCGCCTCGATCATGTTTGGCTACGGCATGCAGACCATCGGCCTGCAAACGATACCGAGCAGCCAATCGGCCTTTATCACCGCACTCTACGTGCCCTGCGTCCCGCTGTTGCAGTGGCTGGTTTTGGGCCGTCGCCCAGCGCTGATGCCGAGTATCGGCATCATGCTGGCGTTTGCCGGGTTGATGCTGCTCACCGGCCCTGCCGGCGCCTCGCTGAATTTCAGCCCCGGCGAAATCGCCACGCTGATCTGTGCGATTGCGGTAGCCGCCGAAATTATTCTGATCAGCGCGTATGCCGGACAGGTCGATGTACGCCGGGTGACCGTGGTGCAACTGGCCACCGCGTCGCTGTTGTCGTTTCTGATGGTGGTGCCGATGGATGAAGCGCTGCCGGATTTTTCATGGTTGCTGCTGTTCAGCGCCGTCGGGCTGGGCTTGACCAGCGCGATCATCCAGGTCGCCATGAACTGGGCACAGCGCAGTGTTTCGCCGACCCGCGCCACCTTGATTTACGCCGGTGAACCGGTATGGGCCGGCGTGATCGGGCGAATTGCCGGGGAGCGTTTCGCGCCGCTGGCGATAGTCGGGGCGGCATTGATTGTGGTGGCGGTGATCGTGAGTGAGCTGAAGACACGCAGCTCAAAGACACAAGACGATGCTGAAAGCCCCATCGAACGCGAAAGCCGGGGGTGAGCTGCAAGCTACGAGCTACAAGCTACAAGCTACAAGCTACAAGCTACAAGCTGCAAGCTGCAAGCTGCAAGCTGCAAGCTGCAAGCTACAAGCTACAAGCTACAAGCTGCAAGCTACAAGCTGCAAGCTGCAAGCGGCAAGCTACAAGCGGCAAGCGGCAAGCGGCAACGAATACTCGCCCTGCTACTCTCTTGTAGCTTATAACTTGTAGCTTACAGCTGCTCTTGAACGGTTTTGTAGGATCCTGCCACATCTTGCCGTTTGGTGATCGAGAAAGCGGCACGTATGATGCATCCCAAACTCCCGCAGATTAGAAGCCTATGTCCCTGATAGTTCTACTGCTTCTGCCTTTTATCGGCAGCTGTCTGGCGGCCTTGCTGCCGCACAATGCACGCAACACCGAATCCCTGCTGGCCGGCCTTGTGGCCCTGGTCGGCACCATTCAAGTCGCCCTGCTCTACCCGCAAATCGCCCACGGTGGCGTGATCCGCGAAGAATTCATGTGGTTGCCCAGCCTTGGGCTGAACTTCGTGTTGCGCATGGACGGGTTTGCCTGGCTGTTCTCGATGCTGGTGTTAGGCATCGGCACGCTGGTGGCGCTGTATGCGCGGTACTACATGTCGCCCGACGACCCGGTGCCGCGTTTCTTTGCGTTTTTCCTGGCCTTCATGGGCGCGATGCTCGGCCTGGTGATCTCCGGCAACCTGATTCAGATCGTGTTCTTCTGGGAACTGACCAGCCTGTTCTCGTTCCTGTTGATCGGCTATTGGCACCACCGCGCCGATGCGCGCCGGGGTGCGTACATGGCGCTGATGGTCACCGGTGCGGGCGGTTTGTGCCTGCTGGCCGGGGTGATGTTGCTGGGGCATATCGTCGGCAGCTACGACCTCGACCAGGTGCTGGCGGCGGGCGCGCAGATTCGCGCGCACTCACTGTACCCGGTGATGCTGGCGCTGGTGCTGATCGGCGCGTTGAGCAAAAGCGCGCAATTCCCCTTCCACTTCTGGCTGCCCCACGCGATGGCGGCACCGACCCCGGTTTCAGCCTATTTGCATTCGGCGACGATGGTGAAGGCCGGCGTGTTCCTGCTCGCCCGCCTGTGGCCGGCGCTGTCCGGCAGCGAAGAATGGTTCTGGATCGTCGGCGGTGCCGGCGCCATTACCCTGCTCCTCGGCGCGTACTGCGCGATGTTCCAGAATGATCTCAAGGGCCTGCTGGCCTACTCCACCATCAGCCACCTCGGGCTGATCACCTTGTTGCTCGGCCTCAACAGCCCGTTGGCCGCGGTCGCTGCGGTGTTCCATATTCTCAACCACGCCACCTTCAAGGCCTCGCTGTTCATGGCCGCGGGGATCATCGACCACGAAAGCGGCACGCGGGACATTCGCAAGCTCAGTGGCCTGGTCAAGCTGATCCCGTTTACCGCGACCCTGGCGATGGTCGCCAGTGCGTCGATGGCTGGGGTGCCGTTGCTCAATGGCTTCCTGTCCAAAGAAATGTTCTTCGCCGAAACCGTGTTTATCTCCGCCACCGCCTGGCTCGAAATCGCCCTGCCGGTGATCGCCACGGTGGCCGGTACGTTCAGCGTCGCCTACGCGTTGCGCTTCACAGTGGATGTGTTCTTCGGCCCGCCCGCGACCAACCTGCCGCATACCCCGCACGAGCCGCCGCGCTGGATGCGCGCGCCGGTGGAGTTGCTGGTATTCACCTGCCTGCTGGTGGGGATTTTCCCCGCGCAAGTGGTCGGTTCGATCCTCGCCGCTGCGGCATTGCCGGTGGTCGGCGGCGTGCTGCCCGAATACAGCCTGGCGATCTGGCACGGCTGGAACGCGCCGATGATCATGAGCCTGGTGGCCATGTCCGGTGGCGTGGTGCTCTACCTGATGTTGCGCAAGCAGCTCAAGCTGGGCCGCTTTAAATACCCGCCCATCATCAGTTACTTCAACGGCAAGCGCATGTTCGAGCGCAGCCTGGTGGTAATGATGCGTGGTGTGCGCAAGATCGAGAAGCGCATCAGCACCAAGCGCCTGCAAACCCAGTTGTTCCTGCTGGTGCTGGCGGCAGTGATCGCCGGCTTGATCCCGATGCTCAACAGCGGCATCAGTTGGGGCGACCGGCCGAAAATACCCGGCTCGATTGTGTTCGTGACCCTGTGGCTGCTGGCAATTGCCTGCGCCCTCGGCGCCGCCTGGCAAGCCAAATATCACCGGCTGGCGGCCCTGACCATGGTCAGCGTGTGCGGGCTGATGACCTGCATCACCTTTGTATGGTTCTCGGCGCCGGACCTCGCGCTCACGCAATTGGTGGTCGAAGTGGTCACCACCGTGCTGATTCTGCTGGGCCTGCGCTGGCTGCCACGGCGCATCGAAGACGTCTCGCCACTGCCCAGTTCGTTGCGCAAGGCGCGCACTCGGCGCCTGCGTGACTTGCTGCTGTCGACCGTGGTGGGTGGCGGCATGGCGTTGCTGTCTTACGCGATGCTGACCCGCCAGACGCCCAACCACATCTCCTCGTTCTACCTCAGCCGCGCCCTGCCCGAAGGCGGCGGCAGCAATGTGGTGAACGTGATGCTGGTGGACTTCCGTGGCTTCGACACCCTCGGCGAAATCACCGTGCTCGGCGCCGTGGCGCTGACGGTGTATGCCCTGCTGCGGCGCTTCCGCCCGTCCAGGGAAAGCATGCGACTGCCGGCACAACAGCGCCAACTGGCGCCGGACGCGTGCACCGACCTGATCAACCCGCGCCAGGCCAGCGATACGGCATTGGGCTTTATGATGGTGCCGGCAGTGCTGGTGCGCCTGCTGCTGCCGATTGCGCTGGTGGTGTCGTTTTACCTGTTCATGCGCGGCCACAACCAACCGGGCGGCGGCTTTGTGGCGGGGCTGGTGATGTCGGTGGCGTTCATTCTGCAATACATGGTGGCCGGCACACAGTGGGTGGAAGCACAGATGAGCCTGCGGCCAATGCGCTGGATGGGCTTCGGCCTGTTCTCGGCGACCCTCACCGGGCTCGGCGCGTTGTTTGCCGGTTACCCGTTCCTGACCACGCACACCTGGCATTTCAGCCTGCCGGTGCTCGGCGACATTCATATCGCCAGCGCACTGTTTTTCGACGTCGGCGTGTACGCCATGGTCGTCGGCTCGACGCTGTTGATGCTCACTGCCCTCGGTCACCAATCCGTGCGGGCCCACAAACCGAGCAATCAGGCCAAAGCCGTTGCCGCATCGCAAGGAGCCGCCTGATGGAAGAAGTCATCGCAATCGCCATTGGGGTGCTGGCGGCGTCCGGCGTCTGGCTGATCCTGCGGCCACGAACGTTCCAGGTGGTAATGGGCCTGTGTTTGCTGTCGTACGGGGTCAACCTGTTCATTTTCAGCATGGGCAGCCTGTTTATCGGCAAGGAACCGATCATCAAGGACGGCGTGCCGCAAGACTTGCTCAACTACACCGATCCACTGCCGCAGGCCCTGGTGCTGACGGCCATCGTGATCAGCTTCGCCATGACCGCGTTGTTTCTGGTGGTGCTGCTCGCATCCCGCGGCTTGACCGGCACTGACCATGTAGACGGCCGGGAGCCCAAGGAATGAATTGGGTCAACCAACTGATCGTTGCACCGATCCTGCTGCCATTGCTCACGGCCGCATTGATGCTGATGCTGGGCGAAAAACGCCGACCGCTGAAAGCCCAGATCAACCTGTGTTCCAGCATCCTCGGTTTGGGCATCTCGATCCTGTTGCTGTATTGGACGCAAAAAGGTGGCCCCGGCTCGATCGGCGTGTACCTGCCGGGCAACTGGCAGGTGCCCTTCGGCATCGTGCTGGTGGTGGACCAACTGTCGGCGCTGATGCTGGTGCTCACCGGGGTTATCGGCGTCAGTGCGCTGCTGTTCGCCATGGCCCGCTGGGACCGCGCCGGCACCAGCTTCCACGCGCTGTTCCAGATCCAGATGATGGGCTTGTACGGCGCCTTCCTCACGGCGGACCTGTTCAACCTGTTCGTGTTCTTCGAAGTGCTGCTGGCGGCGTCCTACGGTTTGATGCTGCATGGCTCGGGCCGCGCGCGCGTGTCGTCGGGGCTGCATTACATCGCGATCAACCTGCTCGCGTCGTCGCTGTTCCTGATCGGCGCGGCGATGATCTACGGCGTCACCGGCACGCTGAACTTTGCCGACCTGGCGCTGAAAATCCCGCTGGTGCCAGAGGCTGATCGCGGCCTGCTGCATGCCGGTGCGGCGATTCTGGCGACTGCGTTCCTGGCCAAAGCCGGTATGTGGCCGCTGAACTTCTGGTTGGCGCCCGCCTACTCCTCGGCCAGCGCGCCGGTGGCGGCGATGTTTGCGATCATGACCAAAGTCGGCGTGTACACCGTGCTGCGCCTGTGGACCCTGCTGTTCTCCGGCCAAGCCGGTGCGTCGGCGTTGTTTGGCGGCGACTGGCTGGTGTATGGCGGCATGGCGACGATTATTTGCGCGGCACTGGCGATGGTCGCGGCGCAACGACTGGAACGCATGGCCAGCTTGAGTATTCTGGTGTCGGCCGGGATTCTGCTGTCGGCAGTCGGTTTTGCCCAGCCAAGCCTGACCGCCGGGGCGCTGTTCTATCTGGTCAGCTCGACGCTGGCCTTGAGCGCGCTGTTCCTGTTGGCAGAACTGATCGAGCGCTCGCGCTCGGCCAATGACCTGCCGCTGGATGAAGAAATCGATGCGCTGCCCAAGGCCATGGAATCGTTGCACCCACGCCCTGGCGTCAACCTGGACGATGAGCAAAAAGCCGTGGTCGGCCAAGTGATTCCCTGGACCATGGCCTTCCTCGGTCTGAGTTTTGTCGCCTGCGCGCTGCTGATTATCGGCATGCCGCCGTTGTCCGGGTTTATCGGCAAGCTCAGCTTGTTGAGCGCGCTGGTCAACCCGATGGGCCTGGGCAATGCGCTGGAAGAACCGATTCGCCCAGCCGCCTGGGGCCTGGTGGCGCTGTTGATTTTGTCTGGCCTGGCCTCGCTGATCGCCTTTGCCCGCCTGGGCATCCAGCGCTTCTGGACGCCCGAGGAGCGCCCCTCGCCGCTGCTGCGCCGCTACGAGTGCGTGCCGATCTTCTTCCTGCTGGGCCTGAGCATCGTCTTGACCTTCAAGGCTGAACCGTTGATGCGCTACACCCAAGCCACCGCCGAAAGTCTGAACAACCCGGAAGGCTACGTGATGGCCGTGATGGCGACGCGCCCGATCCCGAGCCCTGAAGCCCAGGCTGCGGCCATGGAGGTGCAGCCATGAAACGTCTGTTCCCTGCGCCGTGGTTATCGCTGGCACTGTGGCTGCTGTGGTTGGTACTCAACCTGTCGGTGAGCCCCGGCAACCTGCTGCTGGGCGCGTTGATGGGCTTTCTGGCGCCGCTGCTGATGGCGCCGTTGCGCCCGTTGCCGATTCGTATCCGTCGCCCTGGCGTGATCATCCGCCTGTTCTTGCTGGTGGGCCGCGACGTGATCATCTCCAACCTGCAAGTGGCGTGGGGCGTGCTGACGTGCGGTTCGCGCCCGCCGCGCTCGCGGTTTATCAAAATCCCCCTGGACCTGCGCGACGCCAACGGCCTGGCGGTGCTGTCGATGATCACCAGCGTCACCCCTGGCACGGTTTGGTCAGAGCTGGCGCTGGACCGCAGCGTGCTGTTGCTGCACGTGTTCGACCTGGATGACGAAGCGCTGTTTATCCAGCACTTCAAACACGCCTATGAACGGCCCCTGATGGAGATCTTCGAATGAGCACACTGCTCTCCAATGCGATCTTGCTCAGCCTGTTTCTGTTCTCGCTGGCCATGGTGCTGACCCTGGTGCGCCTGTTCAAAGGCCCATCGGCGCAAGACCGGGTGCTGGCGCTGGACTACCTGTACATACTGGCGATGCTGATGATGCTGGTGCTCGGCATCCGCTACGCCAGTGACACCTACTTTGAAGCGGCGTTGCTGATTGCGCTGTTTGGCTTCGTCGGGTCGTTTGCCCTGGCGAAATTCCTGCTGCGTGGGGAGGTCATTGAATGATGCCGTTATGGGTTGAAGTGATCGTGGCGGTGCTACTGGTGCTGAGCAGCCTGTTCGCACTGATCGGCGCGATTGGATTGCTGCGCATGAAAGACTTTTTTCAGCGCATGCACCCACCGGCATTGGCCTCGACGCTGGGCGCATGGTGTGTGGCGCTGGCCTCGATTGTGTACTTTTCGGTGCTCAAATCCGCACCGGTGCTGCACGGCTGGTTGATCCCGATTTTGTTGTCGATCACTGTGCCGGTGACCACTCTGCTGTTGGCCCGCACCGCGCTGTTCCGCAAGCGTATGGCCGGTGACGAGGTGCCCGCCGAAGTCAGCAGCCGCCGCTGATTCAAGGTGGCAGGGGGCCGCACGCCGCCCCCTCCAAAACCTCAAATCAAGGCCAATGCGTTAGCGTAGATATTGGTCGGAGGATACCCGCCTTGAGTCCCCCACACCTCTTCGCGCCCATTGATCACTGCAAGGGAATGCCCGACCATCCGACCGTCGATTAGCATGCCGTGAGTCACCACACCCAACTGCCCACGCGCCAAGTGTGCAACGCTGGTGACTTGAATGTGAGCACTCAGGCCCAGGCGCTGCAAACCATCCCAGCGATTCGCGTCACCATCATTGATGCTGCTTAATGCATGGCCGAAACTCTGACGGGCGTAACCGTCGTTGTTTTCCATCTGCGCGCGTTTGGCACTCGCCGCATACAGAAAATGAGCATCAGCCAGTATCGCCTGATTATTGCCCTTGTAATCAGATCTGCGGGCGGCCACCTCCAACTCGCCCTTGGACAGGTGGAGCGTGAAGCCGTCGCGCATCTCCACGTTGTAGCCATCGCCCGCCAACTTCACCTGTTTGAAAATATCAGTGGGCTTCTGGCCAAACCTCATCATTGCAACCTTGGTGGCTGCAACCGTGATGCAGTTTCCGTCCTTACCTTGGCTGAAACCACTCCAGATATTGCCGGGTGCGTTGCCCACGCCGGGCTTCCTTCCCGGTGTGCGTGTATCGGTGTAGTAGTCAAACTCAACCACGCGCTGAGCAACTGCCCTGTTACTCATGACCGCTGGCCTGCGCAGTGCAGGCCTGTCGAAAGCAGGTGCCCGGCCGCTATCACGCGGCGCTGCGGCGGCAGGCAAATCACCTGCGTCCGGGAACATTTGCTGCACGGACTGACGAATTGCCGCCTCGGACGCCAGGTAGACGTCCAGTGTATTAATCAACTTATCGATATCGTGCTTGAACGTACCGCCGCCTGCCTGTTCTCGAAGCACCTTCAAGCTGTCAGACAAACGTTGCGCCGTTTGCGACTTCGCGCTGGGCGCCGCATTAAACAATTCATTGCCCAGCTGTTTCATCGCAGCCATGTCAGGCGCAATGGACACCGACTTCGATTGCCCTACAGTTGGCGCATACCCGGCGCCCCTATCTCCCGTCCCTGCCACCCCTGAATTCCACATCTGCAACGCTCCCGGCCAGTTGGAGAGCCCGCAAGGCCCTCACTTGCTCAGTGGTGAGCTGGCCGTTGGGGGTTCCATACGCCTGTCAGCGTGCAGGCCTGTGCATCGTGGGTGTTTTCGCGACAAGTCGAGCACACGCCGGCTCATTCCTACCCTTCGCTCGGCGAAGATCATCGAGCCCATGACCCAAGCGTTTCCCTCGCACCCAAAAAAAAGCCCCGAACCAGTCGGGGCGTTTTTCATTCAGCGTTTACCCATCAGGCTTGATCAGCCAAGCGCCACGTGGTTCCACCTTTGCCGTCTTCCAACACCACACCCATCGCGGTCAGTTGGTCACGAATACGGTCAGATTCCGCCCAGTCCTTGTTGGCACGCGCGGCCAGACGCGCTTGAATCAGCGCATCCACCTGAGCCGCGTCTACACGCCCTTCGGCGCCGGCCTGCAGGAAGTCGTCGGCTTGCATTTGCAGCACGCCGAGTACGCTGGCCAGCTCTTTCAAGCGCGCAGCAAGCCCGGCCGCTGCATCGATGTCAGTCTCACGCAGGCGGTTGATCTCACGCACCATTTCGAACAGCACGGCACACGCTTCCGGCGTGCCGAAGTCGTCGTTCATCACTTCGGTAAACCGCGCGACAAACGCCTCGCCACCGGCAGGTGCCACGGCGGGCAAGCCTTTCAACGCATGGTAGAACCGCTCCAGGGCGCCTTTGGCATCCTTGAGGTTGTCTTCCGAGTAGTTGATCGCGCTGCGGTAGTGGCTCGACACCAACAGGTACCGCACCACTTCGGGGTGGTACTTTTCGAGCACGTCGCGAATGGTGAAGAAGTTGTTCAAGGACTTGGACATCTTCTCGCCATTGATGCGGATCATGCCGCAGTGCATCCAGGCATTGGCGTAGGTCTTGCCGGTGGCGGCTTCACTTTGCGCGATTTCGTTTTCGTGGTGCGGAAACTCAAGGTCGCTGCCGCCGCCATGAATGTCGAAGGTCTCGCCCAGGCAGCAGGTGGACATCACCGAGCATTCGATGTGCCAGCCCGGACGCCCGGCGCCCCATGGCGACGCCCAGCTCGGCTCGCCGGGCTTGGTGGCTTTCCACAGCACGAAGTCGAGTGGGTCTTGCTTGGCCTCGTCGACCTCGATACGCGCGCCGATGCGCAGGTCTTCGATTTTCTTGCGCGACAGCTTGCCGTAGCCCATGAACTTGGCGACGCGGTAGTACACGTCACCATTACCCGGCGCGTAGGCGTAACCCTTGTCGATCAGGGTTTGAATCATCGCGTGCATGCCGGGAATGTGGTCCGTGGCGCGCGGTTCCATGTCCGGCTTGAGGATATTAAGGCGCGCCTCGTCCTCATGCATCGCGGCGATCATGCGCTCGGTCAGCACGTCGAACGACTCGCCGTTTTCGTTGGCGCGGTTGATGATCTTGTCGTCGATGTCGGTGATGTTGCGCACGTACGTCAAGTCATAGCCGCTGAAACGCAACCAGCGGGTCACCAGATCGAAGGCAACCATGCTGCGGCCGTGGCCGATGTGGCAGTAGTCGTACACGGTCATGCCGCACACGTACATGCGCACCTTGTTGCCATCCAGCGGCTTGAAGACTTCTTTGGTCTTGCTGAGTGTGTTGTAGATCGTTAGCACAACGGCTTCCTTAGAGAATCACTGGCCCCACGAATCACGCAAGGTCACGGTACGGTTGAATACCGGCTGACCAGGTTTTGAGTCCTTGATATCTGCGCAGAAGTAACCTTCGCGCTCGAACTGAAAACGGTCTTCCGGCTGTGCGTCGGCCAACGATGGCTCGGCGCGACAACCCGTGAGTACTTGCAGGGAGTCAGGGTTGATGTTGTCGAGGAAACTGGCGCTGTCTTCGGCCTTCTCCGGGTTCGGCGAGCGGAACAGGCGATCGTACAAGCGCACTTCGCATTCGATGCTGGCAGCCGCCGGCACCCAGTGGACCACGCCCTTGACCTTGCGGCCTTCCGGGTTCTTGCCCAGGGTGTCCGGGTCGTACGAGCAGCGCAGTTCGACGATGTTGCCGTCGGCGTCCTTGATGGCTTCGTCGGCACGGATCACGTAACTGCCGCGCAGGCGCACTTCGCCGTTCGGCTCCAGGCGCTTGTAGCCTTTTGGCGGTTCTTCCATGAAGTCATCGCGGTCGATGTAGATTTCACGCGAGAACGGCAGCTTGCGTATGCCCAGCGCTTCATTTTGCGGATGACGCGGCAGTTCGAGGTGATCGACCTGGTCTTGCGGGTAGTTGGTGATCACCACCTTCAACGGGCGCAGCACGCACATGGCGCGCGGAGCGTTCGCGTCGAGGTCCTGGCGGATGCTGAATTCGAGCATGCCGAAGTCAACCACGCCGTCGGAACGGTTGGTGCCGACCATGTCGCAGAAGTTGCGGATCGACGCCGGCGTGTAGCCACGACGGCGGAAGCCCGACAGGGTCGACATGCGCGGGTCATCCCAGCCATGCACGTGCTTTTCATCCACCAGTTGCTTGAGCTTGCGCTTGCTGGTGATGGTGTAGTTCAGGTTCAGGCGGCTGAACTCGTACTGACGCGGGTGCGCCGGTACCGGCAGGCTGTCGAGGAACCATTCATACAGCGGGCGATGGCTTTCGAACTCCAGCGTGCAGATCGAGTGGGTGATGCCTTCAATGGCGTCCGACTGACCGTGGGTAAAATCGTAGTTCGGGTAAATGCACCACTTGTCACCGGTCTGGTGGTGGTGGGCATGGCGGATGCGGTACATGATCGGGTCGCGCAGGTTCATGTTCGGCGAGGCCATGTCGATCTTGGCACGCAGCACACGGGCGCCATCGGCGAACTCACCGGCGCGCATGCGGGCGAACCAGTCGAGGTTCTCTTCAACCGAACGGTCGCGGAACGGGCTGTTTTTACCTGGCTCGGTCAGGGTGCCACGGTATTCCTTGGCCTGCTCTGGGCTGAGGTCGTCGACGTAGGCCTTGCCGGCCTTGATCAGCTCGACGGCCCAGTCGAACAACTGGTCAAAATATTTGGACGCATAGCGCACTTCACCGGACCATTCAAAACCCAGCCACTTGATGTCGCTTTCGATGGCGTCGATGTATTCCTGGTCTTCCTTGGCCGGGTTGGTGTCGTCGAAACGCAGGTGCGTCACGCCACCGAATTCCTGGGCCAGGCCGAAGTTCACACAGATCGACTTGGCGTGACCGATGTGCAGGTAGCCGTTAGGCTCTGGCGGGAAACGGGTGACGATCTGCGTGTGCTTGCCCGAATCCAGGTCCGCCTGGATGATCGGGCGCAGGAAATTGACCGGGACGGCAGGTCCGGCCTTGGCATTCGAGGTAGGGTCGACAGTGGGCTTGCTCATAGGATCCTTGAACAGACGAAGTACTTGGCCAGACCAGAGGTGGGGGCCGATAAAACAAAGGGCTTATCATAGCCGAAGCGGTCAAGCCGCTGACAGAGCGTGGCCAAAAACTGCTGCATTTAATGCATGGGCGGTAAAAAACCACCTCGAAATTCCTGTCGGGCACGCTAAACTGCGCGACTTGGCCTACGTTTAGCCAAACAGGTGCGGCGCCCTGGCGTCCAAACCCACGAATTCCCTGAAAAGAGTAGTGAACATGACTCAAGTCAAACTGACCACCAACCACGGTGACATCGTCATCGAGCTGAACGCCGAGAAAGCGCCGATCACCGTCGCCAACTTCATCGAATACGTGAATGCCGGCCACTACGAAAACACTGTTTTCCACCGCGTCATTCCTAACTTCATGGTCCAGGGCGGCGGTTTTGAGCCAGGCATGAAAGAAAAGAAAGACAAGCGCCCAAGCATTCAGAACGAAGCGGACAACGGCCTTTCCAACGAAAAATACACCGTCGCCATGGCGCGTACCATGGAGCCGCATTCGGCCTCTGCACAGTTCTTCATCAACGTGGCCGACAACGCTTTCCTCAACCACAGCGGCAAGAACGTGCAGGGTTGGGGTTATGCCGTGTTCGGTAAAGTGACCGAAGGCACAGACGTTGTCGACAAAATCAAAGGCGTGTCCACCACGTCCAAGTCTGGCCACCAGGATGTCCCGGCTGAAGACGTAATCATCGAGAAAGCCGAGATCGTTGGGTGATATTGCTGATTTCAGATTTGCATCTGGAAGAGGAGCGCCCGGACATCACCCGGGCGTTTCTGGATCTACTCCACGGCCGCGCCCGTGGCGCCCAGGCGTTGTACATTCTGGGGGACTTCTTTGAAGCCTGGATCGGCGACGATGGGATGACGCCTTTCCAGCGTTCCATCTGCCAGGCGTTGCGCGAGCTGAGCGACAGCGGCACCCCGATTTTTATCATGCATGGCAACCGGGACTTCCTGATCGGCAAGGCGTTCTGCAAAGCTGCAGGTGCCACCTTGCTCAAGGACCCGAGTGTCGTGCAGTTGTACGGCGAACCTGTGCTGTTGATGCACGGCGACAGCCTCTGCACCCGCGATGTGGGTTATATGAAACTGCGGCGCATCCTGCGTAACCCGCTGGTGCTGTTTATCCTGCGTCACTTGCCGCTGCGTACCCGTCACAGACTGGCGCGCAAGCTACGCAGTGAAAGCCGCGCGCAGGTGCGCATGAAAGCCAACGACATTGTTGATGTAACGCCCGAGGAAGTACCGCGGGTGATGCAGCAATTTGGCGTGCGCACGCTGGTCCACGGCCATACGCACCGCCCGGCCATTCATAAGTTGCAGATTGGCGAGCAGGCGGCCAAGCGTATTGTGTTGGGTGACTGGGACAAGCAGGGCTGGGCGCTGCAAGTGGACGAGCAAGGGTTTCAGCTGGCGGCGTTTGAGTGTGTGAACCCGCAGTTGGCGTTGCCTGGGGCTGTGTAGTGCCGACCCGATCTGCCACGCAGGAATCAGGTTTGTGGCTTGGGTTTTGGGTGCATATCCGTTGTTGAGTTTCTGGCTTATATCGGTTCCGCTCTTACAGCGGGTCACTTTTGAAAAGCGCAAAAGTAACCAAAACGCTCTTGCCCCACCACTCGGCTCCTCGCTTAGGCTCGGTGTGCCCTCACTCCGACATTACGGAGCGGGCCGCCGCGATGGGCCATCCTTGGCCCAGCGCGGCTAAACCGGCGTCCTGCCGGTTTACCCGCTCCGTAATATCTGCGTTCGGCCATCGTGGTTTAACGGGGCGCCTTAGATCAAGATCAAAAGCAGGCGGCCCGAAAGCCGACCCAATCTCCCACGCTGAATGCGGTCAAATGTGGGAGATTTTATGGCTGAAAAAGCAGGACGCAGAGCGTCCGGAGCGGCATTACCACGCAGAGCGTGGGAACGATCATCTAAGCCGACCCAATCCCCCAAGCAGAATGTGGTCAAACTGTGGGAGGGGGCTTGCTCCCGATGGCGGTGGGTCAGTCAATTCATGTATCAACTGTAAAACTGCTATCGGGAGCAAGCCCCCTCCCACAAAAAGCAAAAAAAAGCAGATCTGCTGTGTATGCAAAACTGCCGTTGATCTGCTTCAACCACTCAGGTCGGCTTTCAGGCCGCCGTGCTTTTGCTTTTGATCTTTGTGATCTTGATCTGAGAAGCGCCCCGTTAAACCACGATGGCCGCCCACAGGCTTGAATCCGTGGGTAACCCGGCAGGACGCCGGGTTAGCCGCGCTGGGCCAAGGATGGCCCATCGCGGCGGCCCACGGATTCAAGCCTGTGGGCGGGCATGCCGAGCCTAAGCGAGGCACCAAGTGGTGGGGCGAGGACCTTTTGGTTACTTTTGGGTCCTTTCAAAAGTGACTCGCTGTAAGAGCGAAACCGATATAAGCCATAAACTCAATAACGGATATACACGAAAACCCAAAGAACACCCCAAGCCCGTTTCCCGCGCAACAGCGCAACATCAAAGATGCAGTGGAACCTCCCACAAAAAGCACAACTCCTGTCCCTGCAAACCCCGCATTTGACCAGCTTCAACCACTCATCGAGTCAGGCCGTTAGTGCCCGGAAGCCTCCGGCCCCGCCTTCGCCCCAAATGGCGGCTTCGCCAGCCACACCAACAGCATCAAGCCCATAAACATCCACCCCAGCAACGTAAAGTAATCCACGGTAGACATCATGTACGCCTGGCTGCCGAGAATCTGGTCCAGCTGCGCATACGCCGTGTGCCCTGCCCCGCCCAGCGCATTCAGCGCGTCGCGGGTCGCCGAGTCATAGGTGGTGATGTTCTCGCTCATATACGCATGGTGCTGGTTTGCTCGGCGAATCCAGATCCAGGTCGTCAGCGACGCCGCGAAGCTACCGCCCAGCGTACGCAAGAAGGTCGCAAGACCGGCGCCATCGGCAATCTGGCTGGGCGGCAAGTCGGACATCAGGATGGTCAAGGTCGGCATAAAGAACAGCGCCACGCCGATGCCCATGAATAGCTGGACCATGGCGATGTGCTGGAAGTCCACCTCATTGGTGAACCCCGCCCGCATAAAGCAGCTCAAGCCAATCGCCAGGAACGCCAGGCCAGCCAGCAGACGCAGGTCGAACTTGTGCGCATATTTGCCCACAAACGGCGACATCAACACCGGCAGAATCCCGATCGGTGCCACCGCCAGGCCCGCCCACGTCGCGGTGTAACCCATCTGCGTTTGCAGCCATTGCGGCAGGATCAGGTTGATACCGAAAAAGCCCGCATACCCCAGCACCAGCACGGCGGTGCCGATGCGAAAGTTACGGTAGGCGAATAAACGCAGGTTAACCACCGGGTGTTTATCGGTCATCTCCCAGATCACAAACACCGCCAGGGCAATCGCCGAGATTGCCGCGCCGATGATGATGAAGTTGGACTCGAACCAGTCCAGGTCGTTGCCCTTGTCGAGAATGATCTGCAAGGCGCCGACGCCGACGATCAGGCTGAGCAGACCGACGTAGTCCATTGGCTGGTAACTGGTGACCACGGGGCGTTTCTTCAATTGCGAACGCACCACCATCACCGCGAAGACGCCGATCGGCACGTTGATAAAGAAGATCCACGGCCAGCTATAGCTGTCGGTGATCCAGCCGCCGAGGATGGGGCCGGCAATCGGCGCCACCACCGTGACCATCGCCAATAACGCCAGGGCCATGCCGCGCCTCGCCGGCGGGTACACCGCGATCAGCAAGGTCTGGCTCATCGGGTACAACGGGCCCGCGACCAAGCCCTGCAGCACCCGAAAACCGATCAGCTCCGGCATCGAGGTGGAAATACCACAGAGAAACGAGGCCACCACAAACAGCAGGGTCGCCCACAAAAACAGCTTCACTTCGCCAAAACGCCGGGCTAACCAGCCGGTCAGTGGCAAGGCAATGGCGTTGCTCACCGCAAATGAGGTGATTACCCAAGTGCCCTGCTCTGAACTCACGCCCAGGTTGCCGGAAATAGTCGGCAACGCCACGTTGGCGATGGTGGTGTCGAGCACCTGCATGAAAGTCGCCAGCGACAGGCCAATAGTGGCCATCAGCAGGCTCGGCGGCGTGAAAGAGGCCTTACTGTCCATTAGCGTTGCGCAGCCTTGGGCGCGGCGAGGCTGTTGTCATGGATCAACTGGTTGATCATGGCGTCGGCTTCGCCCAATTGGCGCTCGTACACATTGGTGGTGAACGTGGCTTTTTGCGGCGGCTGTTGCGCCAGTACCGGGCCGCTCTGGTCGTGCAAGTCGACGTTGACCAAAGTGCTCAAGCCCACGCGCAGCGGGTGCTTGGCCAGTTCTTCGGGGTTGATATGGATGCGCACCGGTACGCGCTGCACGATCTTGATCCAGTTACCCGTGGCGTTCTGCGCCGGCAGCAGCGCAAAGGCACTGCCGGTACCGGCGCCAAGGCTGTCGACGGTGCCGCTGAACTTAACATCGCTGCCGTAGATATCCGACTCGATGTCCACGGGCTGGCCGATCCGCATGTCGCGCAGTTGGGTTTCCTTGAAGTTGGCGTCGATCCACAGCTGGTTCAGCGGGATCACCGCCATCAGCGCCGTGCCTGGCTGCACACGCTGGCCCAGTTGCACGGTACGCTTGGCCACGTAGCCGGTGACCGGCGCGATCAAGGTGCTACGCGCATTGGCGAGGTACGCCTGACGCAATTGCGCGGCGGCGGTTTGCACATCCGGGTGGGATGAAATCACCGTGTCGTCGACCAACGCATTGGTGGTTTTCAGCTGTTGCTCAAGGTTGGTCAATGCGTTCTTGGCGGCCGTCAGGCTGTCGCGTGCATGCGACAATTCTTCTTGGGAAATCGCGCCGCCCTGAGCCAGGGTTTTACGCCGATTGAAGTTGTCCTGGGCGGTTTGCACGTCGGCTTTCTGGGCGTTGACCTGGGCTTTCATGCCATCGACGTTGCTGTACAAGCCGCGCACCTGGCGCACGGTGCGGGCCAGGTTGGCCTGGGCACTTTGCAGGCCGACGGCGGCGTCATTCGGGTCGAAATTGATCAGCACTTGCCCTTCGTGGACCAGGTCGCCATCGTCGGCGCCGATGCTGACCACGGTGCCGGTGACCAGCGGGGTGATTTCCACCACGTTGCCATTCACATAAGCATCGTCGGTGCTTTCGTAGAAGCGCCCGTAAAGCTTATACCAGCCCCACACGGCGGCAGCGGCAAGCATCACGATCAGCGCCAGGCCAATCAGCATGATTTTGCGTTTGCGTGGGTTGCTGTCTGTTTTGGGTTGCTCTTCAGGTTGCTCTGTTGCGTTATTGCTGTCGGCAGTGGCCATTACAAATACCTCAAATTATTCCGTGCGGGTGGCGGGGCTGGTCGTGGTCGCGGCCACGTTATCGGCGTTGAATCCGCCACCCAGGGCTTGCATGAGTTGAATCGAAAGATCGATCTGCGCGGCATTCAGGCTCGCCAGTTGGCGCTGGGCCTGCAGCAATTGCTGCTCGATGCTGAGCACGTCCAGGTAATTGCCGATGCCTGAGCTGTAACGCTGAACACCGGTGTCGTAGGACTGCTGGGCAATGTCTGCAGCATGTTGTTGCGCCTGGATCTGCCGACCGGTTTCGCGCAACTGCACCAGGCCGTTACCAATATCGCCCAAGGCTTGCACCAGGGTTTTGTTGTACTGGGCCACGGCCAAGTCGTAGTCCGCATCGCGCGCATCAAGGTCGGCGCGCAGGCGGCCGCCATCGAAGATCGGCAACGAGATGGTCGGCGCAATGCTGAAGAAACGGCTGGCCGAACCAAACATCGCATCCCCCAGCAACGACTCGGCCCCGGCGCTCGCGCTCAGGTTGAGGTTAGGGTAGAAGCGGGTTTTGCTCGCGGCGATGTTCTTGCTCGCCGCCTCGACACGCCAGCGCGCGGCGATCAGGTCCGGGCGTCGGCCCAGCAGCTCGGCGGGCAGTACCGAAGGCACCGCAACCGCGCTGGGCTGCAGCACATTTGGACGCTTCAGCTCACCGCCACGGTCGGGGCCTTTGCCGAGCAACACCGCCAGCGCGATCTTGGCGCTTTGCAGTTGTTTTTCCGCGTCGATCAGTTGCGACTGGGAGCTGGCTTCGAGGCTTTCGGTTTGCTGGTACTGGTACTGGCTGTCGATGCCGGAGCTGAGCCGGCGCTTGCTCAGGTCAAGCATCTGACGCGTGCGTTTGAGGTCGTCATTGGCCAGGTCACGCACGATATGCGCCTCGCCCAAATCGCTGTAAGCCTTGGCCACGTTGGCGGCCAAGGTCAGCCGCGCGGTTTGCTGATCGACTTCGGCGGCGCGCGCCTGGCCTAATGCAGCTTCCCACGCGGCCCGCTGGCCACCCCACAGGTCGAAGTTGTAATTGAAGCTGGCGCCGATGTTACGCACGGTCGCGTAGGCATCGCCCTGCCCTCGCGGGTCCTGGTCCTTGGCCAAGCGCGAACGGCTGACGCCGCCGCTGGCGTCCAGGGTCGGCATGCGTTCGGCATTCGCGGCATAGGCAGCGGCTTCGGCCTGATGCGCACGGGCACTGGCCACTTGCATGTCGGGGCTGTTTTGCAGTGCTTCCTGGATCAGCCCATCGAGCTGCGGGTCGCCGAGGCTTTTCCACCAGTCGGCGCTCGGCCAGGCGGCACTCGACAGGGTTACACCGCTGAGCGATTTACCGGTTTGCAGGGTGTTGGCATCGAGGCGCTTGCCTTGAGTATCGAGGCCGCCAAAGTTGGCGCAACCGGCAATGCTCATGGCCACCAGCACCAGGCAAAGGTTACCTGCGTTCATTGTTTACCTACCCGCTGGATGACAATGGCGTCACCGGCAGCTACCAGAATTTTCGTGAGGATGGCTTCCAGCGTCTGTAATTCGCCGGGCTGCAGTGCACCGGCCAGCTCGTTCATCGACTGCGCACCGATGCTGGGCAGCATGTCGGCCAGGCGCTGGCCGTCTTCTGTGAGTACCAGCTGTACCTGACGCCGATCCTGCTCGGAACGCTTGCGCGCCAGCAGGCCCTTTTGCTCAAGGCGATCGAGCATGCGGGTCATGGAACCGCTGTCCAGCGACAAGTTGCGGCACAGCTCGGCGGGCGTGTTGATGTCAAACTGGGCAATGATGATCAACACCTTGAACTGCGCGGCAGTCACGCCGTGCGGCTCCATATGGGTGTCGATAATGCGGTCCTTGAGCAGCGCCGCGCGGCCCAGCAACAGGCCGAGATGACAGTCGCGAAGGCTGTCAGGGGTGAAGTGTTTCATCGAAAGCCACCTTATTACTGCCTAGGCAGTGAATGTGTGACGAGATGTTACTGCTTAGGCAGCGAATGTGGAAGAAAATAATTAGCTAGCTTGCTAATTTTACGACGGGAGGGTTGCAAGGCAGTTAAATAGGGGGCGGGCTTGCGTGGCGAGCAAGCCCGCTCGCCACAACATTCCGCGTCCCTATTTAGAAATCGCGCTTGTAGAAAATATCCAGCGAACTGGCCACACCGCTGGCCACTTCCAGGTACACCTTCTTGCTCAGCAGATAACGCAACGCGATGGTGCTGGCCGGCTCAAACACGCCTACCCCGTAACGCAAGCTGAGCTTGTCGGTAATCTTGCCGCTGGCCACCACCGCCGTGGTGGTGCCACTGCCCTGCGTGTCGAGGTCGAAATCGCGCAGGCCCAGCTTGGCAGCAATATCCGACGTCACCCCGGAGCTGCCCATCAGGCCAAGGCCCAACGCCGCTTGGGCGAGTACGTTGTTGTCTTCACCGCTGGTGCTCAGCGGACGGCCAAGCACCAGGTACGACAGCGCCTGCTCCTGGCTCATGGCCGGTTCCGAAAAAATCTGCGTGGTCGGCTGCTCGGCGCTGCCGCTTAAGCGGATACCGGCAGTGACGTCGTCGGTTTTGCGCACCGCTTCAATATCCAGGTAAGGCTGGTCAAGCGGGCCGGCAAACAGCAGCCGCGCACGGCGCACATCCAGGCGCTGGCCGTAGGCGCGATAACGCCCGTCGTTGAGCCACAGCTCGCCACGGGTGTCGAGGTTGTCGCCGATGTGCACATGCCCCTGCACTTTGGCGGTAAGGCCGAAGCCTGCGAAGTTGAGTGTGTCTTCGCCGACCACCACGTCGATATCCATGGCCATGGCCATCGGCGGCTTGCCTTCTTCGGTCTGGCTGCCGACGATCACCGTGTCATCCGAAACCTTCACCGTCGACGGCGGCAGTTCGCGCACGGTGATGTCACCGCGCGGGATCTGGACCTTGCCGGCAATCGCCAATTTGTCGTTCTTCAGGCTGATTTTCAGGTCGGGCGCGACTTCCAGCACGGCATACGGCTCTACCGTGACCGGCAGTTGCGAGCCTTTCAGGCTCAAGTCCACGACCAGCGCCTGGCCCCAGTCGATCTGCCCCTTGAGGCTGCCCTGCCCGGCTTTGCCACTGTGCCAGGCGCCATTCAATTGCACGCTTTCACCGGCGATCAACGCCTGCACATTCAAGCCTTCAAGACTTACCGGCAGTTCAGGCCCGGAGACTTCGCCGCCGACCAGGTTCACGCTGCCGTTGACCTGCGGCGCCAGCAAGCCACCGGAGAGGCGACCGCTGCCATTGAGCCTGCCGTTGAGTTTTTCGACCATCGGCACAAATGGCCGCGCGACGGCGAGGTCGAGGCCGTTGAGGCTGAAATCACCGCTGATCGGCTTGTCTTTCGGCAGCGGGTTGATCTGCGCCTGCACACGCAATTCGCCGAGCTTGCCGCCGCGAAAATTAAGCAGGGTGTCGATGCGCTTGGGGTTCAGGGTGGCTTCCAGCTTCAAGGTGTCGTAGGGGAAATCCAGCCACTGGTCCTTGTCTTTGACGCGCAAGGTTCCGCCGCCGGCATCCACCGAGACCACGCCTTTAGGGCCGCTGTCGGGCAGGTCGAGCTGTACGTCGGCGTTGAGTTTGCCTTGCCACGCGAAGTCTTTGGGCAGCCACGCCGCCAAGCTGTCGATGGGGAATTGCTTGAGGTGGTAACGCAACTTCGGCTCGGGCATCAGCCGCTGGTCCTCACCACACAAGCTGGCGGTGCCTGCGACCCAGCAGTGCGCGGCAAAGGTCAGTTTGCCGTCGGCCAGCCGTTCAATTTTCGCTGGAGCTTGCAGCTTCCAGTCCTGGCCACCGGCTTGCACATCGCCACTGGCCAGGCGCCCGCGCCAGTTGCCTTGGTCGAGGTTGCCATCGGCGCCCAACGCCAGTTTGACCAGCGGGCCAGCCAGGTTCAGCTGCACTTGCTGACGCTTGATGTCGCCTTGAGCATTGGCGGTCAAGGTGCCCAACTGGGTATCGCCGGTTTGAATACCGCTGCCCTTCAGGTCGATCTTCGCGCGCTGGGCGTTGTCGAGCGTGGCGTCGAGGCTGAGGTTTTGCAATTGGTTGTCGGCAAACGCCAGTTGCTGACCTTTGAGGCCGAGCTTGCCTTGCGGCGCCTTCAACGTACCGGCCACATCGACCCGCCCATTGATTTGCCCGCGCAGTTGCGGCCACAGCTGAGCCAGCCGCGCCAGCTTGATGTCGATCTGCCCGGCGAGGCGTTGCTGCAAGCTGCCACTGCCGTAGATGCGGTTATCGCCCAAGCGAATATCCAGATTGCCCAGGGTCCATTGCTCGCCCGCGCCCTCGGCTTTGGCCGCCAGCACGGCGGTTTGCCCGCGCAAACGGCCCTTGAGGTCGAGGTCGGCATTCAGCGTGAGCTGTTGATTTTTGAACTCGCCCTTGCTGCGCAGCGGGCCAGCGAGGGTGCCCGGCAATTCGCCGACCCAGTACGCCGGGTTCAGCGCCGAGAGGTCTAGCGCGGTGTCCCAGGCAATGCCGTCGGCAAACTGCAGGTTCAAATGGCCTTCGGCCTTGCCTTGGCCAGCGCTCAGTTTCAGCTCAGGCAGGAAGATTTGTTTGAGGTCGCCGCTGAAGGGCGTGACCACCGTGAACGTGCCGGCCGGGCCGTCGAGGTGGGCGTTGAGGTTGCCGAAGTAGTTGCCGTCTTTATAGGAAACCTCACCATTAAAGGTGCGCAACGCGACTTGCGGCTCGTCAATTAATGGATAGAGGCGATGCCAGGGGAAATCCAGCCAATCGATTTTGGCGTCGGCACTGAAGCCTTGCTGCCAGTCCAGTTGGGCACTGAGTGTGAGGCGTTGGTTGTCGCCGGCATTCAGGTCCAGGCCCGCGATCTGCGCGCCCTTGGCGTCGACCTTGCCTTGCAAAAGCAAATCTACCGGGCCTTTTTCGGCGGGTAACACGGCCTTGCCCAACAGTTGATAGCCATTGCTCAGGTCGCCCTTGGCGGTGAGGTCCAACTGGTTGAGTTGCAAGGTGTCGGGTAAATCGGCGCTGGGCTTGAAGCCATCGGCGGTGATATGCAATTGCGCGGGCAGGTTTTCTACCAGCGGTTGCAGCTCGCCGCTGATTTTGGCGGGCAAGTAGCCGCTGCTGTCGGCGTCGAGTTTGAGGGTGGTGAGCAGGTCGCCGTCGACCTTGAGGGCGACTTTCCAGGGCGCGCCGCCGGGAGCGTATGGCAGGCTCAGGTTGCCGGTCGCCGTCAACGGCCAATCGCCGCTCGGTTGCAGCAAGCCGCTGAGGTCCAGCACCAAATCGTCGCGTTGCAGGTGCACCGAGTCGATCTGCATCCCCGCAGCCGTCCAGTGCGCCGCCAGTTGCAAGCCCTTGAGTTGTTCGCTGCCATTAAACAGCAGGCTACCGACGCGAACGTCGCCTAACTGGATCGCCACCGGCAGTTTAAGGTCCGGCAATTTCAGCGGCCCGCTGCTCTCTTCGGTGCTCGGTGGAAATTGCAGGGTGACCTGTTCCACATCCAGCTGATTGATGCACACGGTCATGCGCAGCAGGCAAGACGGCGACCATTCAAGCGTTGGCGCATTCAGCTCGACCCGGCTGCTGCCTTGCTGCCATAGCAGATGATCGGCGCTCCACCGGCCGCCCAAATGGCCCTGGAAATTCTCCACGCTCAAACCCGGCACTTGGCCCAAGGCCCAGCAGCTGCCGGCCTGCGTACCGAGCACGGCCCACAGCGCCAATAACAGCACGGCGAGCACAGCCACGATGGCCAGCCCGGCTATTTTCAAACCACGTATCACAGCTCAGGCCCCATCGAAAAGTGCAAACGAATACCGCCCGGATCTTCCAGCGCATGCGCCAGGTCGAGGCGAATCGGCCCCACCGGGGAGACCCAGCGTACGCCCACGCCAACACCGGTTTTAAGGCTGGGCATTTCAAGGTTATTGAAGGAGTTACCCTGGTCGATAAACGTCGCAATGCGCCATTTTTCGGCGATTGAATATTGGTACTCGGCGCTCAGCGCAACCATGTAACGCCCACCGATGCGGTCACCGCGGTCGTTCTCTGGCGACAGGGTTTGATACTCGTAACCGCGCACACTTTGGTCACCACCGGCAAAGAAGCGCAGTGACGGTGGCACGGACTGGTAACCATTGGTGGCGCTGCCGCCGAACTGTGCACGGCCCAGAAACCGGTGGTTATCCCACAAGGTGGTCAAGCCTTTGATAGTGGCCGTGCCGTAAATCAGGTTGGTGTCGGAGCCGAGGCCTTCCTTGGCGACCTTGGCGTCGAACATCAGGCGATAGCCATTGTGCGGGTCGATGCGGTTGTCGCTGCGCAGGTAGGAATAATTGATCCCCGGCATCACCAGGTTACTCAGGCCTGAGTCATTGCCCAGCCGATACTCTTCGCGCTGGTATTTGAGCGAGATCACCCGTGTCCAACCGCTGGGCAATTTGCTGTGCCATTCCGGCCCGAGCGTGAGCAATTTACTCAGGGCGTCAGTATTGGCGATTTCTTCATTTTGGTAGCCGCCGGCGAAGCGCATTTTATCGGTGAGCGGTGGGTCCAGCGGCACGTCGTACCACAGGCCAACGTTCTGTCGCGGCGCCGAGAGTTCGGCTTCCCAGCCATAACTGTGGCCTTGGGGGTTGACCCAGTGGCGGGTCCAGTTGGCTTTGCCGCGCGGGCCAACGTCGGTCGAATAACCGAGGCCAAGGCCCATGGTGCGTGGTTTGCGGGTTTCGAGTTGCACGGCCACCGGAATCACATCGTTGGCCGCAGCAGCCGGTGCGGCGTCCACGCGTACGCCCTCGAAAAAGCCGCTGGTTTGCAGGTTTTGATTGAGTTCGGCGATCAATTCGGAATCGTAGGGCGTGCCACTTTTGAACGGCACCATGCGTTGCAGCAGGTCTTCGTCAAACGGTGTGTCGCCGGTAAAGCTGACCTTGCCCATGGTGTAGCGTGGGCCGCTGTCGTAAACAAGTTCGATGTCGGCGACGCCGGCTTGCGGGTCAACTGAAAGCTTCTGGCGGGTAAAGCGCCCATTGAAAAAGCCGTAGCGCGAGGCCTGGTTCTGGATCAGACGCTTGGCGTCTTCGTAACGGCCATGATTGAGCACGGCGCCGGAGACGAGGTCGTCGCTGGCGGGCAGGCGAAAACCTTTGAGGCTCGCGGCCTGGCCGTCGACCCGAATGGTCACGTTGCGCAAATGCACCGGCTCGCCGGGATCGATGGTCAGGATCAGGCGCGGGTTCTTGCCACCCTTGACCTCACTGGCGATTTGCGGCTGATAGAAACCCAAGGCCTGCGCCGCCTTGCGCGCCTGCTCTTCGGCGCCTCGGCTGAAGCGCAGCAGGGCTTCTTCATCGCGATCGCCTACCCCGCCGATATAGCCTTCAATGTTGGCTTTCAACGCGTCGTTTGAAGGCTTGATGCGCACGTCCAATTCGCTTTGCGCCAATGCGCCGCAGCTTGTGAACAGCAGAATCAAGCCGCTGGTAAATCTTCCTGGAAACTTCATAGGCGCGAATGCTACACGAGCTGGAGAGAAACTTAGAACCCAGACAATTCTGAAAAATTCAGCGCTAAGCCGTTGCAGCCGGTAATACCTGCGGATTGGGATGGAAAAACACATGCTCCAGGATAGGTCCTACAGCAACTTCGCCGATTTCCTCATAGCCCTGGCGTTTGCAGAACTCCAGGTAGCGTGAATTACCGGTATCGAGCACTACACCGGATGAGTGCGGGTCTTCGGCGCACCAATTGTGCACGGCGGTGAGTAACTGCTCGCCGTAGTGTTCGCCCTGAAATTGCGGGTGAATACCCAACAGCGGCAGCCTGTGCACCGACGCGTCCGGCACGCATGCCAGCACCGCGTGGTGGTAGTCCAGATAACGCCGCGTGCCGCGCACGCCGGTGCTCAGCCACATGCGGATTTGCCAGGCCCAACTCTCGGTAATGCCCAGGCGACGCTGCGGCGGCGCGATTAACGCGATGCCGATTAGCCGATCATTGATGAACAAGCCGATAGCGGGCAGTTTTTGAAAAAAGTGCTGCTTGACCAGTTCGCGCACGGTAGCGCGTACGCGTTGCTCATAACCCGGGCGTTCGGCTTCAAAGAGGTAGGCGAAGGTTGGATCATGCCGGTAGGCCTGGTACAGCAGTGAGCGCGCCTCGCGGGAATAGCCGCTGTTAAGCAGGCGAATTTCGGCAACGGCAGTCGAAGTCTCAGGCATACAATCAATCTCTTTGGGCGCCACTCAAAAGATGGCGTTCTTATGGGTACGAACTTGTACGGCGCGAGTCGTTCCCAGACATTAGCAGTGCATCCCGTCTGCCGCCACGCTGGCCCCCGTTTGACTTGTCGGCTAGCATCGAGGTTTTGCCAGACTGGACTGCCGACCATGAAAATCGTCTCCTTCAATATCAACGGGCTGCGCGCCCGCCCCCATCAGCTGGCGGCGCTGATTGAAAAACATCAACCGGACGTGATCGGCCTGCAGGAAACCAAGGTTCACGATGACCAGTTCCCGTTGGCCGACGTGCAAGCGCTGGGTTATCACGTGTATTACCACGGGCAAAAAGGCCACTATGGCGTGGCCATGCTTTCGCGCAAAGAAGCGCTGAGCGTGCACAAAGGTTTTGCCAGCGATGCAGAAGACGCCCAGCGCCGGTTTATCTGGGGCACCTTCGCCGATGAGCACGGCAACCCGGTGACGGTGATGAACGGCTATTTCCCTCAAGGCGAAAGTCGCGACCACCCCACCAAGTTCCCGGCCAAGCAACGCTTTTATGAAGATTTGCAGCACCTGCTGGAAAGCCAGTTCAGCAATGACCAGCCGTTGGTGGTGATGGGCGACGTGAATATTTCGCCGGAAGACATCGACATCGGCATCGGCGCCGACAACGCCAAGCGCTGGCTGAAAACCGGCAAGTGCAGCTTTTTGCCGGAGGAACGCGAGTGGATGGCGCGCCTGAAAAACTGGGGCCTGGTGGACAGCTTCCGTCACCTCAACCCGCAGGTGAGCGACCGCTTCAGTTGGTTCGACTACCGCAGCCGCGGTTTTGAAGACGAGCCCAAGCGCGGGCTGCGGATTGACGTAATCCTGGCGTCCAACGGCTTGCTGCCGAGGGTCAAGGACGCGGGCGTAGATTACGATTTGCGCGGTTTGGAGAAACCGTCGGACCATGCGCCGATCTGGCTGGAATTGAGCTGACCCTCGAGTTGGGTGTGTAGCTTGGGTAACGGCGAGCCGCCGCGCTTTTGTGGGAGCGGGCTTGCTCGCGATGCAGGCACCTCGGACCATCAGGCATACCGGGTTGAGGCCATCGCGAGCAAGCCCGCTCCCACAGAAAGGCGCTTTTGATCCCAAACACCGCAGTTTTTTATGCCTCAGTCACATCACTGAAATCCAACTGACTTAATCTCCCGGCACTCCCTTTGGCTTGAGAAGGTGCCGGCATGATGCTGCGCGTTCTGTTCCTGGCAATTTGCTGCGCCTTGCCGCCCTGCGCCGCTGCTGCGCCCTTAGCCGTTCCCGATCAAGGCCCGGCGTTACGCATCCAGGGCAGCAACACCATTGGCGCAGCGCTCGGCCCCGCACTGGCCAGGGGTTTGATGGAACATCAGGGTTTACACGACGTGCACAGCGAACCCGCCGAGGGCGCGAATGAACAGCGCGTGATCGGCACAACTCGCCAGGGCAAAACCGTCACCATCGACGTCGCGGCCCACGGCTCCAGCACCGGGTTTACCGCGCTGAAAAATGCCACTGCCGACTTGGCCGCCGCATCCCGCCCTATAAAGGACAGCGAGCTGGTAGACCTCGAACCCCTCGGCGACCTTAAGAGCCCCGAGGCCGAACAAGTCATCGCCATCGACGGGCTGGCAATCATCCTCAACCCGCGCAACCCGTTGAACACCCTGAACACCGAGCAATTGGCGCAAATCTTCAACGGTGAGGTCAGCACGTGGGAGGCGTTGGGCGGTGTCGGCGGGCCGATTCAGCTGTACGCACGCGATGATCAATCCGGCACGTACGACACTTTCAAGGAGCTGGTACTGAGCCGCCGCGGCAAGCCCCTCGCGGCCTCAGCCAAGCGTTTCGAGTCCAGCGAGGCATTGTCCGATGCCGTGAGCCATGACCCGCACGGCATCGGTTTTATCGGCCTGCCCTATGTTCGCCAGGCCAAGGCGGTGGCGATTGTCGACGGCGACTCGCAACCGATGCTGCCGCTGAATAGCCTGATCGCCACCGAGGATTACCCGCTGTCACGACGGCTGTTCTTCTACCTGCCGCCGTCGAGTCGCAACCTGTGGGCCAAGGCGCTGGTGGACTTTACCCAGAGCCGCAAGGGCCAGGCGATTGTGGCCGCCAATGGGTTTATCGCGCAGCACGTGCAGGCGATTGGCGTGGAGCCGCGCCCTTCAATGCCCGAGGACTACCAAGCGATCGCACGTGACGCGCAGCGCTTGACCGTGAACTTTCGCTTTGAGGAAGGCAGTGCCAGCCTGGACAACAAGGCGCGCCAGGATTTGCAACGGGTGGTGGCTTATCTAAGAAGTCACGGCAAGCTCGACAAGCAGGTGACGCTGGTGGGGTTTGGTGATGCCAAGAACGACCCGCAGCGTGCGGCGTTGTTGTCGAAGCTGCGGGCGATGGCGGTGCGGCGCGAGTTGGTGAAAAACGCTGTGGTACTGCGCGATATTCGTGGGTTCGGCGCGCAGATGCCGGTCGCCGCGAATACGGCGGATGAAGGCCGGATCAAGAATCGGCGGGTAGAGGTTTGGGTGTATTAAACCGTTGTGGCGGGCGCGCTTCTGTGGCGAGCGGGCTTGCTCGCGTTGGGCTGCGCAGCGGCCCTAAAACCATTCCCCCGGTTCTGCCTGGAGGAATGCATCAGCTTCATTGGGGCCGCTTCGCAGCCCAACGCGAGCAAGCCCGCTCGCCACAAAAAGCCCACTCGCCACAGAAACCCGCCTTGCAACAGGACGCGTATTACTGCCCGCTGCGCAGCAGCTCTTTAGGCACGTACTTGCCTATCTCAAACTTGCCGATTGCCGCGCGGTGCACTTCGTCCGGGCCGTCGGCCAGGCGCAGGGTGCGTTGCATGGCGTACATGTAGGCCAGCGGGAAATCATTGGAAACTCCGGCGCCGCCGTGAATCTGGATCGCGCGGTCGATCACCTTCAATGCCACGTTCGGCGCCACCACTTTGATCTGGGCAATTTCGCTTTTAGCGACTTTGTTGCCGACCGTGTCCATCATGTACGCCGCCTTCAAGGTCAACAGACGCGCCATGTCGATCTCCATCCGCGAGTCGGCGATCTTGTCGATGTTGCCGCCCAGCCGCGCCAGTGGTTTGCCGAACGCGGTACGGCTGACGGCGCGTTTGCACATCAATTCCAGTGCCCGTTCGGCC
The DNA here is from genome assembly GCF_002723595.1 of Pseudomonas sp. ICMP 460. Classification (NCBI taxonomy): domain Bacteria; kingdom Pseudomonadati; phylum Pseudomonadota; class Gammaproteobacteria; order Pseudomonadales; family Pseudomonadaceae; genus Pseudomonas; species Pseudomonas sp. ICMP 460. The sequence continues at coordinate 194,179 of NZ_LKBR01000046.1, forward strand.
ATGCCGATGGAGCGCATGCAGTGGTGAATACGCCCCGGCCCAAGGCGGCCTTGGGCCATTTCAAAGCCGCGGCCGTCACCCAGCAGTACGTTTTCATACGGCACGCGTACATTGTCGAACAGCACTTCAGCGTGGCCGTGGGGTGCGTCGTCGTAGCCGAATACCGGTAACGGGCGCAAGATTTTCACGCCGGGCGTGTCCACCGGCACCAGGATCATCGAGTGCTGTTGGTGACGCGGCGCGTCGGGGTTGCTCAGGCCCATAAAAATCAGGATTTTGCAGCGCGGGTCGCAGGCGCCGGAGGTCCACCATTTTTTGCCGTTGATCACCCATTCGTCGCCCTGGCGCTCGGCGCGGGCGGCCATGTTGGTGGCGTCCGAGGACGCCACGTCCGGTTCGGTCATCGCGAACGCCGAGCGAATCTCGCCGCGCAGCAGCGGTTCGAGCCAGCGTTGCTTCTGTTCTGCGTTGGCGTAACGCACCAGCACTTCCATATTGCCGGTGTCGGGTGCCGAGCAGTTGAACGGCTCCGGACCGAGCAAGGACCGGCCCATGATTTCCGCCAGCGGCGCATATTCAAGGTTGGAAAGACCTGCGCCCAGTTCGGATTCCGGCAGGAACAGGTTCCACAGGCCTTCGGCTTTGGCCCGCGCTTTGAGCTCTTCCATGATTGCGGTGGGCTGCCAGCGATCACCTTCGCTGACTTGGCGTTCAAACACCGTTTCGGCCGGGTAAACATAAGCGTCCATGAACGCGGTGACGCGTTCACGCAGTTCCTGAACCTTGGACGAATAGGCGAAATCCATGAGCAGCTCCCTTCTTTGAGAGGTTGTTTAGGTCATGCAATCGATGCTAGAACAGCGCTGATAATTTACCTAACCTATTCTCGGCGTGTATTAACATTCATCACCGATATATGATCGGCGCATCTGCACCTGACAAATCGCCACCTAACAATAAGAGCGCAACGACATGAATCTGAGCAAGGTCGACCTCAACCTCTTTATCGTCTTCGACGCGATCTACACCGAAGCCAACCTGACCCGCGCCGGGCAGATTGTCGGCATCACTCAGCCTGCGGTGTCCAACGCGCTGGCGCGTCTTCGCGAAACCTTCAACGACCCGCTGTTCGTGCGCACCGCCCAAGGCATGGTGCCCACGCCGATGGCGCAGAACATCATCGGCCCGGTGCGTAACGCGTTGTCGTTGCTGCGCGTGTCGGTGCAGGAAAGCCGGATTTTTAATCCGCAACAAGCCGCCAAGACCTATCGCATCAGCATGACCGACCTTACCGAGGCGGTAATTTTGCCGCTGCTGTTCCAGCGCCTGCGGCGCCTGGCACCGACTGTGGTAATCGAGAGTTTCCTCTCCAAACGCCGCGAAACCACCAAGGAACTGGCCGCCGGGCGCCTGGATTTTGCCGTGGATGCACCGCTCAACACCGACCCGCAAGTGCGCCACGTCAAGCTGATGGAAGACCGCTACGTGTGTGCCATGCGCAAGGGCCACCCGATGGCAGGCAAAGACAAATTCAGCCTGGATGATTACCTCTCGCTGACGCATATCCATATCTCCAGCCGCCGCAATGGCCTGGGCCACGTCGACCTGGCCTTGGGCAAGATGGGCATTCAGCGCAAGATCGCCCTGCGCTCGCAGCATTACCTGATGGCCTCGCAAGTGTTGCAGCAAACCGACATGGTCATGACGGTGCCCGAGCGCTTTGCCCGTCGCCATGAACTGCAGTGGTTCAACCTGCCAGTGAACGATGTGCCGCCGGTGGAAACCCATCTGTACTGGCACGAAAGCACCGACCAGGACCCGGCCAACCGCTGGATGCGTGAGCAGATGATCGAGTTGTGCCAGCAGGTGACGGCGCATGAAAAGAAGCTGGATAAACAGCAGGCTTGATGGCGCTGAGAGTTTTTTGCGGTGACTTCTTGACGTTAACGTCAACCAGCCACTAGCCTAACGCTCAAGACCTTCTTGAGCGCCAGCATGAGCACGACTTACAGCATCTCCGACCTCGCCCGCGAGCTCGACATCACCACCCGCGCCATTCGCTTTTATGAGGAACAAGGCCTGCTGGCTCCGGAGCGTCGGGGCCAGGAGCGCATTTATTCGGCGCGCGACAAGGTCAGCCTGAAGCTGATTCTGCGCGGCAAACGCATCGGGTTTTCCCTGGCCGAATGCCGCGAATTGATCGAACTCTACGACCCCTCCAGCGGCAACCATATCCAACTCAACAGCATGTTGGTAAAGATCGCCGAGCGGCGTGAACAGCTTGAGCAACAGTTGTTGGATATTGAACAGATGAAGCTGGAACTCGACACCGCCGAAGAGCGCTGCACCCAGGCCCTCGCGCACACCATGGGCCAGGTTGGCCCTTGATCAGAAGGTAAACGCTATGCCCCTCCCCACCCATGTACGCCTGGTAGAAGTTGGCCCACGCGACGGTTTGCAGAACGAAGCCCAGCCCATCAGCGTGGCCGACAAGGTCCAGTTGGTGGACGCGCTCAGCGCGGCGGGCTTGAGCTATATAGAAGTCGGCAGTTTTGTATCACCCAAATGGGTGCCGCAGATGGCCGGCTCCGCCGAGGTATTTGCGCAGATCCAGCGCACACCCGGCGTGACCTACGGTGCGCTGGCGCCGAACCTGCGTGGCTTTGAAGATGCGCTGGCGGCCGGCGTCAAGGAAGTCGCGGTGTTTGCGGCGGCGTCCGAGGCGTTTTCGCAGCGCAATATCAATTGTTCCATCAGCGAAAGCCTGGAGCGCTTTGCACCCATCATGGCCGCGGCCAGACAGCACGGCATCAGTGTGCGCGGGTATGTGTCGTGCGTGCTGGGCTGCCCTTACGAAGGTGATGTTGCACCGGCACAAGTGGCCGCAGTCGCCCGCGAGCTGTTTGCCATGGGCTGCTATGAAGTGTCGTTGGGCGACACCATCGGCACCGGCACGGCGGGCGCTACGCGGCGGTTGTTTGAAGTGGTCGGCGCGCAGGTGCCACGCGACAAACTGGCGGGCCACTTCCACGACACCTATGGCCAGGCGATCGCGAATGTCTACGCCAGCCTGCTTGAAGGCATCCATGTGTTCGACAGCTCTATCGCGGGCCTTGGCGGCTGCCCGTATGCCAAGGGCGCCAGCGGTAACATCGCCACCGAAGATGTGGTGTACCTGCTCAATGGCTTGGGTATCGACACCGGTATCGACCTGGAGCTATTGATTCGCGCGGGCCAGCAGATCAGCCATGTGCTGGGCAGGCCGACCGGATCGCGCGTGGCCAAAGCGCGTAACGCCGGTTGAGTAACGCGGCTGTGACAATGTGTTACCGCGCGCTTACTTGGCGAGTAACACGGGAACATATTTCTTGTGTTTTTCCGCTGGTCATTTTTCTTGAAAAATACAAGCTATTGATTTTAAATGATTTTTTAAAGTTGGCACGGCTTCTGCTATCTCTATTGCATAACAAGAATAAAAAGCGCCAAACCTAATAAAAATAAGACGAAACGACTCTGACATAACAAAAACAACACGGCAGAGACGCAGCTAACAGATTTTTTTGGAGAAGATGTGCTTCGCAGGGTACGGCAGATGCCGAAACCCGCAACCGGATAGAGAAGAACAAAACTACCTTCAGGTAGCTACCCACTGGTTGGATCGCATGCGAAGAAGCAGATCAGCGCTCAAAAAAATACGTTTGCTCTTGACCCCGGATGGGGGTCGCTAAAAACAGCAGTAAGGGTAACGGTTGCCAAAAACAACAACAGGCCGCCCCTCAATAATAAAAAAGAGCACGCAACGACAGATTAAAGGGGACCTTCGGGTCCCCTTTGTGCTTCTTGCGTCTTAACCAGTCAGACCTCGGACCCTTGCACTGCGGCGTGGTTATTCAACACCCTACGCGTCAACGTGCGTAGTACCTGCGTCTCCTGCACTTGCCGCGCAGCCATCAGCGCCTGCAATTCGTTTACAAAAAAACCACTTTGCATCGAATCATTCACCAGTATTTCGTCGTATTGCTTGCCCAGCAGCGTGACAAGCCTGTCGACGGCCGCATTTCGCTTGGCCAGCCACTGATCCTGTACCGCCTGGTCCGCCTCAATATCCTGCTCACGCTGTAGGTCCGCCAATGCTTCCAGCGCTGCGTTTTTTTCACTGAAGTGTTCATTGACGGGTGCCATCAATGCCTTTAATGCCGCTGCGTATTGATTGCCAAGATGCCTGTTCCAGAAGCCCTGCTTAACAAAAAAGGCTTCTTCATTGCCGTGGATGCGTTCATCCCTGAGCACGCTTGCATAAGCGTTATCGATAGCCTCTTGACTCACATTAGCCACTTGGGGAAACAACATGTCTTGGGATTTGACCGGCAATGAAAGCCTGTCCGCCAATCTTATTCGGTAGGCGAGTATGACTTCGGTTTCCTCATGAAATGAGGGCCCGCGCAAATCAGCATCTCGTTGAGCAATGGCGTCTACCAACGCAAGCCGCAAAAGCTTTCTGCCGGTGTTGATCAGTTGGGTTTCAGCGCCTGCGGCATCAGCCAACTCCAGCGCTTGCAAGGCCAGCAACTCACGCTCCAGGTTCATAAATTCGAGCACGCTGCCATCACCGCAGGTAAATCGGTCATCCGCAGCCGCGAACAACTGTTCGCGGATCTGCTGTCGTTCACCGGCCGCCTCCAGCATGTCCCAGACGCGCACGGTCAGCTGCGCACGCGCGGTCGCGGAGCGGTATTCGGCGCACCGGGTAGTGTCGGCCAGCACGGTAAAAAACGCAGCCGACCCGGGGCTTGCGGCCACGTCGCTCCAGAGCTGGACGCGCGCTGCCCGCGCGGCCGCCGGCGTGTCATGCAGCCATAATGTTTGCCCCTCCAGAACCGTAACATGCTCACCCAACGGCGCATCCAGCCCAAGACGCACACGCGTAGCAGCGGACAACGGGTTGTCGTGCAGGATAATTCGTTCGGGCTGCTGGTACGCGTATTCAGGCAACGTGGAGATCTGGTTGGAATGTAGATCGATTCTCGCAAGGTTAGCCAGTTGGTCAGCGTTGGCCGGGAACGTGGCGGTCTCGGTGTGGCTTAAGTACAGCTGGTTCAGGCTCCATAAACCTTCGAGATTGGCTGTCCAGCCCAGTTGACGGTTTTTGGCCAGATTCAGAATCTTCAAGCCGCGCATGCTTTCCAGGCGCGCCGCTGTGAGGTCGGTCAAGCGAATATCATTGGCACTCAGGTCCAGTTTGGTCAGGCCAATACCGTCATTTGCAAACTCCGGTAACCGGGTAAAGTTGTTATTGCTCATGCTCAGCCAGCGCAGGCCACCGAAGGGTTTCAGAAACTCCAGTGATTCATCGGACAGCGCCATTCTATTCAGCCGCAAGCAACCCACATGGTCCATATTGGCGGTTAAGGCCGGCAGTTCGCCACAGGCTTCGTCTGACAAATCGAGGAGGTGCCCGATGGCGGTTTGATCAGCTGCCATTGCTTGCGGCGAAGAGCGCTGCCAAGCGTCACGAATGGTATTGGAGACTCTGACCCGAGAGCGGCCGTAACCCTGCGCCTGCCCCGCTTGCTGCCAGGTGTTCAGCGTTACTTTAAGCTGCTCAAGCTCAGCTTCAAGTTCGGTTAACCTGGCCAGAACCTCGGCGTCACTGAGGCCCGCAAGGCCAAGAAAAACTTCGACCTCCCCAATCGATTTGGAGGGATAGAGCATCAAGGCTTTCATTTCACAGGCAAATGGGCGTCTGACAGCGCCAGGCAGCGGGCTCAACGGGTAACCGATACGCCCGTCGGCCAGGCGCATCGGTGGTTTGTAACCCGGCTTGATCGGCTGCATCTGCAACAGGCTGCGCAACTCGCTGCGCGGCATCAACGGCCGGTTTTCAAGCGCACGTTTCAGGCTCGCCCCGCGATCATGCGCGGCCAGACCAAGGCTCACCCGATCCTCGGGCAAAATGGCGGCGTGCACCGCACCATAAATATCCGCTTGAGCGGTCAATACGCCGAACCGGTCATCCTGCACCTCATAGAGGTTTACAGGGCCAAACTTGATCAGGCGCCGCTTGACCGTGGCGTTCGGCGGCCCCAGCCAATCAAGGAGGCGCTCCTTGCCGCCGGCGCCCTTCTCGACCACTTCAATGCGCAGGTCTTTCGGCCAACCTGCGAGCTTTTCCAGGCTGTGCAGGACCATTCGTTGGGTGTCCTCATTGCCCAGGGTTTTGCGATAAAGCCCTTCATAGGCACGCGCCAGGCGCACGTCTTGCTGGTAATAGCGAGCCTCTTGCGCCAAACGCAAGGGCACGCGTTTGCGCTGCTCGATCATCTGCATTTCAGCTTCACTGGCATGGCTCAACAGCTCTTTCGCCACGCTGTCGGGCAGCGCCGCAAACGTGCGTTTGAGTAACGCGAGTGCTTCACCGCTCTCGCTCTCTGCGGCCGCGTAACGTTGTGCAAAAAGATCGGCCTGATGCCCCGCCACCCGTGAAGCGCTCACACCCGGCGCTTCGCTCGCGATGCTCTCGTCAAGTTCAAAACGCTTGAGAGTGTCTGCCAATAGCCCTGGCACAGGCGCTTGGTCTACGTACATCTTGCGCAGTACGCCGCTGTCCACCGCCGCTATTTGGCAAATGCGCGCAAGTTTATCCGGTGGCTCTGCCAACCTCTGTGTCTGCGCGCCCAAGCGCGCCATCAACTGCGCCGTGGTCCACTTCAACGGGTGCTCATGCTCATGTATCCAGGCACCGCCTTCTGTACGGCGCACCTGTGGCGAGTAGGTTGATGGGTTTTCCGGGTGCAGGATTTTGTAGGTGTTGCCGGTAGCCAACGGTTCCACCCGATAATACCCGGCGTTTTGCGGCAGGTATAAACCACCGTCGTGCTCAAACAAGCCCTTTGCATTGGCCCTCAAGGCTTCGGGCAAGACGATCTTTCGCAGGTAAGGTGTGAGCCCGTGTGCATACAAACGCACCTTTGCGTCAGGGCAACGCGCGTGGGTCAGCGCTTCGACAAACGGCGTCTTGAACAACGGCATTAGCTTGGCGCCCACAACCGCCGTCGTCACATTAAAGGCCACCGCCGAAACGTGCGCCCACGCCTCTTTCATGTCGCCCTCTTCCCACGCCTCTACGCCAGTCCCTATCTCATAGAGCATTTGCACCGCGCCGACCATCAGCATCAAGGGCGCCAGTTGCGGTACGACGAAGGAGGCAACATTCAATACAGTCAACGCCCCGCCAGCCAACGACATCAACCATGCGTTATGTGCTTTGTCGTCAGCCTTGGCGGTGGAGGTCACCATTGCCTGGGCATTGCTCAGCATTAAATCGACTTTTTGCCGAGAATGATCGTTCCACGAATGAGGCATAACCTCACCATAACCGGTTGACCAGGTACGCAGGTTTTTTTGCCCCGGATCAAAGTCTGCGTCGTCGGCCCGTTCGCCGTCGGGGTCTAGGTGAAGTTTCAGCGTGTTGAAAAACCGAGTGTGGTGCTCATACGGCACGCACTGACTAAAGAATCGTCGATAACTGGCCGAACACAGCCTGCCAGACAGATCATCCTGTAACTCGCTCAGGCTTGCGTACTCTTTCAACACACACACCGGGTCTGCGGGGATATACACAATACAAGGCTCTTTGAAGAACACCTTGACACCCCGCACATACCCGAAGCGCAGAGGCCCAATGATGATAATCTGCTTGAGTTCAACACCCAGCAGTTTCAAGTTGGATAAGTGCACAGGCGCGCCGCGCCACTGCATGCCCGCCGTCCAGTAGGCTAATTCACGTAATAGTGCATAGGAATCCTGTTGTATATGCCCAACTTCCAGCGCCACTTCAACAGTCAATAACAACTGCTGTAGGGTCGACGCGGTGATACGACTGCGCACGTTAGCGGCCGCACTGCCTTCGGCCACCCCTGCGCGCTCTGGTGGGTTAACAATCGCCGTTACATGCGCAAGATACAGCGCGCCCAGATCCAGTTCCCGACACATTCCGGCAAACGCATGCGGGCTGATCAGTTCTTTGCGCACCTCGACCGCCGTCTCATTAAACGTGGTCGTTGGCGACTGCTGATGAAAGTCATACCGGGTAATAATGCTGGAGGGTCTATCGCCCGGTTCCAGGGCCTCATCCGCTGAAAAGTTCTGCAGCGCCGCCTCAATCAGGCTGACGCCCTTGTAGTAACAATACCCGCTTGCTTCTGGGCCAAAGACCTTTGAGCGATCACGCGGCATGAACTCCTTACGTGCAAAAAAAATGCGTTTTACATCAACCTCTCGACCAAATTTTTTGCGCATCGCGGCCAGCAACAACGGCTCGGCAAATTCGACAGCACCTTTTAAATCCTTGAAAAACTTATCCAACTGATTAAGCGCGTCCATGCCCCTTTGATGGGCCGCTTGCACACGCTGCCGCCTGTCCGGGGACAGTTTTTTGTACCAGGGTGGATAGCTCAGTGCCCATTCATGTAATTGTGTCTTTCGCTGGTCTGCGGCAGCGCTGTACCACGCGGGCAAACGTGCCTGTACGACAACGCCATGAACACTCGGCGCGGCGTTTATTGGAGCACTGTCACTTTGTTCAAGGCATGCCATGTAGCGAACTCTAATTGACCTGATGAACAGTCAATATGTGGCATGTGATCGCTTGCAATGAGGTAGATAAAAACCGTCAGCCCTGCCCCTCGCAAGTGGGCCGGCACGGGCAGTCAATCAGCCGCCGCAGGCCGATAATCTTCGATACTGATCTCGCGCATGCGAAACTTCTGGATCTTGCCGGTTACCGTCATCGGAAACGTTTCCACAAACTTGAAATGTTTGGGCGTCTTGAAGTGCGCAATGCGGCCCTTGCACCAGGCCTGCAGCTGCAGCTCATTAACCGCATTGCCTTGATGCAACTTGACCCAGGCGACGATCGCCTCGCCGTAACGCTCATCCGGGATACCGATAATGTGCACGTCGGCGACCGCAGGGTGTGTGAAGAAAAACTCTTCGAGCTCGCGTGGGTACACGTTTTCACCACCACGAATAATCATGTCTTTGTTGCGCCCGACAATGCACACGTAGCCGTGCTCATCCATGGTCGCCAGGTCACCGGTGTGCATCCAGCCGGCGGCATCGATGGCCTCACGGGTGCCTTCGGGGTTATTCCAGTAGCCCAGCATCACGCTGTAGCCACGTGTGCACAACTCGCCGATTTCACCGCGAGCGAGCGTGTTACCGGCGGCGTCGATGATCTTGTTTTCCAGGTGTGGCTGGGTGCGGCCAACGGTCGTGACGCGGCGCTCCAGATCATCATTGGCGCCGGTCTGCAGCGACACCGGGCTGGTTTCGGTCATGCCGTAGGCTATCTGCACCTCGCCCATATGCAGCTCGCTGATGACGCGGCGCATCACCTCAATGGGGCACGTCGCGCCAGCCATGATGCCGGTGCGCAAGGTCGCCAGGTTGAATTCACCCCGGCGTGGGTGATCGAGCAGCGCGATAAACATGGTCGGCACACCGTACAGCCCGGTGGCACGCTCTTCGGCGACGGCGTTTAAAGTTAACAGCGGGTCGAAGCCGTCATTGGGGTAGATCATGGTGGTGCCGTGGGTTATGCAAGCAAGGTTGCCCATGACCATGCCAAAGCAGTGATACAGCGGCACCGCAATCACCAGCCGGTCCTGCGCGGTAAGGCCCAGGCTTTCGCCGACCATGTAGCCGTTATTGAGGATGTTGTGATGACTGAGGGTGGCGCCCTTGGGGAAACCGGTGGTGCCGGAGGTGTACTGAATGTTGACGGCTTGATCGAAATGCAGGCTGGCCTGGCGGCTGTGCAACTGTTGGGGCGGGACACCGGCGCCGAGCGCCGCCAATTGCGACCAGGGTATAAACCCTGGGGGCGGGCTGGGGTCGAGGCTGATCAGGGCGCGCAAGTCAGGGTTCAGTTCCTGCAGCATCGCGTGGTAATCGGAGCTTTTAAACGACCCTGCACACACCAGCCATTGGCAACCTGCCTGCTTGAGAACGTAGTCCAATTCACTGCTGCGGTAGGCCGGGTTGATGTTGACCAGAATCACGCCGAGCTTGGCACTGGCGATCTGGCTGATGCACCACTCAGCGCAGTTGGGCGCCCAAATACCCAGGCGGTCGCCGGCTTGCATGCCCAAGGCAAGGAACGCACGGGCGTGCAAATCCACCGTTTCGGCCAATTGCCGCCAGCTGTAACGGCGTTGCTGATGACGCACCACCAGCGCCTCGCCATCGGCATGTTGCACAACCGTGTTATCAAAGGCCTCGCCGATGGTCATAGCCAGCAAGGGCTTGCCCTGAACGCCACGGCTGTAGCTTGGATTGGGTTGATCCATAACGAATCCCTGTTATCTTTTTTTTAGGTTGACGTAAACGTAAACTGCGATTGACAGCACCGTAACGCAAGCTTACGTTAACGTAAAGGTGAGCGACCTCCCCCGCCGCTCAACCCACACAAAAACAAAGCTCACATTAAGGTGCCTGTCCATGAGTTACCCGTCCCTGAACTTCGCCCTGGGCGAAACCATCGACATGCTGCGCGACCAAGTGCGGTCCTTCGTGGCCAAGGAAATTGCCCCCCGCGCGGCACACATCGACAGCGACAACCTGTTCCCCGCTGACTTGTGGCGCAAGTTCGGTGACATGGGCCTGCTCGGCATCACCGTGCCGGAGGAATACGGCGGCGCCGGTCTCGGTTACCTGGCGCACGTGGTGGCCATCGAAGAAATCAGCCGTGGGTCAGCCTCGGTGGGCTTGTCCTACGGCGCGCACTCCAACCTCTGCGTCAACCAGATCAACCGCAATGGCAGCCACGCGCAAAAACTCAATTACCTGCCAAAACTGATCAGCGGCGAGCATGTCGGCGCCTTGGCCATGAGCGAGCCGAATGCCGGCTCCGACGTGGTCTCGATGAAACTGCGCGCCGAAAAACGCGGCGACCACTACGTGCTCAACGGCAGCAAAACCTGGATCACCAACGGCCCCGACGCCAACACCTACGTGATCTACGCCAAGACCGACGTGGAAAAAGGCGCGCATGGCATCACCGCCTTTATCGTCGAACGCGACTGGAAGGGCTTCAGCCGTGGCAGCAAGTTCGACAAGCTGGGCATGCGCGGCTCCAACACCTGCGAGCTGTTTTTTGATGATGTGCACGTGCCGCAGGAAAACATCCTTGGCGCGCTGAATGGCGGCGTCAAAGTGCTGATGAGCGGCCTCGACTATGAACGCGTGGTGTTGGCCGGCGGCCCGATCGGCATCATGCAGGCCTGCATGGACCTGATCGTGCCGTACATCCACGACCGCAAGCAGTTCGGCCAGAGCATCGGCGAATTCCAGCTGATTCAGGGCAAGGTTGCCGACATGTACACGCACCTCAACGCGAGCCGCGCTTACCTGTACGCAGTGGCCCAGGCCTGCGAGCGAGGCGAAACCACGCGCAAGGATGCCGCCGGGGTGATCCTTTACACCTCCGAGCGCGCCACGCAAATGGCCCTCGATGCCATCCAGATTCTGGGCGGCAATGGCTACATCAACGAATTCCCTGCCGGGCGCCTGTTGCGTGACGCCAAGCTGTACGAAATCGGCGCCGGCACCAGTGAGATTCGGCGGATGTTGATCGGCCGCGAACTCTTCAACGAAACCCGCTGAAGGAGCGCGCGCCATGGCCACTTTGCACACCCAGCTCAACCCGCGCTCGGCGGAATTTGCCGCCAACAGCGCGGCGATGCGCCTTCAAGTCGACGCGCTACACACATTGCTCGCGCATGTTCAGCACGGCGGCGGCGCGAACGCGCAGGCACGGCACACCGCGCGCGGCAAATTGCTGCCGCGCGAGCGTATCAATCGCTTGCTCGACCCGGGCTCGCCGTTCCTTGAACTCAGCCAGTTGGCCGCCTATCAGGTGTATGGCGAAGACGTGCCCGCCGCTGGCGTGATCGCCGGGATCGGCCGCGTGGAAGGCATCGAATGCATGATTGTCGCCAACGACGCCACGGTGAAAGGCGGTTCCTACTACCCGCTCACGGTGAAAAAACACCTGCGCGCGCAGACCATCGCGGAGCAAAACCGCCTGCCGTGCATCTACCTGGTGGACTCCGGCGGCGCCAACCTGCCGCGCCAGGATGAGGTGTTTCCCGACCGTGAACACTTCGGGCGCATCTTCTTCAACCAGGCCAACATGAGTGCCCAAGGCATTCCGCAAATTGCGGTGGTGATGGGCTCGTGCACCGCTGGTGGCGCCTACGTGCCGGCCATGGCCGACGAAGCGATCATGGTGCGCCAGCAGGCAACCATCTTTCTCGCCGGGCCGCCGCTGGTAAAAGCCGCGACGGGTGAAGTGGTCAGCGCCGAAGACCTCGGCGGTGCCGATGTGCACTGCAAAATCTCCGGCGTGGCCGACCACTATGCCGACAGCGACGAACACGCGCTGGCCCTGGCGCGGCGCAGTGTGGCCAACCTTAACTGGCGCAAACAAGGGCAACTGGTGCAACGCACGCCGGCGCCGCCGCTGTACGCCGGCGAAGAACTGTACGGGGTGATTCCGGCGGATGCCAAGCAGCCGTTCGATGTGCGCGAAGTGATCGCGCGGCTGGTCGACGCGTCAGTCTTCGATGAATTCAAGGCGCTGTTCGGCACCACACTGGTGTGCGGGTTTGCGCATTTGCACGGCTACCCGATAGCGATCCTCGCGAACAACGGGATTCTGTTCGCCGAAGCCGCACAAAAAGGCGCGCACTTCATCGAGCTGGCCTGTCAGCGCGGTATTCCCTTGCTGTTCCTGCAAAACATCACCGGCTTTATGGTCGGCCAGAAGTATGAAGCCGGCGGCATTGCCAAGCATGGCGCCAAGCTGGTCACGGCCGTGGCGTGCGCCAAGGTGCCGAAGTTCACGGTGATCATTGGTGGCAGCTTTGGTGCCGGCAACTACGGCATGTGCGGTCGCGCCTACGACCCGCGCTTTTTGTGGATGTGGCCGAATGCACGCATCGGCGTGATGGGTGCAGAACAGGCGGCCGGCGTGCTGGTGCAGGTCAAGCGCGAACAAGCCGAACGCGCCGGTGCAGCGTTCAGCGCCGAAGAGGAAGCCGCGATCAAGCAGCCGATCCTCGACCAGTATGAAACCCAGGGCCACCCTTACTACTCAAGCGCGCGGCTATGGGATGACGGCGTCATCGATCCGCTGCAGACCCGCGACATGCTGGCGCTGGCCCTGTCCGCCGCGCTGAATGCGCCCATCGAGCCGAGCCGCTTCGGCGTGTTCCGCATGTAAATGGAGCTGTACCCCATGAGCGATTTCAACACCCTCGAACTGATCACCGACAGCCGTGGTTTTGCCACGCTGTGGCTTAACCGTGAAGCCAAGAACAACGCGTTCAATGCGCAGATGATCCGTGAACTGATCATCGCCCTCGACCATGTGCAGGCGGATGCGTCCTTGCGTTTTCTGCTGCTGCGCGGGCGCGGCAAGCACTTCAGCGCCGGCGCCGATTTGGCCTGGATGCAGCAATCCGCCGAGCTTGATTACCACACCAACCTGGACGACGCCCGCGAGCTGGCGGAGTTGATGTACAACCTGGCCAAGCTGAAAATACCCAGCCTGGCCGTGGTGCAAGGCGCGGCCTATGGCGGTGCGCTGGGCTTGATCAGTTGCTGCGACATGGCGATTGGGGCGGATGACGCGCAGTTCTGCCTGTCGGAAGTACGCATCGGCTTGGCTCCCGCGGTGATCAGCCCGTTCGTGGTACAGGCTATCGGCGAACGCGCCGCGCGGCGCTATGCGCTGACCGCCGAACGCTTCGGCGGCCAGCGCGCACGCGAGCTTGGCTTACTCGCGGAAAGTTACCCGGCGAGTGAACTGGATACACACGTCGAACAGTGGGTCAGCAACCTGCTGCAAAACAGCCCGGCGGCAATGCGCGCCAGCAAAGATTTACTGCGTGAAGTGGGTAACGGCGCCCTCACCCCGGCGCTGCGCCGTTATTGCGAAAATGCCATCGCGCGGATTCGCGTCAGCGCCGAGGGCCAGGAAGGCTTGCGCGCTTTCCTGCAAAAACGCCCGCCGAGTTGGCAAGCGCAGGAGCCGCGGTCATGAGCACACTGACCACGTTACTCGTGGCCAACCGGGGCGAGATTGCCTGCCGGGTGATGCGCACGGCCAAAGCGCTGGGGTTGACCACCGTGGCCGTGCACAGTGCCACGGACCGCGATGCGCGCCACAGCCGCGAGGCGGATATTCGGGTGGATTTGGGTGGCAGCAAAGCCACCGAAAGCTACCTGCAAATCGACAAGCTGATCGCCGCCGCTCAGGCAAGTGGCGCCCAGGCGATTCATCCGGGTTATGGCTTTTTGTCGGAGAACGCCGATTTTGCCCGCGCGATTGAAGCGGCGGGGATGATCTTCCTCGGCCCGCCCGCCTCGGCGATTGATGCGATGGGCAGTAAATCGGCCGCCAAGGCCTTGATGGAAGACGCCGGTGTGCCGCTGGTGCCGGGTTATCACGGCGACGCCCAAGACCTGCAAACCTTTCGCGATGCCTGCGCGCGTATCGGCTACCCGGTGCTGCTCAAGGCCACGGCCGGCGGCGGTGGCAAGGGCATGAAGGTGGTCGAGGATGTAAGCCAACTGGCCGAAGCCCTGGCGTCGGCCCAGCGCGAGGCGCTGTCGTCTTTTGGCAATGCGCAGATGCTGGTCGAGAAATACCTGCTAAAGCCGCGCCATGTAGAAATTCAAGTGTTTGCCGACCAACACGGCCACTGCCTGTACCTCAATGAGCGCGATTGCTCGATTCAACGTCGCCATCAAAAGGTCGTCGAAGAAGCGCCTGCGCCGGGCTTGAGTGTTGAACAACGCAAGGCCATGGGCGAAGCCGCGGTGCGTGCGGCGCAGGCTATCGGTTATGTGGGCGCGGGCACCGTGGAGTTCTTGCTCGACGCTCAGGGTGAGTTTTTCTTTATGGAGATGAACACGCGGTTGCAGGTGGAGCATCCGGTAACAGAGGCGATCACCGGCCTCGACCTGGTGGCCTGGCAAATTCGTGTCGCGATGGGTGAAGCGTTACCGATCACTCAGGCGCACGTGCCGCTGATCGGCCATGCGATCGAAGTGCGCTTGTACGCCGAAGACCCGGCGAATGATTTTCTGCCGGCCACCGGGCACCTCGCGCTGTACCGTGAACCTGCCGCGGGGCCTGGGCGCCGCGTCGACAGCGGCGTGCAACAAGGTGACAGTGTCTCGCCGTTCTACGACCCGATGCTCGGCAAGCTGATTGCCTGGGGCGAAGACCGTGAACAGGCGCGGCTGCGCTTACTGAGCATGCTCGATGAGTTTGCCGTGGGTGGGCTCAAGACCAACCTGAGCTTTTTGCGGCGGATCATCGGCCATCCGGCGTTTGCCGCAGCGGAATTGGACACCGGTTTTATTGCGCGCTATCAGGATCAGTTGCTGCCGGTAGCGGGCGCGTTCAGCGATGCGTTCTGGCAGGCGGCGGGCTCGGCGTTTGTTCAGAGCTTGCCGGCAGGTTTTGGGCCGTGGGCGGATACGCGGGGTTTTCGCGCGGGGCTGCCTGCCGAGGTGTCGGTGCATTTAAGCTGCGCAGGGCAGCATCGGCTGGTAACGCTGAGTGGCAGTACCGCACACCTGCACGGCGAGCAGTTGTTGATCGACCATAACGGCGTGCGCCGCGCTCACTTGGCGGTGCGCCGCGAAGGCTGTGTGTACTTGCGCTGGGACGGCGAACTGCACGCGGTCAGCCTGTTTGACCCGATTGCAGCAGTGGCGGCCAACCCGTCACAGCAGGGTGGCCTGACGGCGCCAATGAACGGCAGTATCGTGCGCGTGCTGGTGGAGGTGGGCCAAACGGTGCAAGCCGGTACTCAACTGGTGGTGCTGGAGGCGATGAAGATGGAGCACAGTATTCGCGCGCCGCACGCAGGAAAGGTCAAGGCGCTGTTTTGCCAGGAAGGTGAAATGGTTGCCGAAGGCAGTGCCTTGGTCGAGCTTGAAACGGCCGGCTAAAACTTCGCAGTGGCTTGCACGACAACCCCGAGCATTCGGCAGTCGTCGGTGAACAGCACTTTGGGATAGGTCGGGTTGAGTGGCACCAGGTACAACTGGCCACTCTCTTCCAGCAACTGGCGAAAGGTTGCCTGAAGGCTATTTGCCCATTGGGCGACCACCAGCCTGCCAGGTTCGGCGGCGATGGCCGGGTCCACCAGAATCATCATGCCTGCGCCGATGCTCAGGCCACTGGGGGCGGTCATCGCATCACCCGTCACGGGTAGCCAGAACGCTTCGCCCTGGGCGTGGTAATCGCTCAGCTCGAAACGCGCCACTTCGTACACCGCGCGTTCTTCACGGATTTCGCAGAGGCCTCTCCAGTCGCTGACCGGGTAGCGAAAATACGGGTTGTAGTGTTTTTTCGGGGCCGGCGCTTCGTCGTCTTTCTCACGAATTTCCAGCGCGACTTCCAGGTAACCCAAGCCCAGCTCGGCGAGTACCCGGTTCATATCCGCCAGGCTCGGCACGCGGCGCTTGTTAAGCCAATGGCCGACACCGCCCTGCGACATGCCCAAGCGCTCGGCGAGCTCGTCCTGCGTGACCTTGCGGTCTTTCATGTTGGCTTTGACCAACGCAATCCAGTTATCCATGGGACGTGACAATACGTTGGGTAATTTTCATGACAATAAACAGTTTGTAGTAATCCATCAAATGACATAAATACGATTCGTACTACTATCAGAGGCAGGTTTTCGACATTCACTCAGAGTAATCACCTTCATGACGACTAGCCCGTATCACCTGCCCGGCGCGCCGCAAGCTGACGAACTGCTGGAGCTGCGCAGCAGCGGCGCCGTACGACGCGCACTGGACTATTACTTGAAAGAGGATGTGTCGGTGCCGAGCGCGGACGAATGTTTTTTCGCCATCAAGCCCGGCGTCAGCCATGAAGAAGCTCTGGTTCACGCCTCCGACCTGCTACGCAGTGCGGCAGCAGCAGCCTACGAATCGGCGAACAGCCGTCAAGGCAACCAGCGAGACCTGGCCTTTTCGGTGGTGTATTTGATTGATATAGCAAAAGCGATGGTGGAGCAGACATTGCGCGCGCCGGCCGCTACTCAGCTCAGCGTGTAACGGGCGCAACCGAAAAATATTTCTATCAGGCCGACAAAAACATTTGACTTGCAAATGATAATGATTATTATTGGACCCAGCTGATCGCGAGATCAGTCGATAGACCAAGAGACCTTAGGTCGGACTCCTGGAATATCTCCTCATCAGGCTAATCACGGTTTTTGACCCGGCTCTTTGGCCGGGTCTTTTTTTTGCCAGTTTTTCTGGCATGGCTTCAGGCTAATGAAGACTGTGTGTTGCTTGATGGCGCGCATGGTAGCAAAAGACAATCGCCAAAAGAAAGCCGAACGAACGCTCTAGCCCGGTTCTTTGCGAAATAGCGCTTGAGAATCAATCTCATAGATCCTAAGCTGCCGCGGCGTCAGGGATGACGCCCCCTTCCCTCGCGCAACACTTTTGCACCAGGATTTTGCCTGACTCCTGTGTAATATGTCCGCCACAACACTCATATTCAGGCAACCAGACTATGACCGTGGCCTTGACCTCTATCAAGATCAGCACCAACTTTGACAGCGGCAACATCCAGGTGCTGGATGCCAGCGACGCCTTTCAATTGCTGCTGGCAATCAAGCCCGATACGCGCAGCGCGCATTTCCAATGGTTCCACTTCAAAGCTGAAGGCATGCACGTGGGCCACACCCACACCTTCCGCCTGAGTAACGCGAGCCATTCCTCGTATAAAAACGCGTGGAGCGGCTACAACGCCGTGGCTTCCTACGACCATATCAACTGGTTCCGAGTGCCTACCCGTTTTGATGGCGACACCTTGCACATCAGCCTGGAGACCCGCGAGAAACACGCGTGGATCGCCTACTTCGAACCCTACAGCCGTGAGCGCCACGACTGGCTGATCGACCAGGCCTTGAACCGCGCGGGCACCCGCTTGCTCGCTACCGGCAAAAGTGCAGAAGGCCGTGATATTCAACTGTTGCGCCGTGGCAAGGGTGGCGAAGGCCGGCGCAACATCTGGATCATCGCTCAGCAACACCCCGGCGAACACATGGCCGAATGGTTCATGGAGGGCATCATCGAACGCCTGCAACAAGACGGTGACGTTGAGCTGAAAAAGCTGCTGGCCGTCGCCGACCTGTACCTGATTCCGAACATGAACCCGGACGGCGCCTTCCACGGCCACTTGCGCACCAACGCGATGGGCCAGGACCTCAACCGCGCCTGGCAAAGCGCCAGCCAGGAACTCAGCCCCGAAGTACTCTTCGCCCAAGAGCAGATGGAAAAATACGGCGTCGACCTGTTCCTCGATATTCACGGCGACGAAGAAATCCCTTACGTCTTCACTGCAGGCTGCGAAGGCAACCCGGGCTACACCCCGCGTATCGAAGCGCTGGAAAAACGCTTCCGCAGCCACTTGAGCGCGCTGACCCGCGACTTCCAGACCACCCATGGCTACACCCGCGATTTGCCGGGCGAAGCCAATATGACCTTGGCCTGCAATGCCGTCGGCGAACAGTACGACTGTTTGTCACTGACCCTGGAGATGCCCTTCAAGGACAACGACAACGCGCCCAACCCGCACACAGGCTGGTCGGGCAAACGCTCGATGCAATTGGGCAAGGACGTCTTGAGCAGCGTGGCCGATATAGTCACGGCCCTGCGCTGAACATTGTTTGGATCGGCTCTGAATGAAGCGGTTGTGGCAAGCGAGCTTGCCACCCAAACCGCCGTCAGTGCTTGCTGCCGGTCATGCTTTGCAGCACGCCATCACGGCGGATCAGCCCGTGGAACAACGCCGCCGCCAAGTGCAGCAGCACGGTCAGGAACAACAGGTACGCCAGATAACCGTGAGCCTTGCGTAGCAGCGCAAACAGCGGCGCGTCTGCACCCACCAGCGCCGGCAATTGCACTGAACTGCTGAGCATCACCGGGTCACCCGCCGCCGAAATCATCGCCCAGCCGAGCAACGGCAATATCAGCATCAGCGCGTACAACAGCACGTGGGACGCCTTGGCTGCGAGTACTTGCCAGAGTGGCAAATCGGCAGGCAGCGGCGGTTGCCGGGTCGAAAAACGCACGATCAGCCGCACGATAACCAACGCCAGAATCGCAATCCCCAGCGGCTTGTGCAGGTCAATCAGCCACTCATGACGCTGCGACACCGACGCCGCCATGCCCGCACCGATAAACAGCATGGCAATCACCATCAGTGCCATCAGCCAATGCAGCAGACGAGCCAACGGCGCGAAAAACCGTGGTTGAGCATTCATGGCTTCGACTCCTGAGGGGCACTGTGCAGCGGGTTGACTTCACCGGCGCGGCGTACGTACGAGCTGGCATACGCTGCCGAACGTGCGGCCAGCAACGGGTCGCTGGAGGCTTGGATACCACTCGGCAAAACCAGCGGGTCGTAGTTGATGTCACGGCAATCGCCGTCCGCTTGCGGTTGGCTGCTTTGCAGCACCAGCGTGCCGGCATTCAGCACTTTGTGCTCGCCGGCCCAGGCCTTGCTCGCATCGTCGACTGGGTCGCCCGGGTTGGCCAGCGTCATGTTCAACTGCCAACGCAGCGGCCCTGAAGCCAGGCGCTGCACCAAGTCTTTTTCAAGGAAGTCACCGCCCGACGGCGCGGTGTCACCCGGCGTATCCTGGCTTTGCGGCACCACGCCCCACCGCACAGCCTGGCGCTTGCCATCGGCGCTCACCAGGTAAAACGCATTGATGCCGTTGTACGTTTCAGTCGCATAGCTGGCCGAGGGCTTGGCAGTTTTGACCCAGGCCAGAAACGAAGCGGTCTCCGGGTGCGATGCAAAAAACGCCGGCATGTTTGCCGGGTTCGGCTTGCCGGTCGCCGGGTCTGGCGCGCCGGCCTTGAGCA
Organism: Pseudomonas sp. ICMP 460; assembly: GCF_002723595.1. Classification (NCBI taxonomy): domain Bacteria; kingdom Pseudomonadati; phylum Pseudomonadota; class Gammaproteobacteria; order Pseudomonadales; family Pseudomonadaceae; genus Pseudomonas; species Pseudomonas sp. ICMP 460. The sequence goes on from NZ_LKBR01000046.1 coordinate 214,153, forward strand.
TCTGGTAGAACGCCTCAACCGTGCCCACCGGGAACACCGGCATGCTGTTCATCCCGGTGCGCCATTGCTGGCCGTTGGCCTGGCTGAATTGCACGGCGAAACTGCGGATTGGCACACTGCTGTCCGGCGCATAAGGGTTGCCGCTGGGCAAGGCAAAGCGCCCGATCACCGGGGTTTTAGCCTCGCTGAACACCTGTGCAGCGGAATACGCACGCGCCTCGGCGCTGCTCTCGAAATAACCCGCCACACAGACGCCCTTGGCATGGTTGCGTCGGAATCCAGGGTGCACGCCGTTATTGGTTTCCAGCGCATTAACCAAGGTTTTCGGGCGCAGGCGCTGTGGGTCGAGAGTACCGTTGACGTAGGCAAATGCCCCGGCCACAACCGCAACCACGGCTCCGATACCGGCGAGTCGCGCGATCAGGCTCGCAGTGCTCAACGGCGGACGGGGCGGTGATGAGTGATCTACCATGAATAACTCCAGGGCGCTTGGCCACAGTGGAAAGAGCTATGAGACGAACCAGATGCAGGTCTATTCCATTTTCACTGTAGCTTTTTTCAAGGTAGATGCACGGCCGACGCAACACCCGTGTTTCAGGAATCCCAGATCGCGCCATAGGCGGGTATTCCACGCGCCTCAAGCGCTTCCACCACGCGCTGTGTCAGCGCCTGGTTGGCGATACAAATCACCGCCTCCGCACCAACGGCCTGCACCGCGCCGTAAGCCAATTGCAGCAGATCGGGCTTGCCGCGTTCATCGGTATCCCAGATCAATGCGCCGGGCTGGGCGCGTAGAATTTCGTCGACCAAGGCGTCGCCATAGGTTTTTCTCGGGCTGCGAGTCGACCAAATCAGCTGGATCGGCGTTTTAGCGGCCAACAAATGCGGCATCACCGGCCCAATGCCACTGCCCGTGGCGATGTACACGACGGACTTGAACAGGGTTTCCACGTTGGCCACACCGGCAGTGGTAATGCCCTTGACCCAGACGTGTTGGGGCAGGTCCTCAATGAAGCGCCCGGTCCAATCGCCGGCTTTGGAAATGATCAGGCGAAACCCTGCTTCGCCCGGTGCAGGAATATTCGCAAATGAATGCCACTCAAACAGTGGATGGCGACTGAGCGCAGTGGCCGAACCGACAAAGGGCGTGGTGTGGGTAAAGCGCGTAACCACCGCATGCCCTGAAGGACGCACGTGTTCGATGGCAACCTTTCGCAGACGCAACCAAGGTAAAGCGATGCTCAGCGTTAGCAGCACCAGCATCCAGAAAGACGCGCTGTGCAGCAGGTTCGACGAGGACTCGTATGACGCCAGCAGCGCCAGCCCCCAGAACAGCAGCAGTGCGCTCCAACCGGCAAACCGGTGGACGCGCTCGAAACCATTATGAAAGCGGCCACGGATCTGCGGCTGAGCCATGATTACCATCAACATCAGCAGGCTCAGCAGCACACCGCTTAACCACAACCAGGCCGGCGAAACGCTGCCCGGTGCCTGCACATATCGCGCGATCTGAACGCCGACCATCACCGTAAACCAGGCGGTGGCGGCCAAGGCTGCGCCGCTGTGCAAACCACCGAAGTGGTAGACCTTGGCTGCGCTGCGACGCACGCGCAGCGGCCATGTCAGCGGTACGCGTGTCGCCAGCCAGAACAGCGCATTGATCACGTATTGCTGACGAATCAAAATGGCAATCGACAGGTTGAGCAACACCATGTCCGACAGCACTTGAACATTCATGGCCTGCAGGTTCAGGCCCATCAGCACAAACGCCGCGTTACCCATCAAAATCATTGCCGCCAGGCGGTTGTAGTAAGAAAAAATCCGCAATGACGTCCAGCGGCGCCATAACGCGGGCTTGGGCGGGACCACGGTGAGTGTCAGTAAATCAATCACGACCGGCGTCCTCGGATGAGAGCGCCGCCAAGGCCACGAACCGCTCCCGCGCCCGTTGCAGCAACACAGCCTTGTCGATCTTGCCCCTGGCGGTCATCGGGAAGTCCTTGACCGCGTAAATAGCCGAGGGCACGCAGTAGTAGGCCAGGCGCTGTTCGCACTGGAACCTGCACGCGTCAATATCGGCGTCGGCCGGTGAGACAAAGGCCACCAAGGTGCGGCTGTCCAATTTAAGCGTGACGGCGCGCGTGCAACCCGCAGCGGCCTCCAGGGCCGAAGACACCGCGTCCAGTTCCACCCGAAAGCCGCGAACCTTTACCTGATCGTCAACACGGCCCAGGTGCTCAAGTCGCCCATCGGGGGTCCACCGCCCCAAGTCTCGCGTGCGAAACATCATCGCCTCGCCACCCAAAAAAGGGTCCGGGCGCTAACGTTCCTGGGTCAGCGGGGTATTGTTCAGGTAGCCCACCGTGACGCCCATGCCACCCGCCCACATTTCGCCGATTGCCCCCAATTCACAAGCGCGGCCCTGTTCGTCGAGCACATACACCGTGTTATTGGGCGTCGGCTGGCCGATGGTTAACAACGTGCCGGGCACATGCAGGTGCAACGTATTGACGATGGTGGTTTCGGTGGGCCCGCAGCCGTTGTAAAACTCACAATGCGTAGCCCACAGATCGGCCAGCGCTTGGGAACAGGGCTCCCCCGCCACCGCGACCACACTCATGACCGGGCACTGCTGCGGGTCGAGGCTGGCCAGTATCGAAGGCGTCGCGATTAACACATGGCACTGCGTAGCGGTCTGCGCAATGTCTTTGCCGCGAATCAACAGCGTTGCCCCATGGGCCAGGCAACCGAGGATTTCCCAGGCCGCCATGTCAAAACCGATGTTGAGGATCTGCCCCACGTTGCGGCCAGGCGCCATGCCCATCTGGCCTGGCTGGGTCAGTAGAATATTGCATACGTTGCGGTGACTGACACACACGCCATTCGGCCGCCCGGTAGTGCCGGAGGTGAACAACACGAAACACAGGTCATCGGTGTCGGTGGCGGCGAACACCTGATCATTGTCTTGCGCCACCCAAAGCTCTTCAGCCAGGAACGTATCCAGGCACAGGCAGCGATCGGCCGCTTCTGCGGGCATGCGCTCAGCCAGGTGCGACAGCGTCAGCACCACCGGGCTGGTCAATGCGTCGAGGACCATCGCCAGCTGCAGGCTCGGCACGATTCTGGCGTCCTGCGGCACGTACGCAGCGCCCACCTTCAACACGGCTAAAAGCCCTACCACCATTGGGATTGAGCGCTCGACGAACAACGCGACCGTGTCGCCGCGTTTCACGCCCAATTCAATCAGGCGTACGGCCAACCGATTGGCTTGGCGGTTGAGTTGTTCATAGCTGATACGCTGGCCCGCCCACACGGCGGCGGTCGCTTGCGGCGCCAGCGCCGCTTGCATTTCAATCGCGTGGTGCACACGATCGAAGGTCGGCTGGCTTGTCGGGCCACATCCCCATTGCTCAAACAAGACCCGCCGCACGGCAGGCAAGTGAGCCAGCGCAGGCCGGGAAAAAAACTGAGTATTGATTGGCGAAAATGTCATGAAAAAACCCTCGTATGTTTATTGCCAACGCTGTTCCGGCAAGTACGAGGGTTGATTGGTGGGCCAATCAGACATTACAGGCACCACAATCCTTAAGGCATTACCTACCTGCAGGGCGAAATTTCTTATGCCGCCTGTGGGAATAACTTACAGCGGCGAGCGTCTACACCTGCACAACCGGCTAGACTCGCCCCCCATGCATGAACTCGACGAACAGTTACGTGAACTCATCCCCAGGTTGCGGCGTTTTGCCGTGTCCCTGACCCGTAACGCCAGCAGCGCCGACGATTTGGTGCAGTCGAGCCTTGAGCGCGCGATCACCCGTTGGGCCGACAAACGCAGCGAAGGTGACGTGCGCGCCTGGCTGTTCTCGATTCTTTACCGGCAGTTTCTCGATGCCCATCGGCGCAGCCGGCGTTACGCACGCATGCTCGAATTTATTACCGGCCGTGACGACGCGCAGCCCTCGGTGGAGCGCACGGTGATGGCCCAATCGGCCCTGCAAGCCTTCGACCAACTCAACACCGAGCAACGCGCCTTGCTGCTCTGGGTCTGCGTCGAAGGCTTAAGCTACAAGGAAGTCGCGGCTATCCTCGAGGTGCCCATCGGCACCGTCATGTCGCGCCTGTCACGCGCGCGTCAAGCCTTGCGCCAACTCAGCGATGGCGAAATTGCCAGCCCTTCCCTGCGGATACTCAAATGATCAGCCTGCCCCCCAGCGAACGCGATTTGCATGCCTACGTCGATCACCAACTGTTGGAAAGCGACCGCCGTGTACTCGACACCTGGTTGGCCGCGCACCCCGACGTGGCAGCCCAAGTGCAGGCCTGGCAACACGATGCGCAGGTGCTGCGCGCCGCTTTGAGCGGGGTTTTGCAACAACCGGCCAACCCCGACCTGGACCCGGCGCTGATCCGCCAACGCATCCAGCATCAATCGCGCCGCCACTTCGCAACCGCCGCCGTGCTGTTGATCGCCGTCACCCTCGGCGGCCTGGGCGGCTGGCACGCCCGCGAAGCGACCCAAGCGCCGATGTTGCCGATGGCCGACGCCATGCAGGCGTTCCGCCTGTTTGCCCAGGACGGCATCATGCCGGCCGATTTCAAGGCCCAGGGCAGCAGCAACATGCAGGCGTGGCTCGACCGCTACTTCAATCAGGCACACCGCCTGCCCGACTTGAGCGCGTCAGGTTTTACACCGGTCAGCGGGCGCCTGCTCACCACTGAACAAGGCGCTGCGGCGATGGTGCTGTACGAAGACACACAAGGTCGGCGCATCAGTTTCTACATTCGCCCGCCAGGCCCGGAAAACGGCTTTTTGCCGCGTGGCAGCCGCAGCGCCGATGGGCTGCAGGCTGAGTACTGGTCCGGTGCCGGGTACAACTATGCCGTGGTCAGCGCGAACGATGAGCCCACCGCAAAGATGCTCAAGTTCTAGAACCCCACGTCCAGCACGACGTTGTCGGTATAGGTGCCGGCCGGTGGCGTGGGCTGATCGGTGTAGACCTTGGCGTTGTAGTTGAAAATCTGGCTGCCGGTGCCCAGGCCGTTGCCGGGGTTGACCTCGGCGGTCGAGCTGTCCCGCCGCGCTGCGCCGACGCTGCCCCAGCGCGTGGTGCCGGCGCTTTTGAAGATGTCGTAGGCGAGGTAATGACTGCCGGCAATCATGCGCCTGCGCCCGCCCACGCTGACCGGGTTCTGGCCATCGCTGAGGCCTACCGTGTAGGCGCTGCCTTTGGTGCAGGTGATACTGATGGTCTGCGCGCTGACGGGGGTAAAACCGCTCACCACCGGCGCGCTGCCAAAGCTGATATTCGGCGCGGTGATCTGGCAATCGTTGGTGACGGTCATGCTGACAGTCATCGCCGACGTGCCGGTGCCGGTATCACGCCCCGCGCAGATGCCACCGAGGCCAATGCCGGAGCAATAGTTCCAGTTCCAGGCAATGCTCAAGGTCTCGCTGTACAGCCCCGCAGCCACGTTGCTGCCGGTAATACTACTCACGTACAGCGGGAGATTTTTTGCGCCCGGCCCCGCCACCAGCCCAAGGGTTTGAGCGATGCCGCTGGCGGCGCCAAAATCAAATTGGCTGTTGCGTGTGATCGGATAACTGGTGGTGTTATTGCCGTAGAGCGTGTAGCCGATCACATCCCCCGTCGGCCCGACCATGCCACCTTGGGCAGAGCCCGTCACCGTGGCATAAAAGTGGTCAGTGGAGACCAGCAGCGAGATCAGTGTCGAGGTACAGCGTAACCCCGCGTTAGCGCTGGAACTGGCCTGCGCGGCAGTGCGCACGGTCATCGAACTGATCGAGCCAAAACTCACCGGGGTCGGGGTGACCACCGAACACAGCGCCATTGCCTGCGCCGAAAACATCAGCCCCATCAGCCCCACAAGGTACAGCCATCCCTTGCCTCTCACCTGCGCGCTCCTTGTTCAGCCCCTCATTGGCAGACCAACGGCCCGATCAGCGGCACGTCCTGTTGTTGCTCATCAATGTCGAACGTCGCCTGGCAGGTGCGCCCTTCACCCAAGGTCACCTGCAGCGTGTTGTGCGCACTGAGGTTTTCCAGGTACACCAGGCCATCCCAACCCACCACCGCCTGCGTGTTGCTTTGTTCGTGGACGACCAGGCTGCCCAGCGGTAAATCCTCATGCTGGTTGTCCACCAGCGTGATGCTCGCGGCGATCACGCGACGCAACGGAAACGCCAACAGGTAACCGCTGCCACGCCGCACCGAGACGCGTTGCTCCACGTTCGCACTCTGGATATTCGGCGGCAGGTTCAGCGGGTCGATTTCGTACTTGCCGCGGTAATACGCGCTGCTCCACGGCACCAAAAGATGCCCGTTGCGGTCGGTGTGGCCCACCAGTTGGTTCTCGTAGCGCACCGGAATACCGGCGAAACCCTCGGTGCTCACCACCACGAAGGCGTCGTTGATGCGGTTGGCGGCAAACGTATTGCCGCCCATCCACACCAACGAACCGCTGGCATCTGCCCAGCGCGTCTCGGCGTCGCTGCTGCCGTACACGCCGGCCTGCAACTGCACCGATTGCAGGCGCCAGGTCAGGTCGGCCTGGCGATAGGTCGGGCCATCGCCTTGGGCGTAGCCGAGGTTGTAGCCCACGCCGCCTTCGCTGGGCACCGCACTGCTGTAATTGACGCGTTGGCGACTGGCGCCGTCTTTGCCGCGCTCGCTGCTCACGGCTAGGCTGCCACTGAGGTCGAACGGAATGACCAATTGCGCCTGCATGGCCCAGTTGCTGTCACCTACTTCGCGGTTGCCCGACAGGTAAAAACTGGTGTTGCGCCACAGCGGTTTACTCCAGCTCAGGTTAAACAGCCGCGTGCGCGAATCGTCGGCCGCCTGCACATCGAAGTAGCCAACGCCCAAGCTGCCAAAGCGCTCCAGGTTGAGGCTTAACGTCACCTGCTCGCTGCGCTTGCTGAGGCTGGCGTAGGGCGTATCGACCAGGCTCAAGTCGGCGTATTCATCGCGCCGTTCGACGCGCTGGTACGACAGGCTGTAGCGCGTGCTGTTGTACTGGTAACCCAGGCTCAGTTGCTGGCCGGTGCGGCCTTCGAACTGGCTTTGGGCGACGGCCGTATTGAGCACGCCGACGTTACCCAGGCGCAGGTTGCCGCCCAGCCCGCCGAGCGTCAGGTCGCTGGCGGCTTCGGCATGGCTTTCCAGCGTCAGGTTGTCGGAGTAACCATAGCGAAAGGTGGCGCTGGCAACGCCCGGTCCGTAACCGAAATCACGCAGGGTGTAATCGCGGCGCAAGGTCCCGGCGGCCACCGAAAAATCCGACAGGCCTTGTTGCAACAACGTGCTGGTGACGTAGAACGGCACGGTGGTCGAGACTTGGCGACCCAAGGCGTCGGTGGTGACGACCACCGCTTCACCGGCGCCGTTAATGAACGGAATATTGGTCAGCGTGTAAGGCCCCGGTTGCAGCAGCGCGCTTTCGGACTTGTAGCCGTTGATAAACAGGTCAACCGAGGACGGCACTGCCGCTTCGCCAGCAAATTGCGGCAAGGGATAAGTGACCAGGTCCGGGCGCACCGCAAAATCGCGCGACAGTTGCACCCCGCCCAGTCGCACCGAACTGCTCCAGGGCAGCGAGCCGCTGATCACATCACCCGCCTCATAGGTCAGCAGCCGCTCGTCATCCGAGAACCGCCACGTGGTGTCGTAACGCCGATAGCCGTTGTTGAGCGTGCTGTCGCTGACGCCGCCGATCAGGGTTTGGCGGTACTGCCCGGTGGTCGACAAGGTGCCCCAGTTATCGAACAGCCGCAGTTCGCTCCACCCGGCAAGGTAACTGCCACCCTCATCGGTGTCGTTGAAATACACGTCATAGTTGAGCAATGCGCCAAAGCTGCTCATGGCCTGAGTGCGCGGGTAGGCATTGCGATTGCCGATGAACTGTTCCTGCAGCCACGAAGGCGGTACATCCAGCAACAGGCGCTGGCCGTTACTGTCGTAGTCGCTGTGCAAACCCGGCAGCGCGTCCAGGGCGATGCTGCCGGTGAGGTCGCCCGGCAATTTCATGCCCACGTCCTGTAACGCGCTGGCCGGTACATAAAGCTGCCCGGCCCGTTGATCAACCGCAATAACGCGGCCGGTGTCCATCTGGTTAACCACCAACTCCAGAAACAGTTGTGCATCGGCAACAGCCTCCAGACTGCTTGGGGGCGGCGGCAAGTCGCCGGCCACGCCCGGCGGCGCAATCATTGCGCCGCACAGCCCGCTCACCACTACCACCGACGGCCACTTACAACGAGCCCAACCACGGCTCCATGGCGTTGTGTCCTTCAATGGACATCTCCATCCTGTTGAACCCGGGAATAACCCGTCGCGCTATAAAACCGTTACCGCTTTGGCGCCAGACTCTCCAACTGCGGCGCGCCGTTGATGCGCACCTGCAACGGCTGATCGGCGGACACCGCGTCCGGTACCGGCCAGCGCATGGTCGCGCCGGGCAGCACATAACCGAGCAGGCCATCTACCAGCGGGCGGGGCTGCCCGCCCTGCTTGAACGAGGCATCTGTGAGGCGCGCATGCACCGCGCCCTGGTTGCGCACCTCAATGTAGGTGCGCCCAGCCACATTGACTTTTTGCCAGCTCAGGTCCGGCTTGCCGGCGCCCTTGGGGTCGCGCTGGCGGGTAGCATCGTCCTTGCTCCACAGGCCCGCGCCGTAGGCGAATAACGGCACCGAGTAACGCATCTGGAAGCGAATCGCCGCGGCGGTATTCTTGCCCTCCGGCGGTGTTGGCACCTGCAGCGCCGAGGGGATTTCATCAATGATGATGCGATAGGCGAGCTCCTGCCCCGGCGGCACTTCACGGGTGCGCGTCAGGCGTACCAGTTGCTTTTGCCCGGGCTCGATTCTCGCCACAGGCGGGCTGCCGACCACATCGCGCTGGTTTTGGTACTGCTCGTCAAAACCACTCTGGCTCCAGGCAAACACCCGAATCTGCAGGCTGGCCGTCTCGCTGCCGCGGTTTTCCAGCCACAGCGCGCTGGCCTGTTGGTCGGCTTCCAGCACCGGGTCGATGGGCCAGATCAGCACCGAACTCGCTGCCTGCACAAGCCCCGCCGAGCACACGGCAGCCAAGGCAACACCCGCGGCCCACAGCCGCCGGGAAGGTGAACGCATAAACCCACTCCTTATACTCATAGCCCTACCACGACAACTGCACCTGCAGCGTATCGCTGTACGTCCCCCCAGGCTGATTGCCGGGTAACTGCACCCGCCCGTAAATCGGCAAGCTGATGGTGGTTGCGTCGCTGTAACTGACGTTGACGCTTTGACTGATGCCCAGGCTCTGACTGAACGCCGCATCCCTGAATAACTGGTAGCCCACGCGCGCGCTACCGCTGTTGTGCTGCATATTGCGCCCGGTGCTACTGTGCAACCCGCCGTCGACGCTCATGCTCAGCGTCACGCCCGGCGTGCATTGCAAGATCACCGCGCTGGTCAGCGCCGCACTCACCGTGCCGGTGGCGAGGGCTGAATAACTGCCGTAGGCCAGCGCGCCATAGTTGGCACCTGCGCCCACGATCAGGCAGCCCGGCGTGACCGTCGCGCTGACTTGAAAGCTCTGGCTGGTCACCGCCGCCAGCGGCAGCGGCACTGCAAACGCACAGGCCAGCAATGCCTTTAGCCACACCGAGCGCGTCATGGCGTCAGAACGTCAGTTCTACGGCCACCGTGTCGGTATACGTGCCCGCTGGCAGCCCTGCTTTGCCCACCGCGCGGCCGTAGAGGTTGACGGTTTGCGCCGTGCCGGTACTCGCCGCCAGGGTGATCACGCCGTCGATAGCCAGGAGCGCGGAGTGCCCACTGTCGGTGTAGAAGTCATAGGGCACGAAGTTGCCCGCACCGTCGGCCAAGGCACGCGTGCCGCCTGGCGAGGCGTTATCATGCGCGCCGGCACGCACCTTGACCGTCGGCGTGGTGCCGGCGGAACACAGCACCGACAGCGCGCCGCCCGTACCGGTGCCGCCCAACAGTTGCGCGTCGGCGTTGGTGAACAAGCTGTTGGTGGTGCCGAAGTTCAAGCTACCGAAGTTCAAGCCGGTGGCCGCCCCGGAACCGTTGACCTGGCAACTCGCGATCAGCGTCATGCTGGAGGTGATCTGCCCGGTTACGGTGGTCGCCGCGTTGAGGCTGGAGGCCATCGCAAGGCCCAGCGCGCAGACGCCTATTCGAGATACTAATGTGTGCATGATGGTCATCCCTTTGAGTTACCAGTCCAGTGTCACGGTCAACGTGTCGGTGTAGGTGCCGGCAGGCAGGGCAGTTGTATTGGCCACCACGGCGCCCCACACCGGGATGGTCATTTGTGTGCCATCGCTGGCGACAAAACTGTGTTGCTGGCCGATCCGATAGGGAATGCGCCCCAGCGGGTCGGCCATCAGTTGATAATCGATGGTCTGGCGGCCGTTGCTCAGGCGCCGCGTGGTGCCAACGGCATTGGTGCCGCCGTCAATGGTCACGGTGAAGCTTGCGACTGTCGGGTTGCATGACACCGACAGCGGCGCTGTACCGCTGGCCGACAGGCCCGCGCCCAAGGGGTTGCTCCAGGTCGGCCCCTGGCTGCCGAAGTCGAGCATGGCCGTGCCGCCCGTCGGGCTGACCGGCGCCGTGTCAGTGCCGCGGCTGACTTCGCAACTCGCGGTAACCACCATGCGCGCCTGGATAAACCCGCTGGCCACCGCCGCCCGGGCGTACTGCGCCGGCAGCAATAAGCTGCCCATGGCCGCCAAGGCCAGAAACCGGCTTACCATGTGACCGTGACCTTGAGCAGGTCGGAATAACGACCGACGGCCGGGATGCCTTTGAGCGGTTCGATTCGGCCATACAGGGGCAAGTCGACGGAGCCTGAGTCCGGCACCCGCCCGCTGAGCGGCACATCCACCGGCAACGGGATCAACCGCGCAGGGTCTGCGTAGATACGATAGGGAATGGGTTGACTCGAAGGGGTTGCGGCGCTGAGGTAGCGCACTTCGCCGACGCCACCATGCAGCCCGCCGTCGACGCGCACTTGGTAAGGCGTGTCGGGGTTGCATTCCAGGCGTGGCTGACGCTGGCTGATCAGCGCCGCACTCAAAGGCCCGGCCGGGTCATCCAGACGCGCGCCGCTGCCGAAATCCAATACGCCCAGTTGCTCGATGCCTGCGCTGCGGGTGGTGCCCACCAGTTGGCAGCCACGCTGCACGTCGATGCGCACCACCACCTGAAGCTGCGCGGCGTACACCGTACTGCAGAGCATCGTGCCCATCACCGCCAATACTGCTCGTCCCTTCACTGCCCCAATTCCTTATACAGGGGTAACGCCTGACTATGAGGTTAGCCACTGGCAGAAAAACCGCCAGTCCAAACAGGTTTTTGCCCGCAACCGACTGTTGCGCAATAACCGGCTCTATTGGTCAAATCGCGGCGGGCGTCCTAAAGTAAGCCACCACCGAAACACAGAGTGACTCGCATTGGCCGTGTTTTCCCTGATCCAGCGCCTGTTTGGTCACAACGCCGAACCCGTCGGCGCATCGCCCATCCCCGCTTACTTTCAGGCCCAGGCCGAGCAGCTGGGCTATACCCTCAGCGCCGGCCAAAGCCAGGCGATTGCCGCCCTCGCCCGCGAAGCCGAGCACCTGCTCGCCGGCCAGCCCACGCGCAGCCTGTACCTTCACGGCCCGGTGGGGCGTGGCAAAAGCTGGCTGCTTGACGGGTTTTTCCAGGCGCTGCCAATTGCCGAGAAACAGCGGGTGCACTTCCATGCATTTTTCGCCCGGCTGCACCGGGGCATGTTCCTGCACCGCGAGCATGATGATGCCCTGGCCGTGACCCTGGATGAGCTGTTAGCGGGTTGCCGCGTGCTGTGTTTCGACGAATTCCACGTCCACGACATTGGCGATGCGATGCTCATCAGCCGGTTGTTCAAGGCGCTGTTCCGGCGCGGCGTGCTGGTGCTGATGACCTCCAACTACGCGCCGCACGGGCTGCTGCCCAACCCGCTGTACCACGAACGCTTCAAGCCGGTGATCGACCTGATCGCCGCGCGTATGGAGGTGCTGGAAGTCAATTCAGACCAGGATTTTCGCAGCTTGCCGCAGGCCCATGCGCAACAGCGCTTCAGCACCGGCCAATACGTGTGGCCGGGCACCACGCAGCAGCGCGAGGCGTTGGGGTTACCCGCTGCCGATTGCCCGGCGCAATGGTTGACCGTCGGCACCCGGCAATTGACCTGCCGCCGCCATCATGCCGCTACCATCGCCTTCACTTTCAACGACCTCTGCGAACAGCTCACGGCGGTGATGGATTACCTGCTGCTGTGCGAGGACTTCGACCACTGGATCATCGACGGCCTGCCGCCACTCGCAGACTGCCCGATCGCCGTGCAACAGCGTTTTATCAATGTGGTGGACGTGCTCTACGACCAGGATAAACGCCTGACACTGATCGGCCAGTTGCCCTTGGCTGAAGCGCTGGAAGGCCAGGCCATTGACCTTGCGCGCACCGCCAGCCGCCTCGGACAATTGCAAACGGCGCGCGCGCAACCCGCGCCCGACCCGGTATCATGAGCGCCTTTTATGCCCTCTTGCCGAGTGACCGCGCCGCCGATGAATACCCTCGCCCAACTCAAGGCCGGCCAACTGGCCGGAATTACGCGCCTGGACCTGTCCTGCGGGTTGACCGAATTCCCGCAGGAAATCTTCGAGCTGGCCGACTCCCTGGAAATCCTCAACCTCACCGGCAATGCCCTGAGCAGCTTGCCGGATGACTTGCATCGCCTGACGCATCTGCGTGTGTTGTTTTGTTCGGACAACGCCTTTACCACGCTGCCGGAATGTCTGGGCCAGTGCGCAAAACTGAGCATGATCGGCTTCAAGGCCAACCAGATCAGGCATGTACCCGAAACCTCTCTGCCGCCGCAGTTGCGCTGGCTGATCCTTACCGATAATTGCATCAGCCAATTGCCCAGCGCATTGGGCGAACGGCCGTTGCTGCAAAAACTGATGCTGGCCGGCAACCAACTCGCGCACCTGCCGCAGAGCCTGGCCAACTGCGCCAACCTGGAGCTGATTCGCATCGCCTCCAACCGGCTGACCCAACTGCCGCCCTGGCTGCTGGCCATGCCCAGCCTGACCTGGCTGGCCTACGCCGGTAACCCGGTGGAGATGGCCGTGGAGGTCGCGGCTGATGAGGCGACGGCGAACATTCCCTGGTCGCAGTTGGTGCTGGGCGAAGTGCTGGGCGAAGGCGCCTCCGGGATCATTCGCAAGGCGCAGTGGGCGCCGGCGGCCAAGCCGGTTGCGGTCAAACTGTACAAAGGTACGATCACCAGCGACGGCTCGCCGCTGCATGAAATGCAGGCCTGCATCGCCGCCGGTTTGCACCCCAACCTGATCAAAGTAGAAGGCCGCGTGGTTGACCACCCGCAAGACCAGGCCGCCTTGGTGATGGACCTGATCGACCCGAGCTACCGCAACCTCGCCGCCCTGCCGAGCCTGGCATCGTGCACCCGCGATATTTACCAACCCGACACGCGTTTCAGCTTCGACGTGGCCTTGCGCATGGCCCGCGGCATCGCCTCGGTGGCCGCGCATTTGCACCGTCACGGCATCACCCACGGCGATTTGTACGGCCACAACATCCTGTGGAACGAAGCGGGTGATTGCTTGCTTGGCGACTTTGGCGCGGCGTCGTTCCATGCCACGGCCGACACCCTCGAAACCAGAGCATTGCAACGCATTGAAGTGCGCGCGTTCGGCGTGTTGCTGGGGGAGTTGCTGGAGCGGGTTGAGGCGGAGTCAAGTGATCAGCGGCTGCTGGAGCTGCACAAAAACTGCTGCCAGCCCGACGTGCTGGCACGCCCAAGCTTCGAAGAAATCGAAGCGCTGCTGCAGTCTATCTAACAGCGCCAAACCAGTGTGGGAGCGGGCTTGCTCGCGATGGCGGTGGGTCAGTCAACTCATGTATCAACTGTAAAACTGCTATCGGGAGCAAGCCCCCTCCCACAGAAAGCAAAAAAAGCAGATCTGCTATTTATGCAAAACCCGCCCTTGATCTGCTTCAACCACTCAAGCTTCGAAGAAATCGAAGCACTGCTGCAGTCTATCTAACAGCGCCAAACCAGTGTGGGAGCGGGCTTGCTCCCGATTGCGGTGGGTCAGTCAACTCATGTATCAACTGTAAAACTGCTATCGGGAGCAAGCCCCCTCCCACACAAAGCAAAAAAAGCAGATCTGCTGTATACTCAAAACCCGCCCTTGATCTGCTTCAACCACTCAAGCTTCGAAGAAATCGAAGCGCTGCTGCAGTCTATCTAACAGCGCCAAACCATTGTGGGAGCGGGCTTGCTCGCGATGGCGTTGAGTCAGTCAACTCATGTATCAACTGTAAAACTGCTATCGGGAGCAAGCCCCCTCCCACACAAAGCAAAAAAAACAGATCTGCTGTGTACTCAAGAGCCGCCTTTGACCTGCTTCAACCACTCAAGCTTCGAAGAAATCGAAGCGCTGCTGCAGTCTATCTAACAGCGCCGAACCATTGTGGGAGCGGGCTTGCTCGCGATGGCGGTGGGTCAGTCAACTCATGTATCAACTGTAAAACTGCTATCGGGAGCAAGCCCCCTCCCACAAAAAGCACAAAAAGCACACAAAGCAAAAAAAGCAGATCTGCTGTGCATGCAAACCCGCCCTTGATCTGCTTCAACCACTCAGGTCGGCTTTCAGGCCACCGTGCTCTTGCTTTTGATCTTGATCTTGATCTGAGAAGCGCCCCGTTAAACCACGATGGCCGCACGCAGGCTTGAATCCGTGGGTAACCCGGCAGGACGCCGGG
>NZ_LKBR01000047.1:0-11574 GCF_002723595.1 Pseudomonas sp. ICMP 460
CTGGCCGGTGCTTTTTTCTCAAACCGCGCTAGAACTTCTGCCCACATCGATTTCGTTCCCCTGACTGGCGTTTTGGGGGATTTTATCAAAGACCTTGAAAGGGCTGGCTGTAAGAGCGAAACCAATACAAGCCATAACCCAAATAACGGATATGTACCCAACCTGAAGAACACACCGAACCAGCCCGATGCGCGACAGCGCTACATCAAAGATGCAGTGGGGCCTCCCACATTGCACAGTCCACATTGCCGATTTGAACTGCGTTTACTTCACACCCAGCTAAGCGGCGTACGCTGGCCGTGCACCCTCTTGCTCGGCCTCCGGCAGCGGCCCAAACAGCACCTTCTGCACCGCCTGTTGCGCCTGATACGCCAGCGCTGCGCGTTCCTGCCCGGCGCAGGCAATCGGCTTGAGCACATGAATTTCCACATCGCCCTGGTCGTGGCCGAACAGCCGCATCAGGTGCGAGAGCAAATCGTCATCGCCAATAAACGGTGCAATCGGGTCGACCTGGCCGTCGCGCAAATAACGAATCGCCACCGGTTGCAGCGACACATCGGCATCAATCGCGCTCGCCAGCAAACGCCCGTGAAACGTGCGCAGGCTGCGCCCGTCCGTGGTGGTGCCTTCCGGGAACATCAGCAGCGGGTGCTGTTGCTCCAGATGACGGGTCATCTGCTTGCGAATCAATTGGCTGTCGCCCGAACCGCGGCGGATAAACAGGCTACCGGCCTTGGCCGCCAACCAGCCAGCCACCGGCCAGGTGCGCACTTCGGCCTTGGACAGAAACGACAGCGGCACCACGGCGCCGAGCAATGGAATATCAGTCCAGGACACGTGATTGCTGACCCATAGCATCGGCGTTTGCGGCAACTCACCGTGCACCGTCACGCGAAAGGGCAGTGCGTTGGTCAGCCGCGCCATGAAAAACCGTGACCAGCGTTGGCGTCGCACCATCGAGTTGGCCACGCCCATACGCTCGAACAGCCCAAACACACTGGCCATGCTCAACCCCAGCGCCACCACCAGCAGCACGCGGGCAACGCGCCCGTACACGCGTAAGCGGTCCATTACATGGCCGCCTTGAAGTGGCGAGCGTAACGCGGGCACAGCTCGTCGCGCTTGAGCAGGATGAACACGTCGGCTACCTGAAAATCCTCATCCCAGCACGGCTCGCCGCAAATCTTCGCGCCCAGGCGCATGTAAGCCTTGAGCAGCGGCGGCATTTCGGCGATCACGTTGGACGGCAGGTCCAGCGCCGGCAGCGGTTTTTTCGGCTCGGCGCGCAGGTGTTCGTTGCACAGGTAGCGCTCGCGCAGGCGCTGCATGATCGCGTGGGCCTGGATGCCGCCGTCGTGCATCGGGATGCTCGCGCAACCCATCAGGTAGCTGTAGCCGCCTTGATTGAGCACTTCGGCCAACTCCCCCCACAACACCGCGATGGTGCCACCGTTGCGGTAGGCCGGGTCGACGCAGGTGCGGCCGATTTCGAGGATTGGGCCTTGCAGATGCAGCAGGCCGTGCAGGCTGAATTCTTCTTCGCTGTAGAACCGGCCCAAGGTGCTGGCCGCTTGGTGGTCGAGCAAACGGGTGGTGGCGACTAATCGACCGCTGTTCAAATCCCGCACGCCGATGTGGCTGCAGTGAACATCATAGTCATCCATGTCCAGACCCCGTTCCGCGCCTTTCAGCTTGGCGTTGAGTTCGCCGCTGAACACGTTGAACCGCAGGGCCTGGGCTTCCTGCAAAGCGTCTGCGCCAATCAGGCGTTCGGCTTGCAGACGGCGTTCATTGCCGGTGTTGCTGATGCGGGCGATCTGAGTCATGGCGAATCTCCGAGTGCCAGCCACGTTCCGGCCGGTCGACTTGTTTGTCCAAACTCAGGCTATGTAGGCTCGGTGTCAGCTCCATGAAGCTCCGGTGACGCTTAGATGACAGGGGCGGATGGGAAGTATCGGCCCGTTGTAAGAGCATCAAAATGTGCGAGCAGGCTTGTAGCAAAAGCTTCACTTACCTCGGTTAGGCTCGCTTTCTTGAATACCGCTTGAGTTTGCCTCCATGGTCAAAGGCCTGTTGTTCGCCGCGCTGTTGTCAGTCACCGTCACCGCCCAAGCCGAAACCTGGCCTGACAAGGAGTGGGTCAGCGGCAAACCGCTCGAAGGCCAAGCTGTCGACGCCCTCAACAGCTACGCCTTCGCGCCGCGCGACGACGCTACCCGTAAGGGCGTGCGCACCGATGCGCTGCTGGTTATCCGCGATGGCCAAATCATCTACGAACACTACGCCGCGCCCACCACCGCCAGCACCCCGCACCTGACCTGGTCGGTCAGCAAAAGCCTGATGGCCACCGTGCTCGGCGTAGCCTATGGCGAAAACCGTTTCAAACTCAGCGACCCGGCTGCACGCTTCTACCCACCGATGAAGCAGCACCCCAACGTCACCATGGCCGACCTGCTGCACTGGGCCTCGGGTCTGGACTGGCAGGAAGACTACGAATACGCCCCGCTGAATTCCTCGGTGGTGGCGATGCTCTACACCCGTGGCCGCGCGAACATGGCCGAGTTCGCCGCCAACACCGGTACTGCCGCCGAGCCCGGGCAAGCCTTCCGTTATTCCAGCGGCGACAGCAATATAGTGTCCGCCACCCTCAAAGGCATACTCGGCCACCAGGCCTACCTGACCTACCCGTGGGATGCGCTGTTCACGCCGCTGGGCATTCGCAACGCCACCTGGGAAACCGACGCCGATGAAACCTTCGTCGCCTCGTCCTACGCCTACCTCACCGCCCGCGATTTAGCGCGCGTAGGGCTGCTGATGGCGCGCGACGGTCGTTGGGGGGACAAGCAATTGCTGCCCAAAGAATGGGTCGACTTCAATCGCCAGCCGTTCGCCAACTACAAAGCCGGCCAGGACGAAGCCGTACCCGGTGGCCAATGGTGGCTTAACCGCGAAGTGCAAGGCGCCGCCCGCCCGTGGCCAGACGCCCCCGCCGACACCTTCGCCGCCTTGGGCCACTGGGGCCAGGCGTTGTTTGTGATGCCGGATGAACACTTGGTGATTGTGCGTTACGGCGATGACCGCGACGGCAGCTACCAGCACAACGAACTGCTCAAACGCATACTCGCAGCGGTGCAACCATGATCCGTCGTCGGCCGTTTACCAGCGTGTTTCTCCTGCTCTTGCTCGCGTTGCTGGGCTGGGTCTGGTACGAGCGCGTTAACCTGCAAGCTTTCCCCGACATCATCGCGGCGTACACCGCCAAGGAATATTGCTCGTGCCGTTACGTCGAGAACAATCCCGCGCAGTATTGCCTGGGGTATGTGAAGCAGTACGTGCCGACCAGTGCGTTTGTCGATAAACCGCAGATCAGTGAAGTCACCGCGAGCGGGTTGGGGCGCACGCATACGGCGCGTTGGCTAGGTGATCGCCAAGGCTGCCGCCTGAATCCCTGACACGCGTTACATCCCCTGTGGGAGCTGGCTTGCCTGCGATGGCGGCGGCACAGGCGACAGTGATGTTGACTGGCGTGCGGCTATCGCAGGCAAGCCAGCTCCCACATTGGATTTGCATTAATCATTGGAAATGAGAGAAGTCCGCGCTGGCGCCCGATGCACTGCACCGGGCGGGAACGACTTACTGCGAGGTTGGGCTGCCAGGCTGCAATGCCAGCAGCAGGTCATCGATGATAGCTTTACCCATCTCACCCAGGTAATGCGAGGCGAATGCAAACTTCTCCGCCTTGGGGTCCATGGCAGCTTCAAGCGCGAGCATTTTTGCGTAATAAAGCACGTGCGAGGCGTGTTCAAGGGCTTCCACAAGCGGAACCCCCGCGTTGACGCGGAATACTTTCATGTCGCTTTTGTTCTCTCCGCAGTCTGCGAAGGTGGCGGCGCCGAGGGTGGTTACTGAGGGTGGGACGCTCATTGCTGACCTCCTGATTTAGCGAGATCTTGAACGACGACTGCATTGTGTATTGAGGGTATTTCGTACGGCATGAACGTGCTCCTTTGGTACAACCAAAAAGAGCTGCCAGTCACGATTCCAAGCGTGGGGTGGCAGCTGTACGCAGGTTGGAATCCGAGAAGAAGCGACTCGGCAGGCACGAGGCCTCCCACGCACAGCCGCCATAAAGCACAAGCAGCGGGCACAAAAAAGCGCCGACTGATTGTATGACGACGCTGTAGCGTCTTCTTTCTCGGGATTCCACGCCCGGTCGCTGATGAGCAGCGACCTAGTGAGGTTAACGAGGTATTTCTTTTATTGCAACGTTGCTTTCTGTACTGGCCCTTAGAGAAAATCATTGCGCTCGACATTTCTCCTTGAGCTCTAAAAGGCAATGGCAGTGAGCCTGGCATAATCCTCACAGATGAGGTCTTAGGCGGATGTCAGAGGCGATAAAATATGGCATATTGCCATTTATCGCCTGGGAGATATTTTGCAATGGATATTGGTCATCTAAAGACAAAAATTATCAGTGCAATTCAACGCGGGAGCACTGGTGAAGATGTGTTGGAAAGCCTTAAGATCAACGAAACTTGCCTTGTTGATGTAGAGTCTGAACTATGGGATTACAAGCTAACGTTAGGGTCAAGTAAACTAGAGCTCGCAGAATTTGTTAGGGATGTTATTTCTTTTTATAATAGCTATGGCGGTTATCTAATTGTAGGGGTGGCTGACGGTGGTGTTATTCAAGGGTGCGAAGATCTAAATCCACAGCAGTGTAGTCAGGCTGTAAGAAACTACTCTGGAGTAGATATTGCTCTCAGTATCTCAAAGTTTTTAATGGCCGATAAGGCTATTCAAGTGGTACGTATTCCTCAAAGGCCTGATGCTGACGTTCCCCTGCCAGTTTCAAAGAATGGGCCAGACGTAAATGATAGAAAGCCATTGTTTCGACCGGGAGACATATTTTTCCGAACTCTAGATAATTCTCAGCTTATCCGCGATTCCGGGGATTTGCGGTTTTTAATGAGTAGTCGTCAGCATCCAGCGATGCACTTTGAACTGAGGAAAATATGTGTAGCATATACTATTAATAATTTGCCGGATCGTAGTGCTATTTTTCAAAAATTTATTGGGAGGGAGTCAACGAAAGAGGCGCTTTGGTCATGGTTAGCAGACCCAATGTCTAGATATCGTGTTTTAGCGGGCCCAGGCGGAGTCGGAAAAACCTCTGCTGCTTACAGCTTTTGTGAAAACGTTTGCTCAGAAACCCCTCTGGGTTTAGAGCAAGTTGTTTGGTTAAGCGCCAAGCTTGAGCAATTTTCACCAGCGATTAATATACCTGTGGTTTTGCCTTATAAGCGAGACTCTAGGCAGTCGGGGGAGGCTTATTCTTCTTACGAAACTTTGCTCGATGCAATATCTTTTCATTTCTCTGTTCCTGATGAAGAGTGGGCGGATACTGATCATAACTCAAAACTTCGCACTCTTTCGGAAGGTCTGGTTATTACCCCGTCGTTGATTGTGGTCGACGATCTGGACTCTTTGCCTCCAGATGATCAGCGTAAGGCGATTGAACTAGGGATGGTTTTGGGTAATTCAAAATCTAGATTCTTGTTCACGACTCGCAAAAACTATCTGGCGCCTCTTTCTTCTACTACAGAAGTTAAAGGTATGTTGGCGGACGAGTTTGCGACTTACGTAGATTATCTTGAGGGTGCTTATCAGCGAAAGTTAAATAACTCAGAGAGGAAAACATTACATCGTGATACCGAAGGATCACCTTTATTTACGGAGTCTATCTTTCGGCTATTGAAAGTTGGCATCTCTTTTGGAGACGCAATCGCGCGTTGGAAAGGTAAGGATGGGGAAGCAGTAAGGGCAGCATCATTTCGAAGAGAGTTCGAACAGCTTAGTTGGAGTTCTAGGCGGATCTTATACTCTATTTCAATGTTTGAAGCAGTATCTATTGCCGAAATAAAAAATATGACCGAGTGTGAGACCTCAGAGGTTGAGGGAGCAATTGGAGAACTTGATAGGTTGTTTTTGCTGCAGACAAAGCAAATTGGTGATCAGAATCGGTTTGGTGTCGCTTCAAACCTACGTAGGCTACTTGATGAGCTGAAGTCTGAAATACAAGGTCATAATGAAATTAACCGGAGGGCTGGAAATCTCCGTATCGAAAGTAAGGAGGATGGAGCAAGTCGAGGTCGCAATAAACATGTTGCTAGTGCAATTCAGCAGGCCATGGCGCAACTTAGTGGTGGTGATTCTTCTGGTGCATTAAATACTGTGCAAGCAGCTTTGAAAGATAATGGGAATAGCCCTGACCTCTGGATGGTGTGCGCGCGGTGTCTAGCTGAAGTTAATCCGGGTGACATAATTAAAGTTCGTGCCGCATTTCAGCGATCATATAATCTTGGTAAACGCGAACCTCAGCTTTTTTTAAAGTGGATACAGTTTGAAGTCGACTTTGGAAATTCAAATGCCGCCGTTGATGTTGGTGCAAAGGGACGTACTTTTTTTTCTGTAAAAGACTGGAATTGGCATAAGTGTGTGGCAATTGCTCATGCAAAAAGAGGAGGCGAGCGGGAGACCCGACGAGAATATCTTGATGCGGTCACTGATCTTTTTGCAGCGGCAAAGCGTTTGAAAGGAGTTCTAAGAAATTGCCCATCGGCTGCAACGGCGGCTATTGCCCAAATAGCTCAAGATGTTCACGATTTACTTTGGAATATACATCGGGCCAAGGGCGAAAGTTTTACATATGTTGATCGTTATAAAATTGCAAAATTCTCTGTAGATGCCGGTGATAAAAGAGAGATTTGCTTGAGTAGGGTGGTAGATGCTATTGAGGAAGCTTTGCTCCACTCGAAAGGTCGAGGGGCAGGTATGGCTATTGATTGGGTAGAGGATATGGAGCAAGTTATGGAGCCTCGTAGATCTGATAGACTGCGAGCGAGACTCGAGCTAATTAAAAAACGGATTGAAGCGCCTGCAGTATAGAAGTAGGTGCGTAAATTTTTACTCTGTAAAGATTTTTTTGGTGACTGAGTGCTCGCTTGGTGGAGAGGGCGTTTTATAATTTTTAATTCGCCCGTTTAACTGAAATGCAGTTTTTTCAAATACTTATATCTAGAGTTTTAATTCACTTCTGTCTTTAATAGTTCATTTTAGGCTTCAGGTTGCGTATTATCCGATCGCTTACGCGATCCGTCCAATGCCTTGCTGTGGGATCTGCCCTATCGATTGGACTGTTTTTTTTGCGTAATTTTTCCTCAGGTTCCACCCAGTGGAACCACCTTTGATTGTCCTCCTGCCCACATCGCGGTTAGCTGGCGGTGCGTCGCAAACAAGAACGGGAACACCCGCCTGTGAGGAGAATCACCATGCGCCCACACCAGCACATACTGGATTGGCTCAGCGACGTCGACAGCGATTTGCGTGCCGTGCGTCAAGACATTCACGCCCACCCCGAACTCGGCTTTGAAGAGAACCGCACATCAGCGCTTGTCGCCAAAGCCCTGAAGGACTGGGGTTACGTGGTGCACACCGGCATCGGCAAAACCGGTGTGGTCGGCGTGCTGCGCAATGGCAGCAGCGCGCGCACCCTCGGCATCCGCGCCGACATGGACGCCTTGCCCATCATCGAAAACACCGGCGCGGCCTACACCAGTCAGCATGCCGGCTGCATGCATGCCTGCGGGCATGACGGCCACACCAGCATGCTGCTCGGTGCTGCGCGCTACCTGGCGGCGACGCGGCAATTCGACGGTACGTTGAACCTGATTTTCCAGCCCGCCGAAGAAGGCCAGGGGGGTGCCGAGGCCATGCTGGCTGACGGTTTGCTGGAGCGTTTTCCGTGTGATGGGCTGTTTGGCATGCACAATATGCCGGGCTTGCCGGCGGGGCATCTGGGCTTGAGAGCCGGGCCGATGATGGCGTCGCAGGACTTGCTCACGGTGACCCTTGAAGGCGTCGGCGGCCACGGCTCCATGCCGCATTTAGCGGTGGACCCGCTGGTCGCGGCCGCGAGCATGGTCATGGCCTTGCAGACGGTGGTGGCGCGCAACATCGACACCCAGGAAGCCGCCGTGGTCACGGTCGGCGCCCTGCAAGCAGGGCAAGCGGCCAACGTGATTCCCCAGCAAGCCCTGTTGCGCCTGAGCCTGCGTGCGCTCAACCCCACGGTGCGCGAGCAGATGCTGGAGCGGGTCAACGCAATCATCCAGACCCAGGCCGCCAGCTTCGGCTGCACCGTGCAAATCGACCATCGCCCAGCCTACCCGGTGCTGGTCAATCATCCCGAAGAAACCGAGTTCGCGCGCCAGGTCGGCGTCGCCTTGCTTGGCGCCGATGCAGTGGACGGCAACACCCGCACGCTGATGGGCAGCGAAGATTTTGCCTGGATGCTGCAACGCTGCCCCGGCAGTTACCTGTTTATCGGTAATGGCCTCTCGCGGCCGATGGTGCACAACCCCGCCTATGACTTTAACGACGACATCCTGCTGACTGGCGCCGCCTATTGGGGCGCGCTGGCCGAGAGCTGGCTCAAGCCTGCCTGACGACCTTGCTTTTTCTGCCGCTGAACCCTTGCCCTTATCGGTTGAATGGAGTGTTCCTCATGCAGCGTTCAAAACCCGGCGCCTCGCGCACCCGGCCGGTGGGCGCTCGACCGGCATTTCGGTCGCCTATAACGTAGCGGTGATGGTGTTCGGCGGCTTTGCGCCGTTGATCGTGACCTGGCTGACCCGAGTGCTCGGTACGCCGGTGGCGCCGGCGTTTTACGTAGTGTTCGCTTGCGTGCTGGCGCTGCTCGGCACTTACTGCATGCATGAGGCACCGCGGGCGAAGAAACCGCTGCCGTTTTCAAGTGAGGTGAAGCCTTGAGCATTGTTGATTGGGATGCCACGCAGCTGTCGCGAGCGATCCATGCGCGGCAGGTGTCGTGTGAAGAAGTGATGCAGGCGTACCTGGCGCAGATCCAGCGGTTTAACCCCCGCGTGAATGCGCTGGTGTCACTGCGCGATGCCGATGACGTAATGGCTGAGGCTCGCGCGTGTGACCGCGAATTGGCCCAAGGCCAATCGCGTGGTTGGATGCATGGCATGCCTCAGGCAATCAAGGACCTGGCGGCCACCAAGGGCCTGCGCACCACCTTGGGTTCGCCGTTGTTTGCCGAGCACGTACCCACCGAAGATGCCATCAGCGTGGCGCGCGTACGCGCCAGCGGCGCGATCATCATCGGCAAGACCAACGTACCGGAGTTCGGCCTCGGCTCGCAGACCTACAACACGCTGTTCGGCACCACCGGCAACGCGTATGACCCACGCCTGGCCGCCGGCGGCAGCAGTGGTGGGGCGGCAGTGGCGCTGGCGCTGCGCATGCTGCCGGTGGCCGATGGCAGCGACATGATGGGTTCGCTGCGTAACCCGGCGGCCTTCAACAATGTGTTCGGCCTGCGCCCGTCACACGGCCGCGTGCCCCATGGGCCGATGCCGGAACTGTTCGTGCAGCAACTGGGCACCGAAGGCCCGATGGGCCGCAGTGTCACGGATGTGGCGCGGTTGTTGAGCATTCAAGCGGGTTACGACCCACGCGTGCCGCTGTCCTCCAAGGGTGATCCGACGGTCTTTGGGCAACCCTTGCAGCACGACTTCAAGGGCGCGCGCCTCGGCTGGCTGGGCGCTTACAACGGCTACCTGGCGATGGACGAAGGCGTGCTGAGCCTGTGCGAATCCGCCCTTGATGATTTCGCCGCGCTGGGCTGCGAAGTGGAAAGCTGCCAACCCGAGTTTTGCATGGCGCGCCTATGGCGCAGTTGGCTGGTGCACCGCCATTGGCTGGTACACGGCAACCTCGGCGCGGCCTACGCCAACCCGCAAAAGCGCGCGTTGCTCAAACCCGAAGCGCAATGGGAAGTGGAGGGCGGCCTGGGCTTGAGTGCGCAACAGGTGTATCAGGCCTCGGTGGATCGCAGCGAGTGGTACCGCGCGCTGGCCAAGCTGTTCGAACGTTACGACTTCCTGTTGCTGCCCACCGCCCAAGTGTTCCCTTTCGATGCACAACACGCGTGGCCACGCCTCGTGGGTGGGCGCGAAATGGACACTTATCACCGCTGGATGGAAGTGGTGATCGGCCCGACGCTGGCAGGTTTGCCGAGCATCAGCATCCCGGTGGGTTTCAACCCACAGGGCCTGCCCATGGGCGTGCAGATCATCGGCCCGGCGCAGGCCGACCGGGCGGTGCTGCAATTGGCTTACGCGCATGAACAGTTGACGCAATGGGTGCAACGCCGGCCGCCGGCGTGCCTTGAATCGGCCGGTTAACGCGCGACCGGGCGTGTATCTTGCTGCGAACACTGATCATCCCCCGGCAACAAGGAGATCGAACATGGGCAGCAACGCCGAAACAGGTACCGTACGCTCGGTTGAGCGCGCACTGGCAATCGTCGAGTTGCTCGGTGAGCACCAGGCACTTGGGTTGGAGGAACTGCATTATTTGACGTGCCTGCCCAAGGCCACTGTGTCGCGGATGTTGCTGACCCTGCACGATCAGGGCTGGGTCTATCGCGGCTTGAGTGATCGCCGCTATCGGCTGCGTGCCCAACGTTTGTTCGGCGACACTCAGCAGCGCGGCAAGCGCCAGGTCGTGGAAAGCGCTGCCCCTTGGCTGCTTGAACTCAGCGAGCGCACGGGGTTGGTGGTGGATTTATCCTGCTTCGACGGTGAGCACCTGGAAGTCATGGAAAGCGCGATCCCCAGGGTGCAGCGCAAGTTGTACCCCAATAACTGCCAGATCGTCGGCCAGCACGCCAGCCTGTTTCACTCGGCGATGGGCAAGGCGTGCCTCGCGCATTTACCGGCGCACGAGGTGCAACGCCTGGCGCATCGCGATCTTGTGGCGGCAGACGAGCAGTACCATACCTGCGCGCAAACCCAACATCGAGGCTTCGGCCAACGCACTGAGGGCTATTGGGAATACCCAATGCGCCTGCCGTTCCTGATTCGCGCCGTGGCGTTGCCGATACGCGTTCGGGGGCACCTGGTCGGCAGCATGGCGTTGCACTGGCCGATGCATCAGGCACCGGTGGAGCGGGTGTTGAACTTGCACATGGTCAGCCTGGAAGAAACGGTGTGCGAAGTGCAGCGGTCGTTGGCGTGCCTGCAATAACAGCGCAAAGCAACCAAAACGCTCTCGCCCCACTCGGTGCCAAAATCACGATCAAAATCACAAGCCGAACTCGGTCAAACTGTGGGAGCGGGCTTGCTCGCGATTACGGTGTGTCAGATAAGTATTTTCAACTGACCCACCGCAATCGCGAGCAAGCCCGCTCCCNCCCGCTCCCACAAAACCCCGAGCCCGTTTGCTGCGCGCAAGGCGTGCCTCACGCATTTACCGGCGCACGAGGTGCAACGCTTGGCGCACCGCGATCTGGTGGCGGCAGACGAGCAGTACCATACCTGCGCGCAAACCCAACATCGAGGCTTCGGCCAACGTACTGAGTGCTATTGGGAATACCCAATGCGCCTGCCGTTCCTGATTCGCGCCGTGGCGTTGCCGATACCATAATCACGATCAAAATCACAAGCCGAACTCGGTCAAACTGTGGGAGCGGGCTTGCTCGCGATT
>NZ_LKBR01000048.1:0-9980 GCF_002723595.1 Pseudomonas sp. ICMP 460
ACTCAGGTCGGCTTTCAGGCCGCCGTGCTCTTGCTCTTGATCTTTGTGATCTTGATCTGAGAAGCGCCCCGTTAAACCACGATGGCCGCACGCAGGCTTGAATCCGTGGGTAACCCGGCAGGACGCCGGGTTAGCCGCGCTGGGCCAAGGNCGCCGGGTTAGCCGCGCTGGGCCAAGGATGGCCCATCGCGGCGGCCCACGGATTCAAGCCTGTGGGCGGGCATGCCGAGCCTAAGCAAGGCACCGAGTGGTGGGGCGAGAGCGTTTTGGTTACTTTTGGGCTCTATCAAAAGTGACTCGCTGTAAGAGCGAAACCGATAAAGGCACCGAGTGGTGGGGCGAGAGCGTTTTGGTTACTTTTGGGCTCTATCAAAAGTGACTCGCTGTAAGAGCGAAACCGATACAACCCATCCCCCAAAGAACGGATATGCACGAAAATCCCAAGAACCCCCCAAGCCCATTTGCTGCGCGACAGCGCTACATCAAAGATGCAGTGGGGTCTCCCACAGGGGATTTATGTCAGCTCAGTAAGTCCTGCAGCGTGACCAGCGTGTCGGCTTCTTCCACGCGCTTATCCTGCCGCCAGCGCAACATCCTCGGAAACCGCACCGCAATGCCGCTCTTGTGGCGCTTGGACAAGGCGATGCCCTCGAAGCCCAACTCAAACACCATGCTTGGGGTCACACTGCTGACCGGGCCAAACTTCTCCAACGTGGTTTTGCGCACAATCGCATCAACCTTGCGCATTTCTTCGTCAGTCAAGCCTGAGTAGGCTTTGGCAAATGGCACCAGCGTGCGTTCACTGCCGGGCGCGCCGTCCCATACCGCAAACGTGTAGTCGCTATAAAGGCTGGCCCGTCGGCCATGCCCGCGCTGCGCGTAAATCAACACCGCGTCAACGCTGAACGGGTCGACCTTCCATTTCCACCACACGCCCATGTCTTTGGTGCGGCCCACGCCGTACAGGCCGTCGCGCGCTTTGAGCATCATGCCTTCCACGCCGAGGCGGCGCGAGTCTTCACGCTGTTCGGCCAGCGCCTGCCACGTCGTGCCCGTCAGTAGCGGCGAGGCTTGCAGCACCGGTTGATTGCAGGCCGCGATGACTTTTTCAAGCTGGGCGCGGCGCTCACCTTGCGTGTGGCTGCGCCAGTCGTCGCCCTGATGCTCAAGCAGGTCGTAGGCCAGCACCGCGACCGGCGCATCCTCAAGGACTTTTTTGCTCAGGGTCTTGCGGCCGATGCGCTGTTGCAGCAGCGCGAACGGTTGTACCGAGTCCTTCCACACCACGATTTCACCGTCGATCACCGTGCCATCCGGCAGGCCGCTGACGAGGCTGTGCAGCTCAGGGAAACGCTCGGTCACCAACTCTTCGCCGCGCGACCAGATCCACAGCCGGCCCTCACGTTTGACCAACTGCGCGCGAATGCCATCCCACTTCCATTCCACTTGCCAGTCGGCCGGCGAACCGAGCAAGGCGTCGAATTGCTCCACCGGTTGCGCCAGCCCATGAGCCAGAAAAAACGGATAAGGCTGACCGCCGCGTTGCGCATGTTCGTCGGATGATTCGGCGGCGATCAGCTTGAGGTAGCCCTGTGCTGTCGGACGGTTCGACAGGTCGGTGTAGCCCACCAACCGTTGCGCCACGCGTTTGCTGTCCAGGTCGGCCATGGCGGCAAGCGCGCGGGTGACGAGTAATTTGGACACGCCGACGCGAAAACTGCCGGTGATCAGCTTGATGCAGACCATCAAGCTCGGCTGATCCAGTTGTGCCCATAACGCGGGCAAGCGTTCGGCCAGTTCCAGCGGCGGCAAGCCACGCAGCGGCAACAGTTTTTCTTCCAGCCACACGGCCAGCCCGTCTTGTGAGGTGTAGGTCGATTCGGGTAACAGCAGCGAAATAGTTTCGGCCAGGTCGCCCACCGACTGGTAGCTCTCTTCAAACAGCCACGCTTCGATGCCCGACGCTTCGGTGGCCATGTCGCGCAGCAAGCGCGTGGGCACCAATTGACGCGGCCGCCCGCCGGACAAGAAATACACTGCCCACGCCGCGTCTTCCGGCGCAGCCTGCAAAAAGTAAGCTTGCAACGCGGCCAGCTTGGCATTGCTGGAGGTGGTGGCGTCGAGGTTGGCGTACAACTCGGCGAAGGCTTTCATGCGCTGGCCTCTTCTTCGTCATCGCCGTACTCGGTGGTGAAGCCTTGGGCGTCCAGGCCTTTCTCGCGCAGGTGGCGCACCAAAACGCCGACGGAGCCGTGGGTGACCATCACCCGTTCGGCGCCGGTTTGTTCGATGGCCCACAACAGTCCCGGCCAATCGGCATGGTCCGAAAGCACAAAACCCCGGTCCACACCGCGCCGCCGCCGCGTACCGCGCAGGCGCATCCAGCCGCTGGCGAAGGCGTCGCTGTAGTCGCCGAAGCGCTTTATCCAACTGCTGCCTCCGGCGGACGGCGGGGCGATGATCAAGGCTTGGCGCAGCAGTGGGTCGGCCTTGTTGAAGTCACCGGCGTAGAGCGTTTCGGGAATGTAGATGCCGGCCTCGCGGTACACACGGTTCAGCGGCTCCACGGCACCGTGGCTGAGGATCGGTCCGATGCTGGCGTCGATCCCATGCAGGATGCGTTGGGCTTTGCCGAAGGAATAACAGAACAACACGCTGGCTTTGCCGGCAGCGATGTTGGCCTGCCACCAGTCGTTGATCCCGGCAAAGATTTGCGCTTGCGGTTGCCAGCGGTAGATCGGCAGGCCGAAGGTCGATTCGGTGATAAACGTATGGCAGCGCACCGGCTCGAAAGGCGCGCAGGTGCCGTCGGGTTCGACTTTGTAGTCGCCGGACGCCACCCAAACTTCGCCTTGGTATTGCAGGCGCACTTGGGCTGAGCCGAGTACATGCCCGGCCGGGTGAAAACTTAAAGTGACACCGTGATGCACGAGCTTTTCGCCGTAAGCCAGGGTTTGCAGGTTGATGTCCTGGCCCAGGCGCGAGCGCAAAATGCCTTCGCCGGGCGCGGCGGCCAGGTAGTGCTGGTTGCCGGTGCGGGCGTGGTCGCCGTGGGCGTGGGTGATGACTGAACGTTCAACCGGGCGCCAGGGATCGATATAGAAATCACCAGCGGGGCAGTAGAGGCCTTCGGGCCGGGCGATGACGAGGTCCATGGGCGTGCCGTGGGTGTGGGCTTATCAGGTATGAGGCGGGTGTGGGGCTAGAAGTTCTATCAGATTGAAGCTGGGCGCTGCTCTACATCTGCGGCGGCCTGAGTGGTTGAAGCAGATCAACGGCGGCTGTTGCAGACACAGCAGATCTGCTTTTGCTGTGTGTGGGAGCGGGCTTGCTCGCGATGCAGGCGCCTCGGTAAATCAGGCGTACCGGGGTTGATGCCATCGCGAGCAAGCCCGCTCCCACACAAGCCCGCTCCCACACAAGCCCGCTCCCACACAAGCCCGCTCCCACACAAGCCCGCTCCCACACAAGCCCGCTCCCACAAAAGCCCACCGTTGGCCGCGTTTGGCTTGTGACGTTGATCTGAGAAGCGCCCCGTTACCCCAATAACGGATAGGCGCTAAAGCCAGTCTATTTGCCGGGCGTCAGCGTCAAGCGCGTCTTCCCATACGCCTTGTCAAAGTTCTGCGGCTGCATCGGGAAGCTCAGGTATTGCGCCTTGAGCGACGGGTCGATGCCGTCTGCATAGTTCGCACTTGCCGGGTTGCCGGACTGGCCGGTGCCACCTTGGCCCATCATCGGTTCGGCTTGGCCGAAGTCGACGATCATGCGCAGCGCCGGCACTTGGGTGGTGTCGAAACTCTGCCCCCAGCTATACGCTGCCGGGTTCAGCGTGTTGTGGTCGCCACCACTGGCAAATGGGCCGCGGATGACCTGGCCGTTGATGTTCTTCCACGTGGTGCTGTGCAGTTTGCCCCACTGCCAGGCCTTGTGATCGCCGCCCAGTTGGCTGTCGCCGGCGCTGATCGCGGCGGCAAGGCTGCGTGCGAGGATCGCGGGTTTGTCTTCCTTTTGTGCGCTGCGCACGTCGTCCCAGAACGGGCTGTCTTCACGGCCCAGCAGGTGGTCGGCGTTCGCCGAGTAGGACAGGTTGGCGTTGCTGACAAAGGCTTTCCAGCTGGCGCTGTTTTCCGGGCCGAGCTCGTCGAGGAAGATCTGCCGGGTACTTTCCTGCAGGAACAGTTCGTAGATTGCCGCGTCGGCGGAGGTCGCTACGAGGCGACCGTCGAAAGCCATCAGGCGGCTCAGTGCTTCGCGTGCCTTGGCCTGGTCGGCCGCCGGCAATGCGTCAATCGCCTGTTTCAGCGGCTGGGCCATGCCTGGCGCCTGGAACATGCCCTTGAGCTTGGCGGCAAACGTGGTGGTCTGGTCGTACTGCATGGCGATCATGCTGCGCGTGTCATGCTTGCCGGCGTTGGCCAGTTGCGCCAGGCGTTCACTGCGCTCCGGTGCATCCCAAGAGTTCGACAATTGCATGCCATAGCCGCGCGGTGCAGTGCGCTGGTTGGCGGTGCCGATCCAGCCTTGGGCCGGGTCCTGATCATACGGGTGCAGCATCGCGTCGGCGTAACCGTCCCAGTCAAAGCGCGCATCCCAGCCCGGCGAGGGCAGCAAACCTTCGCCTTCGCGGCGGTTGGGGAAGCGGCCGGTGACTTGCCAGCCGATGTTGCTGGCGTCGGCGAAGATCATGTTCAACGCGATGGCGCGGATCTCGCGCGTTGCGTCCGAGGCCTTGGCGGCAGTTTGCGCGCGCGACAGGTCAAAAAACGCGTCGAGGCTCCTGTCGTCTTTGAAGTCGGCGGTTTGCAGGGCCAGGCCCAAACCTGTGGTCAACGCCTGGCTGCTGTTGAGTAAGGCGCCGTGGCGCGTTTCGTAAACCACTTCGCGCAGTGGCCGCTGGCCTTTGACCAGGTAGGTTTCGTTACGCACGATCGCTGGTAGCCACTTGCCGTTATTCTCGTAATACAGCGCGCTGCCTTGGCGTTTGACCTTCTCCAGGAACAGGTCCTGAGTGTCGCCCTTGACCGAACTCATGCTCCACGCGACTTTGCCGTTGAAACCCGACAACAGCGTCGGCAGGCCGGCAATCGAGGCGCCAACGGCCTGGTATTTGGGCGCGCGAATCTGCACGTAGCTCCACGGCGACGGCGCTTGCGGCTGGGCCGCGAGGTCGCCGGCCAGCAGGCTTTTACCGCTGCGGCTGCGTTGCGGGCCGATGGCCCAGTTGCTTGAAGTGGTCACGGCCAACGCGTTGAGGCTGCTTAATTGCTGGCTGACTGTGTCCAGCCCGGCAAGGCCGGTGATCTGGCTGAGGTTGACGCCTTTGAGCTTGTCGGTTTCGGCCACGGGCACCGCTTCATCCGGCGCGCTTGGGGTCAGCCAGGCGAGCTTGTCGATGCCGACTTTTTGCGCCAGCACCAGCGACGACAGTTCTTCCTGCAGGTTGCTCGATTCGCTGAAATTCAGCAGGCAGAACAACAACGCCGAATCTTCCGGCTTCCAGTATTCGGGCTTGTAGCCGCTTTGGGCGAGGTCCGCCGGCAGCTTGTCGCGGTAGCGGAACAGGTAGGCGTTGACGCCACGCGCATACACTTCGAAGAAGCGCTTGAGGCGCGGCGACGAGGCGTTATACAGCTCGCCGGCGCTTTTTTTCAGGTTGACCGCGCGCATCAACCGGTCGACATCCAGCGCTTGCGGGCCAGACATTTCCGCCAGACGGCCCTGGGCCAGCAGGCGCAAGGTGACCATCTGGGTGATGCGGTCGCTGGCGTGCACATAGCCGAGGCTGAACAGCGCGTCATGGAAGGTATTGCTTTCGATCAGCGGCATGCCTTGGGTATTGCGGCGCACCGAAACATTCTGCGCCAAGCCTTTGATCGGCTGCACGCCGGCAACCGGCGGCAGGGTGTCCTGGGTGCTCTGGAGCTGACAACCGGCCAGGCTTAATGCACTGGCCACTGCCGCGGCAACGCCGAATCGGGGAAGAAAATGTGAGAGGGCTGGCGAGGCCATGGCAAAGCTCCTGCGGGGGGTAGCGTCATTAAAGGCGCTACGTTAGTGAGCGCGGCGAAGCGACGCAAGCAGGAGTTTAGGTTAAGCGTGAGATCTTGAGTCTTGGGCCGCGCAATGTGGGAGTCAGCACGCACGCTCCCACATTGCATCGAGTGAATGTTGCGCTCAGGCCTTGGGCGGGTTGACCTTCTGCACCAGTTCATACGCGCGAACAGTCGCCGGCCGTTGCTGAATACTGTTGAACCAACGGTGCACGTGCGGGAAGTCCTCAAGGCGCTGGCCCTGCCATTTGTGCGACACAATCCATGGGTAGATGGCCATGTCGGCAATGCTGTAGTCCTCACCGGCCACGAACGCTCGATCCGCCAGGCGACGGTCCAATACGCCGTAAAGACGCGCGGTTTCCTCGACATAGCGCTTGATTGCGTAGGGGATTTTCTCCGGCGCGAACTGGCTGAAGTGGTGGTTCTGCCCGGCCATCGGCCCCAGCCCGCCCATTTGCCAGAACAGCCATTGCAGCGTTTCCTGGCGACCGCGCAGGTCTTTTGGAATGAATTGGCCGGTTTTTTCCGCGAGGTACAACAGGATGGCGCCGGACTCGAACAGCGAAATCGGCGCGCCGCCGTCGCTCGGTTGCTGATCGACGATGGCCGGGATGCGGTTATTCGGAGCGATCTTCAAAAAGTCCGGTTTGAACTGATCGCCCTGGCCGATGTTGACGGGGTGCACCGTGTAGGGCAGACCGGCTTCTTCCAGGAACAGCGATACTTTGTGCCCGTTGGGCGTTGTCCAGTAGTACAGGTCAATCATGCCGCTCTCCAAATAAGCCAATGCCTATAGGATTAGGTGATGCTGGCGGCACGAAAATTCAATCAAATATTTGCGTCTAACCTTAGACGCCTTTCACCGGCAATTAAATGTGGAAGGGAGCCAGTTGAACCGCCCCTCCCACCATTAGATCTTCAGCGTGACGGCCGCATCGGGGAGTAATTTACGCCCCGTGGCACTTCTTGAATTTTTTCTCGCTGCCGCAGGGGCAAGGATCGTTGCGGCCAACATCCTTCAACGCGTTGCGTACCGGCTCCTGGTGGGCGTGGCCGCAGTTCGGACCGTGGACATGGCCGTGGTCGTGATCATGGTGATCATGATCGTGATTGCAGTCAGGACCATGCACATGGGGTTGCTGAGTCATCGATGTCGCTCCGGAATAAAATCGCCGGGGATTATCTCGCCATTGTGAGCCACCTGCACGTCATAACCGATGAATAATCCGGTTTTCAGCTCGCCCTCCAAGCGATAGGGCACCGGCTTGCTCGGGTTTTTCAGCATCTGCACCACGTCACGTATCTGCGGCCAGAGGTTGGTGCGTACCGACACCCTGAAAAAAGCATGACCGCGCGGCGGTACGGTCAACCATTCGTTGGACTCGCCTTCGGTCAGCACAAAGTCGCCCAGGCTGACTTTGTAGATCAGGCCGCGCACCGTAAGGTCTTCGTCGTCGCGGTTGTCCACGCGAAAGTACAGCTTGAACTTCTGCTCGAGCAATTTGGCGCGCACCACTTCGACTTTCACCAACGCGACGTGAGGCGGCGGCGAATCGTCTTCAAACCACGAGGCGCAGCCGGTCAGACTCAGGGCCAACGCCAGCATCAAGCTGTAAATCCTAAGCATGGCGTTATCCCTGTGAGGTCGTTAGAGGTAGGCGGAACAGCACTTCTTGAATTTTTGCTGGCTGCCACACAAACATACATCATTGCGCCCGACCTTCACCTCCACCGTTGGGTCGATGAAGTACCAGCGCCCGTCATGCTGTACGAAAGACGACTGTTCACGGTGGCTGTGTTCACCGGTGCTGTCATGCCAGCGCACGGTAAAGGTCACAAAGGCATGTTCCGGTTGGCCGCCAAACACTTCGGAGCTTTCTACCTCAAGCCCGAGCCAGGTGCTTTGCGCGCTCCAGGCGCTGATGGCGTTACGGTCCAGGCCGGCCTGTTGTGCAGGCAACGTGGTCGCCACCAGGTAATCCACCTGGCCCAGTACATAGGCGCTGTAGCGCGAGCGCATCAGCGCCGTGGCGCAGGGCGCCGGGTGGCCTGCGTGATAATGGCCGCAGCAGGCATCCAGCAGGTTGCCACTGCCGCAGGGGCAAATGGATGTACTCATCGGGTTACCACCAATACTTTCCGAAGTTTTCCGGGTTGGCCCAGAAGCGCGCATTGAGCCAGTCCGGCACCTGTTTATAGTCAAGCAGATCATAGGTAAACAGCGTCAAAACCTGATCATCGCGCTGGAAACGCTCGCCGGCCTGCAGGGCCAGGGAGAAAAAGTCGGTTTCCTGCCAGCCACATGCGCTCAGGTCCACCAGCACGGCAATGCGGCTGGCATTCAGGTTGCGAATGCCGCCGAGCAAGGTCAGGCCCTGTGGTTTTGACAGGTGTTCCAGGCAGTCGACCACCAGCGCCAAGTCAAAACGCTGCGCCGCCAATGGCGCAGGCAACGGCCCGGGCGCGGCGATGGACACTTGGGTGTCCGGGTGCTCGGCCCGGAATGCCTCAAGCGCCGGAAACTGGCTGGCACCCAATAACAACAGGCGTTTGGGCCGGTGCAAAGCCAGCAACGCTGCCAACGCTTGCTGTGGCGTACGGGAAGAAATACCAGCGCTCATCAGAGATCCTCACATCATGACCCTAGAGACTAGCGCGGCTGAGCGTGCGGGCCTAGAGCGCGCGACGCTGAAAAAACCTGCGAAGGGCACGATCCTCAATAAATCCTGGGGTGCGGCTGACGGGCGCAGATGAAAAGAGCGGTCTTTAATCCATCCGTCGGCCCCCGCCGATCCCCTCAGGGGAAATCAGATGAGCATCATGCGTACTGCGCTACCCTTGACGGTATTTGCCCCGGGGTTGCCACAGGGGCATTGCTGGCGAACCGCGCCAACTGTCCCTTCATCAAGCCCTTCATCAAGTTTTTTCAAGCTTCACTGGCAAATGGCCTGTAGAAGTCGGTACTGTGCGCCCAAAGAATAATAGGCAGGTGCGGCGTGACCGCTGGCAGATTCTGCTGGTGGGGATGTTCCATGTGCGCAGCCTGTCGATGTCTGTAGCGATTAATCAAATGAACAAGGACGCCAATCATGCGTAAGGTTTTTCTGTTGGCCCTGTTGGTCAGCCCCATTGCCCTGGCTCAGAGCGTCAGTGTTGAAACCAATTCGTTGATGCGTCTGCCCAGCAGCACCAGTGTGTTGCAACTGGAACGCCTGGATGTGGCCGATTACGGCACGTTGTTGGTGCCGGCGACGATCAGCCAGGTCAGCATCGACGAGCTGCACTTGGGGCGTGAGGCGCGTATCGCCATCGCTCCCGGCAATACCGGGCTGCAACTGCAGGTGCGCAACGCGCAGTTGGACCATGGCAGCCAGATTACCTCGCGCGGGGCGCCCGGCACGCATGAAAAACCCGCCAGAGCGGGGCGTGATTTGACGTTGCGGATTAATGCGCTGACCGCTGAGGAGTTGTCGGTGGATGCGCGCGGCGGTGCGGGTGCGCAAGGTTATGCCGGGCTGGATGGCGCGAATGGTGAGGACCCGGGTTGTACGTGGGGTTCGGCTGGGCGTGGGGCCAACGGCGATAACGGCGGCGACGGGCTGCCGGGCGCGGCCGGTGCGCAGGTGCGGCTTGAGCTGCCGCAGAGTTTCCCTGCCGAGAACATCAAGGTGTGGGTTGACGGTGGCGCGGGTGGTTTGGCGGGTACGGCTGGCAAGCCGGGTAGAGGCGGGCAGTCCAAGGGTTGCCTGGTTTACCGGGCTGATGGCGGTGATAAGGGCCGGCCAGGGTTGGAAGGGCAGCCAGGCGTAGCGGGGCCGGCTGGGTCTGTGACTGTGCAGAGGCTTTAAGCGCATCGGTGGCAGCGGGCTTGCTCGCGATGCAGGCACCTCGGACCATCAGGCTTACCGAGTTGATGCCATCGCG
>NZ_LKBR01000049.1:0-231 GCF_002723595.1 Pseudomonas sp. ICMP 460
AGGTTCGTGGCTTTCGCGGTATTTATCGCCACGCGCGTACAGGTCTCGGCGGCGGAGGAACAACTGTTGGTTAATGCGGATCAGAGCAGCGTCTACAAAATCGAATTCACGCGGGGTGACCAGCGAACGTTTGAGCTGCAGCGATTCCTGCGCGCGTCGAAGCGCGGCCCAGCAATTGGGAATGTAGCCTCCGACCATTGAATGGTTGCCACTGTGCTTGAGGCCTTGAGC
>NZ_LKBR01000049.1:246-4642 GCF_002723595.1 Pseudomonas sp. ICMP 460
AGCCCGGGGCGGTCGGGCAGTCCGTTGATTTGCTGCACGGCCAGCGTGCAGGCGGCGTGCTGGGTAATGGTGTCGCAACCGGGCTGCCAGAGGATGGAAGAGGTTTCTTTGCCGCCCAACTCCACCGGGAGAAAGTGGCGTAACGTGCCGTGGTGTTCATACGGCTCGCCGCTGAGGTTGGTAATGCCCGCAACAAACACCGAGAGGCCGACAGGCACGTTTACGAAGGTCAAGGCGGCGCCAGTCGCGTAGACCGGGGTTTTGGTGTTCATCCATGTACCGGGCACGCTGGGCACCGGGTCGTTGTGGTTGACCATACGGTAATGCACCAGGTTGGCGGCCGCTTTTACGAAGGTGGCATCAGCCGCTCTTGGGGCGCCGTAGGTGTAGAGCGTGATGTCCACTTCATACTCTTTCTGGCGACGTAGCATCTCCGACAGCAACAAGGTAATCGCACCACCCAGGCTGTGCCCACAGATGATCAGCTTCTGTCCGCTATGGAATTTGTCGAGGTACTTGATCGTGAGTTCGTAGACCTTTTGTGCAGCGTCATAGAATCCTCGGTGCACGTTGCCCACACCTTCCACAAAGGGCACTTGAAGTGCATCGGCATCACGGAGGGCATCCGCGATTATTTCATTGGTGCCGCGTACAGAAATCAGGATCAACTCATCGTTGTGCGTGATAAACGCTTGGGTGTCGGTATCAACTTTATGGCCTCGGTCATCCAAAAAGTGAATGCTGGCCGGCGTTTCTTGATCCGTTTCTAAATCCGGGCTGTTCGCTGGGTACAGATCAGGGTCAAACGGTACGATTTCCAGGCGTTTGGAATGCGGCACGTCTTCGTATAGCGGGTAGTACGCGGTGGTTTGGGCTGGGTCCACTGTCCAGATTTCATCGAATTTGGCCAACGCATCACCGAACCAGTTACCCATGCTGGGTTTGCTCGGGAAACTAACGTTCTTGTCTCTGATGGGCGGCTTGTCGGGCTCCTGCCCAAACGGGTGGTAGCTCAAGGTGGCCATGATGGCGAGCTGATACAGGTTCAGTGCACAGAACTGCGGGTCTGTAGACAGCATCGGACACAGGGCGCGTAAAGGGCGAACCTCCAACACACTGTGTTTATTGGAAAGCAGGCAGACCCCGCGCTTTCCATGCTCGCCCATCAGTGAAGCCCAGCGCCGCATGGCCGGGTATTGGCACTCGACTTCAGGCGGTAAATGCGCAACATGGTCGACGAAATGACGAACTTCGACCTGGAAGAAAAAGTCTGCACACGCTTGTGCGGGGTTTGTTGCAGTGCGCGAGCCGTCTTTATGAAGGTGGCGGGTTTGCTCAGCGCGAACTTGCAGTTCGGTTATCGGCAGTGGGTAGTGTTTTCGCTGTTGTAAGTCCTCATAGGGACGGGCTGTGCCAGTATATTTATGTGCAAGAATTAAGGTGATGGGGCCCGCAAAATGGTCGTTTACTTTGCCCGCGCCGCTGCTGTCGAGCCTGGCTTCGTATACATAACCTTCTGTATCAATAACTGTATAGGCAAGTCCGGCATATGGCTGCCCCTCACCGTTTTCATCAACTAACTGAAAGCTGGTCCATTTGCCTCGAATAGGGCAGGTAAACATACGATCGTTGAGCGGGTGCTTCAGTTCATCATCCAAAGTACTCATTGCAGGGTTCCTTATTCTGTACAGCCAGGGTAAATGGTGCAACTACGCCCATCCGGCATTTTAAAGCTGCTGAAGTCTTCATAATTGCCACGGCAGTAACCGCGTTGATCTTCGGGGCCTTCGCCCATGCAACGTTTCCAACCGTTGGGGACCTTGACCCATGTATCACCCCAGCCAGGCCTTTCTTCTGCAGCCAACTTGATCTTCAGCTTTACGGTTTTACCCGGTAGTTGATCCAAGGTGTAAGCCCCTACAGGGCGGCCTTTCGTCACCAAGCCCTGGTCGTCGACTTTTTTACAGTCGAGTAGTTTTCTTATATATCGCTTAGGACCTACAGTACGGAACATCCATTGGCACTGACCATTTATAGTGTTTTCACCAACAGCATCAAAAGTTTTTTTGTATTGACCTTCCAGTTGACTCCGAACAATCACAGCGGTTGTATCCCCGCTAAATTCTCCGCGGGTTTTTCCATAGGTCGCATTAATCTCCAAGTCGATTCGATAAATAGCCAGCCGGCAGCCGCTGACTGTTCGGTATATTGGCACCTCGGACGCTGGCTTATACTCCGTGCGCCACTCTCTGTTAAAGGCAAGGTATGGGTTATCATCAAGAGTGACCGTACACGTCTCTCCTTTGGCGGGCGCATACTTAACTACAGCGGAGTAAGCGAAGTTTGGAGGCAGGTCGGCCGTGAAGGTGAAGTTCTCCGACTTCCCGGTAGTACAGCCTGTTATCAGCATTACGCAGCCCCCCAGGAACAGGGTTTTATGTGCATTCGTCATAGCGAGGCGTTCCCTTGCAGAGATCCATCAACCAGCCGAAAAATCGTCCAGTTGCCTTGGGGCGGGCAGTTAAACGTGCGGCTATGTAACGGGTGCTTTATCTCTTCATCCAATGCGCTCACTGAGTGATTCCTTATTCTGTACAGCCGGGGTAAATGGTGCAGCTACGCCCATCGGGCATTTTGAAACTGCTGAAGTCTTTATGGTTTTTAAAACAGAACGCATACTGATCTTCAATGGCTTTGCCCATGCAACGTTTCCAGCCATTCGGGACCTTGATCCAAGTATCGCCGATTGCGGGTATTTCTAATTCAGCCAACTTAATTTTCAGCTTTACGGTTTTACCCGGTAGTTGACCCAAGGTATAAGCCCCTACGGGACGCCCCTTCGCCACTAAGCCCTGATCGTCAATTTTCTTGCAGTCGAGAAGCTTGGAAATATAACGCTCAGGTCCGATAGTACGAAACAGCCATTGACACTGGCCATTTATCGCGACCTCTCCAGCAGAGTCAAAAGCCCCTTTGTACTCCTCCTCCAATTGCTCCCTGATAATAATCATCGCTGTATCTGCGCCGAAGTCACCACGCGCTTCTCCATAAGCGCCGTAGACTTCAACCTCAACGCGATAGATAACTAATGGGCAACCTTCAACGGTGCGGTAGATGGGGATTTCCAAGTCTCGTTTGTATCGCTCTTTATAATTCAAGTGCCATCTCTGGTTGTAACCTATATGAGGCTTTTTAACCGTGCACGTTTCTCCCTTGGCAGGTGCGTACCTGGCGACGGCCTCGTAAGTAAAATCAGGAGGAAAGTCAGCCGAAAAGGTAAAACTCTCCAACTTCCCGGTAGCACACCCTGCTATCGGCACGACGCAAAAGCCCAACAACAAGATTTTAAGTACAGGTTTCATAACGGCGCGTCTCCTTGCCAAAACTGTACTTCTTGATAAATACGCTCGAAATGCGTTACTGGTGTTTCACCAGCGCCCGCCCGCCAGCGCTCTGCAAGTGTGCCGTTGGTTGCCTTTAAACTCTGGACCAGTAAAAACTCCACTTGCTCGGGCGACCGCCAGCCCCAAGCTTCAGCCAATTCCAACTGTGTACTGAGCCATAAGTCAGGGTCTTGTTGTTCAGCAATTCGCGCATACGCATCCAGATGTTCGGCCAGCAAGTAACGCCTGGCATTGATCTGACTGATACGCGCGAATTGATCACCGTCAATCGGAACCTCACACCAGGCAGGACTTTCAGGAACGGGGTGGTTACCCGGCGCACAATTATTCAGCGTTAGCCAGTGCTCACCCTGCCAGTAGCAAACGCTGGCAATCGGCCCCAAATACCCCGCAACAGCCCCGCCGGTTAAGTGCGCCAGTGCGCGGGTCAATACCCGGTTGTCATGGAAACGATAGAGCGCCTGATACGGTCGCGCCCCGACAATCAGGCGGTCACGCCAGTGTTTGGCCAGCGCGTTAAGCCCTGCCTCCGGTGGAAGGCTGGCCAGCCAGCCCCAGTTCCTTTCAGGCGCGTCAAGCAACGCGTTCAAACGCCGATCGTCAGGGTTGTCGATAAGGAACACAAAAGGCCCCGCCCTCGCCAACTCTGCGACCGGTGTTTCGCTGTACACGCTGCAATAGTGGTCAGCGTTTTGAGCGCCTATCAGCGCCTGACGGGTTTCGTGTTCGCCCTCAGAGTCGAGAATCAGGCACAGGCAATACCCGAGGTGGCGTTGTTCGATCATCCATTGCCGAGGCGACAGAGTGCTCATGCTGTGGCTCCTTCAGGCAGGCACACTGCGTTTTTGCAGGCCTCGCAGACTGGGCAAAAATCAGGCTTTCACGTTTGGAGTCGGCCATCAACGCGTTTTGGGAAGGCGCAATGATGGGTGGCAGCTCGGCAGGCGCCAGTAGCGCAGTCAGTGCCCCTGGCAGTATTGGATTGGCCGGCG
>NZ_LKBR01000050.1:0-1952 GCF_002723595.1 Pseudomonas sp. ICMP 460
CTGTAGTTTTCGAAACACCGGCCAACGACGTCTACAACAACGGTTCCACCGTTAGCACCACGATTACGAGCGCTACAGGCGGCAACTTCGAAAATCTGGTGCCGAACACTGCACCTGCAGTCACTACGATTGCTGATTCGATCGACACCACCACCGTCACATTGACCGCAAACAATTCGGTCACCGAAGGCGGTCAGATTACCTACACCGCTACTTTGACCAATCCTGCGCAGACGCCGGTAAACGTGACACTGAGCAATGGCTCGGTGATCACTATCAAGGCGGGTGAGTCGGTTGGCACTGTGGCCGTGGACACTCCGGCCAACGACGTCTACAACAACGGCTCCACCGTTAGCACCACAATTACCAATGCCACCGGCGGTAACTTCGAAAACCTGGTGCCGAACACTGCACCGGCGATAACCACCATCGCCGACTCGATCGATACCACTACCGTTACGTTGACGGCTGGCCAGACCGTAACCGAAGGCGGTCAGATTACCTATACCGCTACGCTGACTAATCCAGCGCAAACGCCAGTGACTGTCACCTTGAGCAATGGCTCGGTAATTACCATCAAGGCCGGTGAGTCGGTTGGCACCGTGGCCGTGGATACTCCAGCCAACGATGTTTACAACAACGGTTCCACCGTTAGCACCACGATTACGTCGGCAACCGGCGGCAACTTCGAAAACTTGGTGCTAAACACGGCGCCTGCGGTCACTACGATTGCTGATTCGATCGACACGACCACCGTCACCCTGACGGCTGGCCAAACCGTGACCGAAGGCAGCCAGATTACCTACACCGCCACTTTGACCAATCCTGCACAGACGCCAGTAATGGTCACCCTGAGCAATGGCGCAGTGATTACCATCAAGGCCGGTGAGTCGGTTGGCACCGTGGCCGTAGATACTCCAGCCAACGATGTTTACAACAACGGTTCCACCGTTAGCACCACGATTACGTCGGCAACCGGCGGCAACTTCGAAAACTTGGTGCTAAACACGGCGCCTGCAGTCACTACAATTGCTGATTCGATCGACACGACCACCGTCACCCTGACGGCTGGCCAAACCGTGACCGAAGGCAGCCAGATTACCTACACCGCCACTTTGACCAATCCTGCACAGACGCCAGTAATGGTCACCCTGAGCAATGGCGCAGTGATTACCATCAAGGCCGGTGAGTCGGTTGGTACTGTCCAAGTCGATACACCAGCTAATGACGTCTACAACAACAGTTCAACTGTTAGCACCACGATTACGAGTGCCACCGGCGGTAACTTCGAAAACCTCGTGCCGAACTCGGCGCCTGCGGTCACTACGATTGCCGACTCGATCGACACCACTACCGTCACACTGACCGCAAACAATTCGGTCACCGAAGGCGGTCAGATCACTTACACCGCTACGCTGAATAATCCAGCGCAGACGCCGGTAACCGTCACCTTGAGCAATGGCTCGGTAATTACCATTAAGGCCGGTGAGTCGGTTGGCACCGTGGCCGTGGATACTCCGGCTAATGATGTTTACCAAAACGGCTCGACCGTCGGCACTACGATCACCAACGCTACCGGCGGCAACTTCGAAAATCTGGTGCCGAACACTGCACCTGCGGTCACTACGATTGCTGATTCGATCGACACCACTACCGTTACTCTGACTGCAAATAATTCGGTCACCGAAGGCGGTCAGATCACCTACACCGCGACTTT
Organism: Pseudomonas sp. ICMP 460; assembly: GCF_002723595.1. Classification (NCBI taxonomy): domain Bacteria; kingdom Pseudomonadati; phylum Pseudomonadota; class Gammaproteobacteria; order Pseudomonadales; family Pseudomonadaceae; genus Pseudomonas; species Pseudomonas sp. ICMP 460. Next base: position 1,718 of record NZ_LKBR01000050.1, read on the forward strand.
GACCAATCCAGCGCAAACACCAGTAACGGTCACCTTGAGCAATGGCTCGGTGATCAATATTAAGGCGGGTGAGTCGGTTGGCACCGTGGCCGTGGATACTTCGGCCAACGATGTTTACGCCAACGGTTCCACCGTCAGCACTACGATCACCAACGCTACCGGCGGCAACTTCGAAAACTTGGTGCCGAACACTGCACCTGCAGTCACTACGATTGCCGACTCGATCGATACCACT
>NZ_LKBR01000051.1:0-1526 GCF_002723595.1 Pseudomonas sp. ICMP 460
CTGCGATCACTAACGTGACCGGCGGCGCACATTTCGAGAACCTGGTGCCTGGCACCACGCCGGTTAGCACTACCGTGACCGATACACCGGGCACTACCGACACCACCACCGTTACGCTGACCGCGCCAAGCGCAGTCAACGAAGGCGGCCAGATCACCTACACCGCCACCTTGAGCAACAAGGCGGGCAGCGATGTCACGCTGAAATTGGATAACGGCTCGTCCATTATCATCAAGGCAGGCAATACCGTTGGCAGCGTGACCGTCCCGGCGCCAAGCGATGACGTGTTCATCGACAAGAGCACGCAAACCGTCAAGATCACCGACGCTACTGGCGGTAACTTCACCGTTGGCAGCGTGACCGTCCCGGCGCCAAGCGATGACGTGTTCATCGACAAGAGCACGCAAACCGTCAAGATCACCGACGCTACTGGCGGTAACTTCGAAAAACTCGACGTTGCAGGCAATGGCGCCACCACTACGATCAACGACACCATCGACAAGGTTGATGTGGTTCTGACTGCTACCACCACGGTTGGCGAAGGCGGCAATATCGTTTACACCGCCAGCCTTGTGGATAAAAACGGCGCGCTGGTGAGCAACATCACCAACCCGTTGACGGTGACGTTGGACAACGGCAAAACCATCACCATCGGTGTTAATCAGTCCAGCGGCAGTGTCACCGCCGTGGCGCCGAACGATGTGTACAAAGGCGACCAAACTGTCACCACTGCGATCACTAACGTGACCGGCGGCGCACATTTCGAGAACCTGGTGCCTGGCACCACGCCGGTTAGCACTACCGTGACCGATACACCGGGCACTACGGATCTCACCACTGTCACGCTGACCGCGCCAAGCGCAGTCAACGAAGGTGGCCAGATCACTTACACCGCGACCTTGAGCAACAAGGCGGGCAGCGATGTCACGCTGAAATTGGATAACGGCTCGTCCATTATCATCAAGGCAGGCAATACCGTTGGCAGCGTGACCGTCCCGGCGCCAAGCGATGACGTGTTCATCGACAAGAGCACGCAAACCGTCAAGATCACCGACGCTACTGGCGGTAACTTCGAAAAACTCGACGTTGCAGGCAATGGCGCCACCACTACGATCAACGACACCATCGACAAAGTTGATGTGGTTCTGACTGCTACCACCACGGTTGGCGAAGGCGGCAACATCGTTTACACCGCCAGCCTTGTGGATAAAAACGGCGCGCTGGTGACTAACATAACCAACCCGTTGACGGTGACGTTGGACAACGGCAAAACCATCACCATCGGCGTCAACCAGTCCAGCGGCAGCGTCACCGCCGTGGCGCCAAACGATGTGTACAAAGGCGACCAAACTGTCACCACTGCGATCACTAACGTGGCCGGCGGCGCACACTTCGAGAACCTGGTGCCTGGCACCACGCCGGTTAGTACCACCGTGACCGATACACCGGGCACTACCGACACCACCACCGTTACGCTGACCGCGCCAAGCGCAGTCAACGAAGGCGGCCAGATCACCTACACCGCC
>NZ_LKBR01000052.1:0-1429 GCF_002723595.1 Pseudomonas sp. ICMP 460
AGCCAGCCCTTTCAAGGTCTTTTGAGCTTAGCTGCCTTGAGTACCCGATCCGTCGACACGTGAGCATTCGCGGCTTTGCCTTCCAGCCACTCTTTGGGTTTAGGCACCTTCGGCCCCCGTTTGCTCTTGGCGACCGCTTTAGGTAGGACGTTTTTCGCCAACGTCAGTAAGTACGGAGCCAATCCCGCTTCAAGGATTGGGATCGATAAGGGCTCTGGCGGCAAGGCAATCTGCATGCCTTCATATCCGCTGCGTACCTGTACCGTCAGGTGGAAAATCGATGCTTCCCAATCGTCGGGCAGAGTCTGGCGATGAGCCTGCTCAACGCTGCGTTTGAGCACCGCCAAAACGTTGTAAGCCAACACGGCCGACGCAAACCCCAACAGGGCTGCTTTGGGGTTGCCCAAGGTTTCGATTTCACTGTCCAACACCGCTTCCAGGCGCTGGAACATCCCTTCGATACTCCAGCGACGGCGGTACAAGTCGGCGATTTGCTCGGCACTGATAGAGTCAGGCAAGTTGCTCCAGAACAGCAGCGTGGTGTCGCCGGATTCGGTGGGTTTTTGTAGCTTCAGTTCGACTCGCCGCCACTGGCGACCACCTTTTACTTCGATGATTTGCTCGCGCACGCTGCCTGCCGCAACCGCGATAGGCTCCTGCCAATCGCCTTCCTTAAGCAGACGTGGATGTTTGCTCTGTTCGCGGATGATGAACGAGGCCCCGGTATCTTCACAGGCCCCCATGACCGGGAGTGTGCAGTAGAGTCGATCAGCCATCCACAGTTGTCCCGCACTGGCTTTTTCCAGCAATGGCAGCACGCTGACGCGTTCGCTGGCATAGGCATCTTCACAAGGCTGAAGATCGACGACCTGGTCCAGATCGGGGTCGTAAACCACAACGGAAAAACCAGGCCGGGCGGCGCCCCGTTCCCTGCGCAAAGCTCCCAGGCGCTTTTCGCTGGAAGGCAGGTGGTTACCGTCAACGACCCTTAATTGCCAGCCAGGCAAAATGGCTGAGTGCCCCAGCTCTTTTATCGTCGGGGCCAAGCGCTCTGCGCTCCCGGTGACCAGGGCGCGCAGCAGCGCAGGCTCTGTGCGGCTGACCTTGTCATACAGCGCCGCCAAGCTAACAGGAAGGTCTTCCATCTGCCGCGCGGCGGCATGCAGAGAAGGTCGCAAGCCCAATGAAACAAGGGACATCAGTTCAACAATGGTTGAAAACAAAAGCTCGCGTGGGTACTGCCGCTGACGATGTTCTTCGAACACCTGATCGACCCATTCAGCAGGAACAGCCTGTTCCAATATCACTTTGGTCATGACACTGGCCGGTGCTTTTTTCTCAAACCGCGCTAGAACTTCTGCCCACATCGATTTCGTTCCCCTGACTGGCGTTTTGGGGGATTTTATCAAAGACCTTGAAAGGGCTGGCT
>NZ_LKBR01000053.1:0-1138 GCF_002723595.1 Pseudomonas sp. ICMP 460
CCTGACGGCAGCGGCATTCACGGGCAGATCTACCGTGCCGCCCAGGGCGACTCCGGCAAGCGCCTGACGCGCTACGCCGTGACGCTGCGGCCGCAGCTCTCCTACCTGGCGCACCGCATCAACCAGCGCATCTTCCAGAACCTCACGGTGCCGAAAATCATTGGCCAGGTCCTTGAAGAACACGGCATCCAAAGCAATGCCTATACCTTCCACCTCGGCACGATTTATCCCGAGCGCATTTACTGCGTTCAATACGATGAATCGGACCTGCATTTCATACAGCGCCTGTGCGAGGAAGAAGGTATTCACTACCACTTTCAGCACAGCGCCAGCGGCCACAAACTGGTGTTCGGCGATGACCAAACGGTGTTCCCGAAACTCGCGCCCGTGGCCTACCAGCAAGACTCCGGCCTGGTCGCAAACGACCCGGTCATCAAGCGTTTCGACCTGCGCCTGGAAACCCGCACCAGCCGCACCACACGTCGCGATTATGACTTTGAAAAACCGCACATCACCCTCGAATCCGACAGCCGCGGCGACGCCCAGCCCGACCTGGAAGACTACGATTACCCCGGCCGTTTTATCGACCGCACCCGCGGCAGGCACCTGGCCAAACGCGGGCTGGAGCGCCATCGTGCGGACTACCAGCTCGCCGAGGGTAAAAGCGACCAGCCGTTGCTGGTCAGCGGCCACTTCCTGGCCCTGACCCAACACAGCAAAGCCCGCTGGAACGACCTCTGGTTGCTCACCGAAGTACTCCACGAAGGCAAACAGCCGCACGTGCTGGAAGAGTCGGTGACCAGCGACACCACCGCGCTCAAGGACGACTTCCATCAGGGCTATCGCAACCGTTTCCTGGCAACCCCGTGGGACGTGCCAAACCGGCCCCCGTTGAAACACCCCAAACCGCGCATCCTCGGCAGCCAAAGTGCCGTGGTCACCGGGCCCAAAGGCGAAGAAATACACTGCGATCAATACGGTCGCGTCAAAGTGCAATTTCACTGGGACCGCGAAGGCCAGGCCGACGATAAAACCAGCTGCTGGCTGCGCGTTTCTTCCGCCTGGGCTGGCGCGCATTACGGCGGCATCGCCATCCCGCGTATCGGCATGGAAGTGCTGGTGAGCTTTCTTGAAGGCG
>NZ_LKBR01000054.1:0-1129 GCF_002723595.1 Pseudomonas sp. ICMP 460
GCTTCAACCACTCAGGTCGGCTTTCAGGCCGCCGTGCTCTTGGGTGAGAAAGGCTTGTTTGCGACGCTGTACGCGGGAATTCGTGCCGGCATGCTGGACGCGCCGTATATGCGTGATTTTTTGCTGACGGCGAAAGACACCTCGTTTTCGACACTGGACGGCGTGAGCGCGGTGCGCTGAGGAAGAACCCCAAACCAAANAGACACCTCGTTTTCGACACTGGACGGCGTGAGCGCGGTGCGCTGAGGAAGAACCCCAAACCAAAAGGGATCAACATGTGGGAGCGGGCTTGCTCGCGATGGCGGTGTGTCAGTCAATTCATGTATCAACTGTAAAACTGCTATCGGGAGCAAGCCCCCTCCCACAAAAAGCAAAAAAAACAGATCTACTGTGTATGCAAAACCCGCCCTTGATCTGCTTCAACCACTCAGGTCGGCTTTCAGGCCGCCGTGCTCTTGGGTGAGAAGGGCTTGTTTGCGACGCTGTACGCAGGGATTCGTGCCGACATGCTGGACGCGCCGTATATGCGTGATTTTTGCTGACGGCGAAAGACACCTCGTTTTCGACACTGGACGGCGTGAGCGCGGTGCGCTGAGGAAGAACCCCAAACCAAACGGGATCAACCTGTGGGAGCGGGCTTGAACTGGTCAAGTAATCCCGGACACCGATTACGGTGTTTATGCCGCTTTTTGCTCCATGGCTATTGGCGACAGATAGTTGTTGTAGCTGTGGAGCCTGATTCGGTTGTATCGCATGAAGAAATTGGTCATATCCTGCCTCGCTTCTTCAACTGTCGTGTAGCCCTTGGTGGGCACCCACTCTGATTTGAGCGTCCCGAAGAAACGTTCTGTTGGTGCGTTGTCCCAGCACTGCCCTCTGCGGCTCATGCTTTGCGTTATCCCATGCTCCAGCAGTTCGGACTGAAAGAGCTGACTGGTGTATTGGCAGCCTTGATCCGAATGAAACATCAAGCCTGCATGTTTGCCTCGAACCTCCACCGCCATTCTCAGCGCCTTGCTAACCAGGGTGGCGTCATTAATCAGAGAAAACGCCCAGCCAACGATTCGGCGGGCGAACAGATCAATGACCGCTGCCAAGTGATACCAGCGTTTACCAACCATCAGGCTGG
>NZ_LKBR01000055.1:0-1122 GCF_002723595.1 Pseudomonas sp. ICMP 460
CCTCCTTAATCGACGACATCAGCTGCTCCATAAGTTCCCACACGAATTGCTTGATTCATTGAAGAAGACGATAGAAGCAGCTTTAAGCTCCAAGCTGATAGCTCAACGCTAACAGTCACGCGCTCGAAATTGGGTCTGTAGCTCAGTTGGTTAGAGCGCACCCCTGATAAGGGTGAGGTCGGCAGTTCGAATCTGCCCAGACCCACCAANATGGGGCCATAGCTCAGCTGGGAGAGCGCCTGCCTTGCACGCAGGAGGTCAACGGTTCGATCCCGTTTGGCTCCACCATTAACTGCTTCTGCTGTTAGAGTTTAGAAATGAATATTCCAGTGTGAATATTGATTTCTAGTCTTTGATTAGATCGTTCTTTAAAAATTTGGGTATGTGATAGAAAGATAGACTGAACGTTACTTTCACTGGTAACGGATCAGGCTAAGGTAAAATTTGTGAGTTACTCTGAATTGAGTATTATCGAATTTTCGGCGAATGTTGTCTTCACAGTATAACCAGATTGCTTGGGGTTATATGGTCAAGTGAAGAAGCGCATACGGATTGATTTCTAGTCTTTGATTAGATCGTTCTTTAAAAATTTGGGTATGTGATAGAAAGATAGACTGAACGTTACTTTCACTGGTAACGGATCAGGCTAAGGTAAAATTTGTGAGTTACTCTGCATTGAGTATTATCGAATTTTCGGCGAATGTTGTCTTCACAGTATAACCAGATTGCTTGGGGTTATATGGTCAAGTGAAGAAGCGCATACGGTGGATGCCTTGGCAGTCAGAGGCGATGAAAGACGTGGTAGCCTGCGAAAAGCTTCGGGGAGTCGGCAAACAGACTTTGATCCGGAGATGTCTGAATGGGGGAACCCAGCCATCATAAGATGGTTAACCTTGGCAGTCAGAGGCGATGAAAGACGTGGTAGCCTGCGAAAAGCTTCGGGGAGTCGGCAAACAGACTTTGATCCGGAGATGTCTGAATGGGGGAACCCAGCCATCATAAGATGGTTATCTTACGCTGAATACATAGGCGTAAGAGGCGAACCAGGGGAACTGAAACATCTAAGTACCCTGAGGAAAAGAAATCAACCGAGATTCCCTTAGTAGTGGCGAGCGAACGGGG
>NZ_LKBR01000056.1:0-1032 GCF_002723595.1 Pseudomonas sp. ICMP 460
CAGCTACAACAACTATCTGTCGCCAATAGCCATGGAGCAAAAAGCGGCATAAACACCGTAATCGGTGTCCGGGATTACTTGACCAGTTCAAGTGTGGGAGGGGGCTTGCTCCCGATGGCGGTGTGCCAGTCCACAACTGTATTGACTGACCCGCTGCTATCGCGAGCAAGCCCGCTCCCACAGGGGTTATGCGGTGTGCAGGTAGATTGAGTGCTTGCATTGAACACTGCAGGTCAAGTGTGGGAGGGGGCTTGCTCCCGATGGCGGTGCGCCAGTCGACAACTGTATTGACTGACCCGCTGCTATCGCGAGCAAGCCCGCTCCCACAGGGGTTGTGCGGTGTGCAGGTAGATTGAGTGCTGGCTTTTAACACTGCAGGGCAAATGTGGGAGGGGGCTTGCTCCCGATGGCGGTGTAACAGTCGACACCTGTATTGACTGAGCCACTGCTATCGCGAGCAAGCCCGCTCCCACAGGGGTTGTGTGGTGTGCAGGTAGATTGAGTGCTGGCATTGAACACTGCAGGTCAAGTGTGGGAGGGGGCTTGCTCCCGATGGCGGTGCGCCAGTCGACAACTGTATTGACTGACCCGCTGCAATCGCGAGCAAGCCCGCTCCCACAGGTGTTATGCGGTGTGCAGGGAGATTGAGTGCTGGCATTGAACACTGCAGGTCAAGTGTGGGAGGGGGCTTGCTCCCGATGGCGGTGTAACAGTCGACAACTGTATTGACTGACCCGCTGCAATCGCGAGCAAGCCCGCTCCCACAGGGGTTGTGTGGTGTGCAGGTAGATTGAGTGCTGGCTTTTAACACTGCAGGTCAAGTGTGGGAGGGGGCTAGCTCCCGATGGCGGTGTGCCAGTCGACAACTGTATTGACTGACCCGCTGCAATCGCGAGCAAGCTGAACTGGTCAAGTAATCCCGGACACCGATTACGGTGTTTATGCCGCTTTTTGCTCCATGGCTATTGGCGACAGATAGTTGTTGTAGCTGTGGAGCCTGATTCGGTTGTATCGCATGAAGAAGTTGGTCAT